>SUWL01000109.1 GCA_015061495.1 Lentisphaerota bacterium
TTATCCCGCCACAAGGGGGCACGGGGGAACTTTCCCCCGGGTGCGGCAACCGCGTTCACAATCCAAGATCCCGACTGCCGATATAAAAATCGGCAGCGGGTCTGATTGTGAACGCATGATTGAGCCGGAAGCCAGCCACGCCGGGAAACGCGCTAACCACCCGAATAAGTCCCGCCTTGGCGGGCGCCGTAGGGGGTGCAGGGGGGGGCGGCGTGAGCGCCCCCCTGCAAAAAGAAACGCCGGGAATGCATACAAAGGCGGCGTGAGCGCCCCCCTGCAAAAGAAACGCCGGGAATGCATACAAAGGCAGATGCGCTGCCGGTCAGAAAACCACTTCGATGACCGTCACTCCCCGGGGCGGTACTGGAACGGTGAACGTGGTTGCGCCTTTGCCGACACCGGTAGCGTTCCAGCCGACGCTGTCACTGCCGGCGGGGCGCAGGGGAAAAGAGGTGATGATCCGGACATTGGCGATGGGCAGATTGAACTTCAATGCCGCCGTCAGTCTCCGCCATCCGGCGCGGTTTTCGACTGTGATGCGCAAAGTTTTCTCATCCAGCAGCTGCTGTTGGAGCGTACAACGCGGATCGTTGGTGATTTGGGCAAACGGGATCTGCCGTTTATCAGCATCGTTTCTGGCGGCGTTACGGATGACTCCGGCGGCAAGCTGCCAGAATTCCTCCCGGATATCCATGCGGTTGCGGTACTGGCAGAAACGCACTTTAACGGGGCTTTCGACCCATTTGCCTCCGGCATCGACCCGGTGAATTGTTCCGGGATCACCGCAATTTATTGCTGCCAGAGCGATCCGGGAGTCGGTGACGACTTCAGCGGAGTGGAAGTATTTTTCCAAAGCTCCGGCTCTGCCCATCAGGATAAGCGGCGTACCGGAAGCGATCAATTTGCCGATTTCATCCGGATCGGCGAGATGGGCGGAAGCGATCAATTTCACCCCGGCAATCTTATTGGCGTGTTTGAGCTGTGCGGCAGTTTCGATCGCAATGCCATGTTCCATCAGACTGCGGATCATATCGTGGCTTGACGGCATACCGTCGGCGGTATAATCCGCCAGTCCGTCAAGCAGCTGTTCATCGCAGTGCAAAGTGGTAACTTCACCGGCGGCAACGGGGATACGGCTGATATGGGTTTTCCACAAGCTGCAAATGAACTCCCACTCTGCAGATTTGATGCCGTCGGCAAGACAGCCGAGCAGTCCGGATGCGGCCCGTTCCATAGTTTCGCCGTTGAAGTAATAACTGTTGGCAAGGCGGCAAAGTTCCCTTTCATAAGCGCATGGGGCATGGCGGAGATTGTCCCAGTTTTCCACGACATCCTTGATGCCGTGCAGAAAGATGAGCTTGAATTCCGGGGCAAAGGTGCGGATCTCGCGGAGAACAGCCGGATAATCATCGTGCGGATGAGCCGTTTCATCGCCCATTTCCACGCCGAGTGCGACTGTTTCCACGACCATGGCATCGATACCGGTTTGAGCCATAAGTTTATAATTTATGCCGGTTTCGTACATGGCATCAAAAGCGCCGCGGGTATTGGCGCTGTTGATGACAGATTTCAAGTTGGCGGCATGGAGCGCGTCGGTGATGGTTTTCCAGGCATCCGCCCACTTACCGGTCAGATAGTTGATCCACTCCAGCCGGTGATTTGCCCAGACCCATTCCGAACGGCGGATATAGGTATTCAAATCGCCGTCCCACGGAGCTTTAACGAAGTCCGGGGCGTTCCACTCATCTTTGAGGAAACCGGCGAGGAACGGATCGCTCATATCGGTTTCCGTCCCGCTTGCCCACCACGGACCGCAGCCGTCGGCGCCGTGGAAGCCGTCAAAGCCGTAATCTTTACAGCATTTGACCAGTTTTTCAGCGAAAACTTCTGCCACCGGGGTGCCGTCGGCAAGATTTTTGATCAGGCAGACATCATTACCGCGCCCTTCGGGGTCGCCGTCGTACCATGAATAAACCCCGCGCACTTCCGGATGGTCGGAAACCCACTCTTTGTGAAATTTATCCAGCATGGCAGTGGAAAAACTGGAATAATAAACTTCACAGCCGAATTTCTGCAGCTCCCGGATCAGCGTGCGCAAATTGTAATTCGTCCACTCCTGACGGGTACGCACTTCATTGGCAGGGTGGCCGTTGCGCGAACAGTGATCCGGCGGCAGGATGAACTCCTTTTCCATGCCGGTATGGGCAAAGGCGAAATCCAGGGTGGTAAGCAGCAGGCAAACGCCTTTGGGGGCGAAACCTAAAGTTTCAATGTATTCTGCGGCACCGCAATCGGGCTTTTGGCAGTCAAATGCGAGCAGTTCCGTCCACACCCAATGTTCAAAGTTTTTATTCATAATCGCTAAATCCTTTTTTTGGCAAAACAGGCATTCTCAATGATTCCGGCGGCAGAAATAATATACTGCCGCCGGAAGTTGAATACAAATATCAGAGGCTCATTGTCCCCGGAAATTTCAATAATATTCCACGATGACTCCGAGCCGGGGAAGTTTCACGATTTTGCCGTTGCCCAGTTTCACTTCGGCAGGAGTTTCTCCGGCATTGACGACGGCGGTCATGGTTTTGCCGTTGGCGACCCTTTCCAATATCCGCACATTTCCGGTAAGCACCTGACTTTTCACCGCCGGCAGCTGATCAGATATCAACCAGGGAACCGCGGCACCGGCTTCATTGATCACCCGTTTCAGACGTTCCGGAAAATCCGGGGCGTTAGTGCCCTCAAAGGGATTGTAAGTCAAGGGTTTGCGTTTGCTTTCAATATAGACAGCCAATCCTTTTGCTCCGGAAACGAGAGATGCCCATGTGCAATAGCGCAGATCGGTATACGTCGGGAAACGCTGTTCAGCTTTTTTCCAGTCGCTGCTTGGCGCATGGGCGCCGATGATTTCCATGAATGGTTTATTCTTTGTCCATGCCATTATCCGGTCGATATCCGGCATCAGCAGCAAGTGCTGATTTCTCTGACTGACATAATCATCATGCCAGAGGATATCGCAGGCATCCGCCGAACCTTCCCAGGCGAATTTATTGCTCTGTCCGTAAGTCGGCAGCCAGGTCATCGGCAGATCCGGACAGGCATTTTTCAGCACCCGGTAATACTCCTGAAAACGATCCATTTTGTACCCGCCGTCGATGGATTCGTCGCCGAGGTAAAAGCCGATCACGCCGGGATGCCCCTGCAGTTTGGCGACATATTCCGCCTCTTTCTCAAGAAATCTCCGGGCGGCGCGGGTATCGCTTTTGATATACCCCTTGCCCCAGAGAAATTCCGGCAGCGTAATGGGGATCATATACAATCCGGCGCGGGTGCAGTCAGCAATAATGTGCCAGCAAACGGGATTTACCGGAGTGACCCATGGGGTCATATTGGAGTTGTACCCGTACTTTTTCATCGCCGGGAACTCTTTTTCATCGCTGTATGCGTAACCGGAAATCGGGAAAATCCGTTTCCCGTCCACCGTTATGAATCCTTTGGAGTCAACGACAGTTTTACCTTTTCCGGGCAAAATGGCGATAAAATCGTTCTCTTCAGCCCGGTTGCCGTTATTATCGGTGACAAAGAGCTGGATCTCATAGAATGTTTTGCCGTCTTCAGGCAGAGAAAAGGTGATGCCTTTGCCGTCAACTGCCGCCTGTTTGCTCACATCCTCACGGTTGATGAGCAGTTTGACCGTTTTGATGCCGGAAGATATTTCCCCATCACTGAAAGCAATGCGGTAAGTTTTGGCGCGTTCCGCCATTCTGCCGCGCGGATTCAAAGTGCCGATCACCGGAGAAATCTTTTCATTTCCGGCGTTGTAATCGATGGTAAATGAAGCGGTTTTGCTCCATACGCCGCCATCTTCGCCGTCGAATTTCGCCCGCCAGAACCACTTGCCCTGTTCCGGCAGATCTTCATACCAGCCGCGGGTGTCGGCAGGATCGTAAGCGCAGCCGTCAAAGGTGAGGGTCTTATCCGCCGGGAATGCGGCATCTTTGGAAAATTGCAGTGTCAGTGTTCCCGGGCGCAGATCGTCACGGGCAAAAAGTTTCCACTTCAAAACCACACGTTTATTGCGGACAACTTCGTTTTCCGCCGGGGCAAGCAGTTGCGGCACATGCACCACCGGGACAAACTTCTTTACACTGATGGAATCCAGATTGATACTGCCGATATCGGTGACCCGCACTTCCAGTTCCGCCCGGGCAGTGCCTTTGGGAGTGGTGAAATCCTTTTTGTAAGGTGCAAAACGGTAGTTCGGCACCCCGCCGCCGAGATTGCCCAGTCCCGGTCCGTCCAAAACTGCCAGAGTTTTGCCGTTACGGTCGTAACAGTGGATGCGGATGGGAACCAGATTGCCGGTTTCCAGCGTATGATAACGGCAGATGAAACTCAACATGTAGCGGGTTTCCGGTTTCAGATCCAGAGCATGGAACCAGTTGCGCACGACATTGCGCTCTTTATTCACCACGCTGATGCTGTGAGAGCCCGAACCTTTATACCAGGGTGAAACCGATGCACCGTTGCGGCGCACCCATCTTTCGGAAGTGCCGAATTCGCCCTCGCCATCCAGACAGAGTTCCGGGTATGTACCGAAACTGTATGCCGCCGGTTTGTTGTATTGAGTTCCGCCAAGCGAAGCAGTAATGAAACTCTCCGGTACCAGAAATTGCGGGCGGGCAAGCGGCGCAAAGGTGGAATACTCCTCGCTGCCGTCGGATTCTTTGCGGTGACTGGTCATATTGAGCGCAAATTTCCGGTCGGCATGAATTCCGGCTTCCGCCAGATCTATTGAACCGTAGAGCATCCAGGCGCGTTCACCTTTGAAGACATTTACCTGCAATGTCCGGAAATCTTTTCTGGTATCAAAACGACCGTCGGGGAAGCGTTCTTCATCATAAACCACTCCATTGGCATTGATGATGATCTGGTAGAAATGCGCCGGTTTGGCAGCATCCGGAGAGATGAATAAAGATACACTGTCATCCCCCCAGACGGAACCGTCACGCGCGGAAACGACACAGGATGACGATGTCGCCACCGTCCGGAAAAAGGCAAAGTAGAGCTTTTGCTTATCGTGAAAGAGCCGTACCTGCGTATCTTTTACCGCATCCTGATCGTTTTTACCGAGTTTGACAAATCCGCGGAAAACCGCCCCGAAACTCCAGGGAGTGGAAAATTGTTTGGTCAATACATCATTTTTGATCCACCTTTTTTCCACAAAAGGCACTTTGATTTCCGGTGTTTGGGCACACAACACCCCCACCCCGGCGGCAAGAGCTGCCAGAACTGTTTTTTTCATTGTTAAATTTTCCTTCTTTTTTTGTTATTGTCCCATCGGTTTTGATGCACTGACCACACCCAATGGGAAAACTTTATTTGCAATGATAATATCAGGGAGTATATTCACCTTTGGCGATTGCCCAGTTGTTGTCGGAGGGATCTTTTTCCAGCCAGCTTTTGAGTTTGTCCAGCGCGGCACTTTCCACATGACCATCGGTAAACGCGAGGTTGTCCGAACCATTGTGTCTGCCGACAACTCTGCCGTCACCTTTATCATAGCCGTAACCGGCTTTACCGGATTCTGCATGGTTTGACAGAACATAATAACCGACTTTCAAATCAGCCAGTGCCACCCGGGAAACATCCAGTGCCAACACCGTTTTACTGGGGTTTTTGATCTGGGAAGATTTTTGGGGATGATACCATGAGCCGATCTGTTTATTCACATCGGCACACGGTCCGTACTGCATTACTCCATATCCGGGGTGAGTGGTGTTGGTACTGTAACCCCAGGTCGGGTGGTTGCTGCCGTCAGCTTTCCACGGTTTGAGCGTTTTGGGACAAAAGAGCCAGTCGAGTTCGAGGTAATCATAACTGTTTTCAGCTTTTCCATTGACGAAATGAGTCAAGGTCATTGTCCACGCCGCATTCGTACCGGCGGCAGTCGGTCCCTGTCGCGGAATGAAATAATCGTAATTGTTTTCATACTGCTGAAATGTGGATGCAAGCTGTTTCAGGTTGTTGATACAACTTGCCGCATGACCGCGCTCACGGGCGGAATTCAACGCCGGCAGCAATATCGCCGCCAATATCGCTATGATCGCAATGACTACCAGCAATTCTATTAAAGTAAATGCGCTCTTGGGAAGAGGGGAAAAACTTCTTTTCACGGGAA
>SUWL01000014.1 GCA_015061495.1 Lentisphaerota bacterium
GATGTCAGCACTCAAACGCTGTTCGGCAAGTTCAAAGGAGACCCGGGTACGGGTACTTGGTTCAACAAAGAAGTTCACCACCGTCATGCCCCGCAACGCAGGCACTTTTTTTACCCGCCGTTCGGAAACCTTTTTGAATTCAGCGGCAGTATCGAGGATGTAAGTTATCTCCTCGGCGCTCAAGTCATACAGACCGAGCAGATCTTTTCTTTTCCACTGCATGATATTTTCCCGTTGTTATTATTGTATATAAAGTTATTTGGTATTCCAATTCACATCGTATATTCCGGCAGCAAGACCGGAAGAATCCTCAAAATTGACCAGAACTTTCCGTTCTGCCGGCAACGTCACATTCAAACCGACAAAATCCGCCCGGATAGGAAATTCCGGTTCGCCGCGGTCAACCAGAACCGCCAGCCGGATCAAACCGGGTCTGCCGTAGTCGGTCAACGCATCCAGCGCCGCCCGGATCGTGCGCCCGGTGGACAACACATCATCCACCAGAATTATATCCAGATCGTTGACATCAAAAGGTATCACCGTTTCATGGATCATGGGAAGCAGTTTGCGCGTGCCGATATCATCCCGGTACATCGTGATATCCAGCATGCCGAAATCCGCCTGATAACCGGCTTGAACCAGATGCTCATGCAGTTTTTTTGCCAGCGGCACTCCCAGCTGATGGATACCAACCAGGGCGAATTTCCGCTTGGTATTGCAAAAACTTGCAGCGATCTGTCCGGCAAGCTGCCCGATGGCATCATTCATCTGCGCCGCATCAAAAAGTTGTTGATAAGAACTCATGCTTATTTCTCCGTTTATATCCGTGTCATAATATACCGTACCAAATCACTGCATGCAAGAAAACCTGCAGATATTCCGCTCATTTTTTTTCAGGAACGACCAAAACTTCCACTCCGGCTGGCGATGCAAAATACTTTTTCACCGCCGCATTGAATTCTTCACAACTCATACTCCGGATACGCTCTTTTCTGCTGTACAAATCGTCAACACATCTGCCGTAGTAAGCATCCATTACCGCAGTGCGCAGCAGTATATCCGCACTGTCAAAAGATCTGTCCAGATCAAATATCTGCCCCCGTCTGGCAGCTTCAAACTCCTCTTCACTCAAACCGCGTTTTCCCAGACGTCCGATCTCGTCATTGAGCAGTCCCATCACCTTTTCCCCTGCACCATCAGCGGTCATAGCATAAAAACTGATCGCTCCGGGGTGGAATCCGGCAAAGAAACTCATGCCGACGGAATAACTTAATGCGTGATCTTCACGAACCGATTTGAAAAGATTGGATGCCAGACCGTTTTCCGCCTGGTGGAGTATTTCCAGAATATCGATATCGTCACTCTCCGCCGTTCTGACTCCGGGAAGCATCCGCAACACCACCGTTTGTTCTCTTGCCAATGCGATCTGCTCCCGGCTGATATCCGCCGCAAATCCCGGCAGCGGCGGACGGCTCAACGCCGTACCGTCAGCAATCAGTGATGCGGAAATCATCTCTCCCCACCCGGCGGCATCCGAAGCAGTGCAATCTCCGGCAAAACCGCAAATAACCGGCAGAGAAGAACGGCAATTCCGGTAAAATCCGGCTATTTCATCCCGGTCAAGCCGACTGATATCAGCAGCAGTGCCGCACTTTGCCCATGAATAAGGATGGGAACCGAAAAGTTTTTTTACCGCACAGTCATACGCCGACTTGAAAGGATCTGCCGCCCGGGCTTTGAGCAGTTCCAACGCCCGGATCTTTTCTCTTTCCACGGCGGCTGCTTCAAAGTGCGGTTCAGCAAGCATTGAGCAGATCAGATTTACTGCCGCAGTCATTTTTCGTTTGGGTAAAGTAAACTCCATGGTAATGGAATTCGCACCGGAAGAAACTTCAAATTCCGCACCGGTCTCATCCAGTTTACGCAGAAATTCCGCTTCATTATACTTGCCGCATCCGGCTGTTAAAAGCGCCGCCGTAAGAGAAGATACTCCTGCTTTACCAACGGGTTCGTGCAAAGCTCCTCCGGGCATCACCAGAAAAAATGTACAAAGCGGCAGCTGCTTATCCGGCGCATGAAAAAGCTGCATCCCCCCGGAAACGGCGACCCGGTTCAACTCCACCGCCGGAGTTTGACTTTTACGGACATCATTTGCCGGACGGCTGTGCTGATGGACGATCGCCCAACGGGACAGATCAAGATATTTTGCCGCGGCCTGCTTTACCTCATCAATGCCGGTTTTCTGCAGGTATTCAAGATACATATCAGCTGCACCAGGATTACGGTCATAAATAACGCCTCCGGCAATTTCACCGGCAATATTCACCGGATCACGCAAACCGCGCAAATGGTCGGCAAATTGCTGACCTTTTTCTCTTTCCACATGGGAACGGGAAATTCTGCCTTTTGCCGCCGATTCCAACTGACGCATGATACCGCTGCGGAAGCGGGACATTTTCCCCGGTTCACATCTCCCGGAAATACCGCCGAGGGATATTTTGCCCAATGAATAACAGAAACTGTGAATTCCGATCCCCAGCGGGTTATCCATGATCAATGCCCGGTTGAGCATGGAAGATTCCCCGGTGCCAAGCACACCGAAAAGCAATTCCAGAGCCGGAAGTTCCGGATCGCCGAATCCCGGCAGACGGCATCCCATAAAGAGCCTTTCATGCGGATCCGGGAAAATCAATTCACTGCATCGGCAGGCTGCTGGCAGCGGATCATCCGGCAGAACCGATTCCGCAAGATGTGAACGCTTCCAATCTCCCAGCAATTCTGAAACCGCTTCTGAAAACCCGGCAAAATCAATATCGCCAACTGCGACCACCACACATCTGTCCGGGGTATAACGCGCCGAATGATACTCCAGGGCCATTTCACGGGTAACTTCAGCAATCATCTCCTTATATCCGATCACCGGATGGCGCAACGGATGCGCGGCAAACATGGTGCGCATGAATTTCTCGTGCAAACGGCGGTCAGGATTATCCATGCCCCGCTCACACTCCCGCAGGATCACTTCTCTTTCAGCGGCGAAGCGGGAATCCGGCAATTCGGGGAAACGCACCATGCTTGAGAGCATTTCCACCCCTTTGCGCCAGAACTCCCGGGGCAACTGCATCCGGTAACAAGTCCGGTCATAACCGGTATAGGCATTGACGTCCCCTCCCATGGTATTGACCGTATCTGCAATCGCATGGCCGGGGAAATTGCGGCATCCCTGAAACGCCATGTGTTCAAGGAAATGAGATAATCCGCAACCGAGAAATCCGGCCTCATGGATACTGCCGCTGGCAATATGGATCTGCAGTTCCACAGAAACACCCCGGCGACGGAAACAGCAAAGTTGAACTCCATTATCCAGTTCGGCGAATTGTGTACTGCTTAAAATATTCATTTCTGCATCAATCTATAAAAGGAAGTTTATCCGACTTGCGACGCACTGTCCGGATTTGTGCCACCTGCGGAAAAAGCGGTCTGCCGGTATTGAAATCCTCCGGAGAATCCTCCTTGGATGCTCTCAACAACCCGGCATTGATCAGCAAATAGACCACCTCTCCGACATGGCTCTCATGGGTCAAGCCCCAACTTGCCAACACCTGCGAAGCCACCACACCATAGGTAATCGTGGCAAACTCCCGGATGCCGTCAAGCAGTTCAGCAGCCGAAACATGCCGTTCCCGGGCAAGCCGGGCAACTGAAAACGTCACCGCATCGGAAACAAAACCGTAAACTTCAATATCAAAACGCGGTTCTTTTGCCGCAAGTGCGGCGATTTTACAGGCAAAATCAGATTCCATCATTCACCGGCACGGTCAGAAGGGGCGTCCCTGCTGGCGCTGATTTTTCATTTTAGGTTCTTCCAGTGCCAGAGCATACCAGATATCTCCGAATCCGGAGTTGCTGAAGTGCTTGACTTTGCCGTTGGTCAAACGGTCGGCGTTTTCCAACAACGTCTGATGGTCACTGGTTTTCATAGCGTTGCGCAGAGCATCCAATGCTGCCGGCACATCATCCTGTTTGATTTTGATCCAGGCGTATACCGAAGCGAGAAAAGCGCCGTTTTCGCCTTTGAAGCGCCAACACTTCTGCTTGTAGAATTTGTCGATCCCGGAATCATTGTTCCTGTACATCCGCGCCAGTTTGATACCGATGCTCTGGGGGTCAAAGAGCAGTGATTTAGGCAGCAATTCGTCAACTTTGGAATACTCCCGCATCTGATAGTACAATTGGACTTTCATGGCATTGATCTGTTTGGGCAGCATCATATTCCAGACGTAGAATTTTTTGAATCCGTCAAGTTCCGTCAAGGCTTTGCGGATCGCTTCAAACTGGATTTTTTCCAATGTCTGTCTGGCGGCATTCATGCTTGACGGCGGCCGGCGGTTGAACATTTCCAACTGCCGGTTGACCTTCATCTGACCATCGCTCATAATCTCCTGGATCTTCATTTGTCTGCCCATGATCAAACGGCGCAGAATAAGGCTGAAAAGTATCCATGCGATGACCAGCGCAATAAGCGTACAGGTGATTCCCCAGCCCAGTCCCCAGGTACGGTATGAATAGTATCCAGATGCTCCGGCAATGGCAAAAATGATCAATGTTCCCAACATAGCAACTCTCCTGTATGAATATTAACGTTTCCGTTTACGCTGTTTCGCACGCTCTTTTTTGGCAAGTTTAGCCAATTTTTTCTTATGTTCCTGCGCTTTTTTGCTAAGTGCGGCAGGAGCACCGATTATACCGCCTCCAGGAGCGATTTCCGGCATGGTTCCGGTGGCAGCCATACGTCCGAGCAAACCGCTGGGGCGCATCATTTTGCGCATCATTTCAAACTGTTTGACAAAACTGCTGACCGCCTCAACCGGCAAACCGCAGCCTCTGGCGATACGTTTTCTGCGGGAAAAGTCGATCAGATCCGGATTTGCCCGTTCCTCTTTGGTCATGGAGTGGACCATGGCCTCCATGCGGGTGAACTGACTTTTATCCACTCCGGAAAGCGCACCGGATATCTGTTTGCCGCCGGGCAGAAACTTCAAAATCCCTTCCATGCCGCCCAAACGGCTGATCTGTTTGAGTTGAGCGAGGAAGTCATTGTAATCGAACTTGTTTTTCTTCAGCTTTTCCTGAAGCTTTTTAGCCTCTTCCTCATCGATTTCAGCGGCGGCTTTTTCCACCAGTGAAACCACGTCTCCCATGCCCAGAATACGACCCGCCATGCGGTCGGGATGGAAAAGTTCAAGGGCTTCAAGTTTTTCACCGAAACCGGCAAATTTCACCGGCACACCGGTCACTTTGCGGATGGAAAGTGCCGCACCGCCGCGGGCGTCACCATCAAGTTTGGTGAGAATAAAACCGGTAAGTTCCAGAGCTTTATGGAAATTCTCTGCAACGGAGACCGCTTCCTGCCCCAATGCCGCATCGGCGACCAGCAAAATTTCATCCGGATTGACTGCCTGCCGGATGCGGATAAGCTCTTGGATCATCGTTTCGTCGATCTGTAAACGACCGGCGGTATCGATGATCACACAGTCGAAATTTTCACGTTTGGCAACCGCAAGAGCATCACAGGCGATAGCTGCGACATTGACACTGGTTCTTTCCACATGAACCGGGACATTGATCTGGGCGCCGAGAGCAGCCAGCTGGTCGATAGCCGCCGGACGGTAGACGTCTCCGGCGACCAGCATCACCTTTTTGCCGCTTTTGCGGAGATTCAACGCCAATTTACCGGCCGTGGTGGTTTTACCGCTGCCGTGAAGTCCGACCAGCATGATCACCGCCGGACGATTCTGCAAATTCAACTCTTTTGCTCCGGAACCGAGCAATTCGACCAGTTGATCGTGGACGATCCGGACGATCTGCTGCCCGGGAGTTACGCTTTTAAGCACATCCTGACCGATGCAGGACTCTTTTACCGCCCGGATGAATTCATCTGCAATCGCAGCATTGACGTCAGCCTCCAGCAATGCCAGCCGGATATCCCGCATCGCCTCGGCGATGTTGGATTCCGACAGGCGGCTCTCTCCACGGAGTTTTTTAAAAATACCATGGAGTTTGTCACTCAATGAATCGAACATTTTTGTGATTTCCTTTATCTGTTAATAATACTAAAACACAATATCATCTCTTAATATACCTTGCCGAACTCAATCCGTCAAGAGGTTTTTCAATTAAATTACCGCAATTCAAAAAAAAACTTGACAAAATGCCGGTAACGCTTATTTTTATTTGGCGGATGATCGGCAAAATCTTTATTTAAATGTCAATATTACGCGGTTGACAAATCGTGATATTTGTGATATATTCCTGTATGTGACACACCGCAGTAGTACTTTGCAATAAATAATTGAGGATCCGGGAAATGACACATTTTGACTCTTCACAGCTGATATTCGCATTGCTGCTGACCGCCGGAGCGGGTATAGCGACGGCTCTGGGCGGATGCATCGCATTTTTTTTCAATCGTTCCAACCACAAATTTCTCTCTTTTGTTCTGGGACTGTCTGCCGGAGTGATGATCTACATATCGCTGGTCGAATTGCTGGCAGAATCCCGCAGCACCCTGATTTCCCTCTACGGTCACCGTCCCGGAGCATTTTTCGCCATTGCCGCATTTTTCGCCGGAATCGCGATCGCCATGATGATCGACAAACTGATCCCATCCCATGAAAACCCCCATGAGTTCCGGAGCGTGGAAGAGATGGACTCCCCGAAACACCATGACCGCCTCCTGCGCAGCGGAACACTCTTTGCTCTGGCTGTAGGCATACACAACTTCCCCGAAGGCATGGCGGTATTCATCTCCTCGCTGGCCGATCCGGGAACCGGTATATCAATCGCCATTGCCGTGGCGATCCACAACATTCCAGAAGGCATCACCGTATCCGTACCGGTCTACCACGCCACCGGCAGCCGCAAAAAAGCATTTTTATGGTCGCTTTTGTCCGGGCTCGCTGAACCGCTGGGAGCGTTGGCGGCATGGCTGATCCTCGCTCCGTTTCTCTCGCAAACACTGCTGATGCTGATTTTCGCTTCGGTTTCCGGGATCATGATCTACATCTCCTTTGACGAACTTCTGCCGCTTGCCGAAGAGTACGGCGAACACCACACCTCTATTGCCGGGGTCATCATCGGCATGCTGATTATGGCGGTGTCTCTGGCAATTTGAGATTGCAAAATCTCTGCAGACAGTGTATATTACCGGAACGACAGAAGAAAAATCATCAATGCACGGAAAAAAAATGCCAAAAATAAGTTTTTTGATCTTTTTAAGTCTGCTGTTTTTCTGCGGCTGCCGCTTTGGCAGAGTGCCGGAATACGGAGAATTCACTACCCGTTTCAAAGGCGAACGCACCGAACTGTTTTGCGGAGAAAAAAGGTGGGACTTCGCTGATTTCGTCAAAGCCGAATTGAAATCCCATCCGGAAATGGAGTGCGCCGATCTGGTCAAATTCTGCTGTCAGGCAGCATGCGGGATCGACCACGCCGACAGTGATGCTGCTGCCAAATTTTATCAGGAATACAACGCCGCGGCGACCGATAAAAATGCGGAATTGATCACCGTGACCTCACCGGATACCGCCAGAGTCAATCTGGGCGAGTGGAAAAAGTCCGGATTGCCGCCGGAGTGGCTGTTCCGCATGAGCATCGCAGAGAGTTCATTTCCGGATCACAAGGAAAAATTTCAGGAATATCTGGCGACAGCAGCCCTGCTCATCCCGGAAAGCAGCGTAAAGTTTTCAGTAGACGATTTCCTGAAATCTGCCGCTGAAATCACCCGCGAAACACACAAAATCCATATCCCGCACAGTCAAAATTACCTGCAGAAAAATTCCTCTTACCGGGTGATAAGCACCCGCTACCTGCATGTCATGCCGGTACTCGAAGCAGCGGCAGCAGTCATCAGGAAAAATCCTGCCGACAAAAAAATCATCGCCATCGACGGCAGATCCGCTTCCGGAAAAACCACTCTGGCATCCCAGTTGAAATTGATCCTCAATGCGCAGGTGATCCACATGGATGATTTTTTCCTGCCGGTCAATATGCGCACCAAACTGCGTTATGAACAAGCCGGCGGAAATGTCCACTATGAACGGTTCAAGGAGGAAGTTTTGCCGCATCTCCGGAAAAACACCGCATTTTCCTACCGGATATTTGATTGCAAAAAAAACAAGTTTCACGGCAACCGCATGATCTGGCCGGGCGATTGGCTGATCGTGGAAGGTGCTTACTGCATGCATCCGGAATTCGGTGACTACTCGGATCTCAAGGTCTTCTGCGACATTTCCCCGGCGGAACAGATGCGAAGGATCTATGACCGCAACGGTTTCCGTGCTGCGGAAAATTTCCGTTCCCGCTGGATACCGCTTGAGGAAAATTACATCAGCACATTCAAAATCGACCGCAATGCCGATTTGATCATCAAATGAGCTGATTGCAAGTTATTGCCGCATCGTTGCAATGCAATTCGTCTAAACGCCCCTTAACGGTCCCCCCTCCGTCGATGAACAAAAAAAAAAGCTGTTGCAAAATGGTATTCTGCAGCAGCGATTTATTTTTATGGTGGATCCAGACGGACTTGAACCGCCGACCCGGAGATTATGAGTCACCTGCTCTAACCGACTGAGCTATGGATCCGGATGATATTTATAAATATACCCCGGGAAATTATCTTTTTCAAGTGCATTCATCACTTTTTTTCATATTTTCACTCTTTTTTGAGCGTAAGCAAAACAATTTCCGAACGATGTCCCAAGCGCAACGGGAAACCATTCCAGATCCCCGTGCCGTTGGAAATAAAAACCCGGGTGCCATCGACCTCATATTCACCGGAATACATACCCAGATTGAAGAACGCCACCAACAGATCCAATCCGTAGATCATGCCGCCATGAGTATGACCGGATAATTGCAACTCCACCCCTGTCCGGGCTGCATACGGAGCCAGTTTGGGCTGATGCGCCAGCAATATTCTGAACGGACGCTCCGAAACACCGGCAAATGCCTTTTCCACATCCGGCATCGCCTCCCCGAATTTCCGGGCAGTCGGATCGGTAACTCCCCCCAGCGCAAGATCAGTCAATGGAAATTCACACCGGTTGTTCAACATCCTTACGCCGCAGCTGCGGATAAATTCATTCCACTGCTTGTACCCGGAATAATATTCATGATTGCCCGGCACACCGAACACTCCCAAACGGGCTTCCAGATGGCGGATTTCCTGCAAGTCTTTGCCGCGCACATCTGCTCTGCCGTCCACAAAATCGCCGGTGATAACGATCAGATCCGCTTGCAAACCGTTGGTCAGCCGAACGATTTCACGTACCCGGTCAGCGCCGGTAAACGGATCGACGTGAATATCACTCAAATGCGCGATGGTCAATCCGTCCAATTCATCCGGCAACTCCTTGAAAACCAGCTCTTTTCTGGTAATTACCGGAGTTTTCATCCCTTCGTACATCCCGTAAGATACCAGCATTGCCGAAATAACCATAGCGCCGATCAGCCACCTGCCGCGCTTCATTCCCAGACGTCTGCCAATTATCCAGAAGTACACATCGATCAACACCAGCCAGATGGTAAAAAACATCTGCACTGCAAACAGCCAGGTAAAAGGCAGCAGAACCCATGCCGGAAGTTCCGGATTGAAAAGAGTCTTACTGCCAAACAACCGCAATACGTAAAATTTACCGGCGATCAGCAGCACGACGATGGACAGCAATATTTTCCATATCCGGCGGATTTTCAACGGCATTATTACCCGGACGATCATCAGCGAACCGGATAACAGCAAATATATCCACATTATTTGGACAACTCCAGCATTTTTTCGATCGGTTTCCGGGCTTTGGCGATGGCCCATTCATCCAACTGCACCTGGCATGAAAGATCACGCAGTACGCTGGCGATTTTATCCAGAGTGATTTTTTTCATATCTTCGCATACCGGATTATTTTCCAGAGGATAGAACTTCTTGTCCGGATTTTCCTTTTTCATCCGGTGGATAATGCCGATTTCAGTACCGACGACAAACTCCGATGCCGGAGAATCAGCAACAAACTTCAACATCCCCCCGGTACTCAACGCTTCATCTGCCAGCGCGGTAACTTCCACCCGGCACTCGGGATGAACCATCACCACCGCGCCGGGATGATCCTGCCGCGCCTGACGGATATCATCCGGAGTGATCCGGTTGTGGATCGGACAGCAGCCATTCCACAACTCCATCGGACGGTCAAGTTTTTTTACCAGATTACCGCCCAGATTGGCATCCGGGAGAAACATCACTTTTTGACCGGCAGGCAGAGATGCCACGATCTTTTCTGCATTGCCGCTGGTACAGCAGATATCCACTTCGCTTTTGGTTGCCGCAGTGGTGTTGACATAGGCAATCAGCAACGTATCCGGATTGTTTTCCCGGAATTTGCGCACATCCGCCGGATCAGCCATATCCGCCATCGGGCAGCCGGATTCCGGAGCCGGATGCAGAACGATCGAATCCGGAGACAGTATCTTGGCAGTTTCTGCCATAAAACGGACACCGCACAGCACGATCACCTTTGCCTGACAATCCGCGGCTATGCGTGCCAGTTCCAGAGAATCCCCGCTGAAGTCAGCGATATCCTGAACCTCCGGCAAGGTATAATTGTGCGCCATGATGACCGCATTGCGGGCGGCTTTCAATTCGGCGATTTCCTGAATAATATCCATAACTTGACCCTCCTTATTTCAATCAAACAGCCAGGTGGAAAGATACCTCTCTCCGGTATCCGGAAGCAATACCACGATATTTTTACCGGCAAATTTTTCACTTTGTGCAACCTGAAGCGCCGCATACAATGCCGCTCCGCCGGAAATACCGATCAGCAGTCCCTCCTGTTTTGCCGCTTCCCGGGCAGTTTTTCCGGCATCGTCAGCCGAAACGGTAATTATCCGGTCAAAAAGCGACACATCGGCAACAGCCGGAATAAACCCTGCACCGATCCCCTGCAATTTATGCGCCCCGGCACTCTTCCCGGAAAGCACCGCACTGGTATCCGGCTCGACAGCAATGATCTGGACTGCCGGATCGCGCTCCTTAAGGTATTTGCCGATACCGGTCAACGTGCCTCCCGTACCGACTCCGGCAACAAAGGCATCGATTTTACCATCTGTATCTTGCCACAACTCAACGGCGGTCGAATCGTAGTGTGCCTGCGGATTGGACAAATTGGCAAACTGCTGCGGAATAAAAGCCCCGGGGATCTGCTTTTGCAGTTCTTCGGCTTTGGCAATTGCGCCAGCCATACCGGCATCACCGTCGGTCAAAACGATTTCCGCGCCGAATGCAGACGCAAGTTTACGCCGCTCCACGCTCATGGTTTCCGGCATGGTCAAAATCAACCGGTATCCTTTCACGGCGGCGGCGATCGCCAGCCCGATCCCGGTATTGCCGCTGGTCGGTTCAATAATCACCCCTCCTGCTGAAAGCAATCCGCGTTTTTCCGCATCGGCGATCATGGCGGCACCGACCCGGTCTTTCACCGAACCGCCGGGATTGAAAAATTCAACTTTTGCCAGTACATTGGCTTTTGTTCTGTTCAATTTATTTATTTTCACCAGCGGTGTCCCGCCGATTTTTTCCAGAATATTTGCTGCAATATTCATAAAATATTCACTCCCGAAGACTGTTTTTTCTGAAAAAGTATACTCCTTTTACCTAACATACAGTCAAATGAGATAAATTTCAAACTTGTTTTCCCCCGGCGACGGTGCTATATTATAAAAAAATGCGGATATTGTGCCGGATTTCACGGACATCAGATATTTCACAACCAATGGGACACTGAATAACAATGAAAAAAACGCTTCTGGCTCTGGATATCGGCAATGTCTGTGTCCGGATAGATCCTCCGGGATTCGCGGCGAAATACGGCTGGGAACGGCTGCCGGCAGAACTTTCGCAACTTCTCATGCAGTATGAGACCGGCATCATCCGGGATGAAGCTGCTTTTTTACAGCAAGCCGCCGCTTTTTTTCAAAACCGTTATCCGGCAGAGTACATCAAACAGACCTTCAATCAAATTCTGGTGGAACCGGTTCCCGGCATGGAAGAACTGGCCGGTGATTTTGAAAATATGGGGGTGACAGCGATCTTTTTTTCCGATATTTCCCCGACTCATTTGGCAAGAACCCGGGAGTTGTTTTCAACCTTTGACCGGATTTCCGGCGGTATATTCAGTTTTGAATCCGGCGGCTTGAAACCATCTGACCGGATGTTCGACCGTTTTGAAAAACTCCACGGCACTCCGGATCTGTACGTCGATGACCGCGCCGATCTGATCAATGCCGCAAAAGAGCGTGGATGGAATGCGGAAATTTTTGTTTCCGCTGAAGATTTACGCAAAAAACTTCGCTTATTGAGTTGACTTTTTCATCAAACACGGATATAGTATATCAGAATTTTTACTGCTGTAATCGTAACACCGTAAATGTCGAGTATGATAATGAAAAAACTTCTCTTTTTTTCCGCTCTTTTTTGTTCACTTTCTCTAACTGCCGCAGGAACGATGCATTGCCGCTCCGGAATGATCTCCGCCGCCGAAGTAAGCACTGCTGATATCAAAATCGCCAATTTCACCGGATTCGGATTCCGTTTGCCCATCCCCGCCAAATGGGGATATGCCACTGTTACGATCACGCCAAGCGATATGCGGGTGGTGAGTATCTTTGACTACTCTCTGGAAATTTCCGGAGTAAAGTATCCATGCGTTGCCATCTGGAACGGTAAACAGTTTGAGTACACCGTTAAAGATGTTCAAAGTTCCTCTCCGGTACAGCTGTTATTTATCATCGACAAAGATATGATCATCGGCAGTCGAACCACCAATATCAAACTGCGCAGCAATCTTTCCGAAGCAAAAGATATGTATACCATCAGCGTGCCTTTTACCGTCATTGGCAAAAAAATGCCCACCGTTCCGGCAAATATCCCGGCGGCAGGTATTCTGGAGCTGCCCGCGAAATGAGCACTCCCGCACCTTTTCTGCCGACATCCGCCGAGGAGATGAAAGCCCTGAAATGGGATGCTTTGGATATTCTGATTATTACCGGTGACTGTTACGTTGACCATCCGTCATTCGGAGCGGCGATCATCGGCAGACTTCTGGAACATCGCGGCTACAAAGTCGGCATCATCGCCCAGCCGGATTGGAAAACTCCGGAAAGTTTGAAAGTTATGGGTACTCCCCGTATCGGTATCGGAGTGACCAGCGGAAATATGGATTCCATGGTCAATATTTACACTGCCGGACGGCGGATGCGCCGGGACGATATGTTTTCTGAAAATGGAAAAACCGGCAACCGCCCGCCGCATGCACTGGTCGTTTACGCCCAGCTTGCCCGGCAGGCTTTCCCCGGCAAACCGGTACTGACCGGCGGTCTGGAAGCAAGTTTGCGCCGGGTCGCCCATTATGATTACTGGCAGGATAAAATACGTCCGTCCATGCTGCTGGATACCAAAAGCGATATTCTCGTGTACGGCATGGGAGAACGCCCCGTCACCGAAGCATTTGACCGGATGCGGGACAATATGCCGCTGGACGGCATCAGAGGGACAGCCCGTTTGCTGGGCAAAAAGGCGGCACTGGATTTTGACCGCACCAACTATGTTGAACTGCCCTCCTACGAGGAGATCCTCAACAACAAAGATGCTTTGATGACTGAAACAAAATTGCTGGAAGCCAACATGAATTACTACAGTGCTTCCGGTCTGATCCAGCAATACGGCGACCGGCTGCTGGTCATTGAGCCTCCGGCAGAACCGCTTACCGAAAAGGAACTTGACGAAGTTCACGAACTTGCTTACGCCCGCAAACCGCACCCTAAATATAAAGGCAGGATCCCCGCATTTGATGCGATAGCGGACTCGATTCAGGCGGTTCGTGGCTGTCCGGGCGGCTGCGCTTTTTGCGGATTGGTTGCCCATCAGGGGCGGACGGTGATGAGCCGCAGTGAAAAATCCATCGTCCGGGAAGCGGAATACATCTCTTCACGTCCGGAATTTAAAGGGACGATTTCTGACGTCGGCGGTGCCGCCGGAAATATTTTCGGCAGTTCATACGATACCGAAAAGTGCAAAAAATGCCACCGGGTAAGTTGTCTTTTTCCCAAGCCCTGCCCTTCCTACAAATGCGATGGACAAGCGATGGTGCATCTGCTGCGTACTTTGCGGAAAATGCCGAAAATCCGCCATTTGTATATCAATTCAGGCATCCGTCTGGATCTCTGTTTGCGGCAGAAAGAACTGCTTTATGAATTGATCGCCCATCATGTTTCCGGTCACATGAAAGTTGCTCCGGAGCATCTGCATCCCACGGTGATGAAACTGATGCGCAAAGGCACTCCGGAAGAGTTCTTTGAATTTATGCGCGAATTTGAACGCATCAGCAAGGAGTGCGGTCTGGAACAATATCTGATCCCGTTGTTTATATCCAACTTCCCCGGATGCACCGGTAAAGAGATGAAAACGGTCGATGATTTCCTCAACAAGCACCATTGGAGTCTGCAGCAGGTACAGGATTATATCCCGCTGCCGATGACCATGGGAGCTGCGATGTATTACACGGGGAAAGCCCCTGACGGCACTCCGATCGAAGTCAACCGCGGTCTTGCGGAACGGCGCGAACAAATCCATGTACTGAAAAAACGCCGCACCCCGTTCCGTGGCAAAAAGCGGTAACTTCACCGGTGCGATGATTGGTTCAGGAGAGTTTTTTCAGCGCATCAATTCCGCTCATTCCGGGGAGAACCCCCAATTTTCCGGCGGCAGAAGAGACGCTTTTCACCTCTGCGGCAAACATATCTTCATAACTGGATACGCCGGAAACGATCGCCAGCGCGTGTCCGAATTTTTCAGCGGCAGCCAGATTCACATACCCGCAGCCAAGTGCGCCATTGGCTGATTTGATCAGCAGGATCTTGATGCCGAACATCTCCCAGCATCCGGCTTCAAACACCATATCTCCGTATGTGATTTTATCCATTTCATCACCTCATGATAATTTTTGATTTGGTCAATTTTGCATAATATAACACCGATACCGGAATTTTTCAATCGGCATCACTCTCCGGTCACTTTCCGCCGGAATTCGGCAGGAGTTATTCCGGTATGCTGACGGAAGCGCCGGTAAAAGACCTCAAGCGAAGCAAATCCGCTCATTTCTGCAACTTGTTTGATCGGTATCCCGACACGTTCGGCAAGCAGTTCCTTTGCCATATTCACCCGGCATTGCAGCAAATATTTGTGTGGAGAACTCTGCAAGTGCTTGTGAAACAAGGCAAACAATCGAGATGCACTGATTCCGGCATATTCCGCAAGTTCCTCAACCGACGGAGCGGTAACCGGATCATTATTCAGCTTGCGGCAGACCATTTTCAACGCCGCCGGAAGCGGGGATTCTTTTATCTGCTGACGAAGCAGAGTACCGAGGCAATAAGCGAAAATTTCTTCTCTGTCAAGTTTGCGCTGCATGGTAAAATTGAGCATATCATCGACGAAGCGGCTCAAATCCGGTACACCTCCCCATTTGCTGACCCGGGGAACCTGCCTCGCAGTACCGTCTGTTTCAAATTTGCACACAAAACAACGGTACGGTTCAGACGGCGATGTATAGCTGATCGTCCACTCCCCTGGCTGATGCCAGAAAATCGTTCCCCGGCGAAACTCTTCGCCGCCGCGCCCGGGGAAATAAACCATCCCATCGGTAATAACCTCCACCAACTCGGTCCCATCGGGAATTTGATAAGGCTTTATCGGGGTTCGCGGCGCACTGAAAAAAAAAGCACCCAGCAGACTTTTATAATGATCACCAAACATGTTTATCCACCAATAACATAGTATTTTCAGTCAAAAAACAATAGTTTCAGTCAATTGTATTTTACTATACATCTGCTATATTAAAAATGCAAGCGTAAAGAGATTGCGCCTGCTGAAAAAAATTCAACTTATCAAACAAGAGGTAGGATCATGCAAAAAGAGATCGCCGTTCAGTTGTATTCCGTCCGGGAATACGCAAAGAAAGATTTCATCAATGCTCTGAAAAAAATTGCCGATATCGGCTTTTGCGCCGTAGAACCTGCCGGCTTCTGGAATATCCGGCCCTCGGAATTCAAAAAAATCGTCAACGATCTCGGTATGGAAGTATGCTCATCGCACTCCCCGTGGGCGCGAACTGCGGAAACTCTCGGAGAAGTCATGGACCTCGCCGATGATCTGGATATCAAAACCATCGTCTGCGGTTACGGGGCAGCAGACTTCAAGGATACCGATGCGATCAAACGTACCGCCGACAACACCAACGCCATGCTGGAGATCCTCAAACGCAACGGCTACGATCTTATGCAGCACAACCACTACTGGGAATTCCAGCGGATCGACGGCGAACTCAAATATGAGATCTACCGCAAATTATGTCCCGGTGTAAAATATCAGATCGATTGCTACTGGTCAACATCCATCGGCAAAGAAGATCCCCGCGAAATGCTTAAAATATTCCTGGATGATACCGTTTCCATCCACATAAAAGACGGTGCATACCACGATTGTTCCGGTTACACTATGAAAGACGGCATTCTGGATTGCAAAATCGACCTGCTGCCCCTCGGTGACGGTGAATTGCCCATTCCAGATCTGATCAAACTGATTCCAGACCGTATCAAAAATATTATCGTGGAACTGGATTACTGTAATATTGAAATGTTTGAAGCACTCAAACGCAGTTACAACTATCTGACCTCCACCGGACTGGTCGCCGGACATAAATAATCAGGAGTTGCAAAATTATGAAAAAAACCGGTATCGGTATTGTCGGATGCGGCATGATCTCCCAAGCATATTTCAATGCCGCCAAACGTTTCCGCAACATCAAAGTCGTCGCCTGCTGTGATGTTTTCCCGGAAAAAGCCGCTGAAAAGGCGGAAGAATTCAACTGCCGGGCACTCTCTTATCAGGAGCTGCTCAATGACCCGGAAGTGGAAATCGTTCTCAATCTCACTCCGCCGCAGGCACACTGCCAGGTGTTGACCGACGCACTCAACGCCGGAAAACATGCCTATACAGAAAAACCATTCGGTATCGATGATGCCGAAGTCAATGCCGTTTGCGAACTGGCAGCCAAACTCGGCTTGCGTCTCGGTTGTGCGCCGGACACCTTCCTCGGCGGCGGCTTGCAAACTGCCCGCAAAGCCATAGACGACAACTGGATCGGCAAGATTTTAAGCGGCACTGCCATCGTTCAGGGCAGAGGTCCGGAAAAATGGGGGCATGCACCATTTTTCTACGACAAAGGTGCCGGTCCGATGCTCGATCTGGGTCCCTATTATGTAACCGCTCTGGTTTCCCTGCTCGGTCCGGCAAAAAGTGTTACCGCAGTGACAGCCAAAGGTTCTGAATACCGCACTTTTGGCGAAACCGTCGCTCCGCAATATCAGGATAAATACCAGCCGTTTGACCGCTATCCGGTCAATGTGGATACCCATCAGACCGGCATCATCGAATTTGAAAACGGTGCAGTGATCACCATGATCGCCAGTTTTGATGTCTTCCGCCACTGCCATAACCCCATCGAACTTTACGGCAGTGAAGGTTCTCTGATCGTCCCTGACCCCAATACTTTCGGTGGAGAAGTCAAAGTTTTCCGCCGCGGCATGGATGGTTTTGAAAAACTCCCCCTGCCATTTATCTATCAGGAAAACAGCCGCAGTATCGGTATTGCGGATATGGCTAAAGCGATCAATGACCACCGTCCGCACCGTGCATCAGCAGAATTGGCGCGCCATGTCATTGAAATCATGTTTGCCTTTGAAAAGTCCGGAGCTTCCGGTAAAAAAGTTGCCATTAAAAGCCGCTGTGAACGTCCAGCTCCGCTCCCTTTGGGGCTGACTGACGGCGAACTTGACTGAAAACCGGCGGGATACCCCCTCTCTGAAAAACATAACGGCGGCTGCAAACTTTGCAGCCGCCGTTAAAATTTTGATCGGTTATTTGCGGAAAAGCTCTACCAGTTCCGCCCCGGTACGCACACACTCCACGCAAGGATACGGGGGTGTGCCCGCTTTGATTTCCCGGCAGGATTCCGCTCCGGCGGCGGCACAAAACCGTTCGATAACGTCCGCATGCAGCTCTTGCGGAATCAGAAGCAAAGCAGCATGCAATGCGCCGCAACGCCCCTGTGGAGCTTTGCCGCCACCGCAACACTGCAATTCTGCAGCCAGCTGCTCTTCACCGGCTCCGGCGGCAACTGCCTGCGCACAATTGTGCATTTTGGGTACTGCGGTAAATAATTCAACTGCTTTACTCATAGTCACTCCGCGATTATTGCCAAAGATACTGGGCGCCATAACCTTTGACCGCACCGAAAAATTTGATCGCACTGTCAAACGGATACGGATTGGCAAACATGGACACTTTGGATGTGATCTTGCCCTGCTTATTCAATCCCCAGGCGGCACGGAACTGATTGATCGGGGAATTTTCATCATAATCAACCTTTTCCGAATAAGTTGCATTAAGGAATGCCTGCAGATAATTCATATCCATAACGTTTTTGAACACAGCAGGATCGGCAAGTCCGATGTTGCCTTCCATGCTCTCCATACCGTCGGCATCAGCGACATCTTCAAAGCCGTCATCTTCGACTTTCAGGAACTGAATATTCGGGCTGATCGTGATCGCCACATCCGCCTTTTTGTTCATGAAGAAAATGTTGTTATCAAGCAGCACCTTTTTCTGCTTCGGATTGCCTTTGGTATTGTCAAACGCGGACATGCAAGTCAGCCCGAGGATGTTGTGATGGATATTGCTGACGACTCCGGCATTGGCACGGACACCGAATCCCATATCTTCAAAAGTTTTGGTTCTCGTCCAGGTAAAAAGCACCGTATTCATGGCAAATTCATAATTGACCATAAACGGCTTGCCATTGGTACTGCGCACTTCGGCACCAACCATGCGGCAGCCGACGAAAACATTGTTCAGAATCCGGACATTGCCCTGGAAATGCTGCACATTGACCGCATAATTACTGCTGTTGAGAAACAGGCAGTTCTGGATAACCAGTGTGCCACTGGTATTCGCATGGAGCAGATAACGGTCGATCGACGGATTGGGAGATTTGCCCTTGGCAGGAGGAATGGTCAACATGCCGTCCGCAAAACCGGCTGGCTTACCCTCTACTGCATGGTAGTTATTCGCCAGAGTGTGATCAAAGATCAATCCGTCAATAAAAACTGAACTGCCCGGACCGGCATTGCGGGTATCAATGGTCAAAGTGCCGAATACCGGTTTCGTAGCATTCTGCTTGTTGGTCGGACGCAAAAGCGTCTGGTATTTCACCGGATTACGCGCGGAAAAATCTGCTGAATAGCCGCCGATGATCGAAACCGGTTTATTCAAATTGATCCAGCCGCAGGACATTTTGCCATGATAAGTGCCTTCTGCGACATGGATAACATCTCCGGGACGGGCAATTTCGATCGCTTTCCAAATATTTTTCAGCGGAGCAGTCCGGGTTCCCGGATTCTTATTTTTTCCGCCTTTTTGAAGCACAAAAATATCGGCAGCCGAAATAGAAAACAGCACAGCGCCGAACAGCAGCATCAAACTTTTTTTCAACAGATTCATCATATCACACCCATATTCAAATATCAAATGACCGTTTTACAGAACACAACACCCGCCGCATGCGGACACACGGCAGGTGTATGTGCAAATAAAATTATTGACCGATCGGATTGATGACCAGACCATCACCGTAAACGGCACTTTCAATGGAAAGACCGAAGAAGGTCTGATAGTAGACATTCTTGGAACGCGGTCCGGAGGTCGGAGTACGGGAAGATCCGCAACCACTGATCACGACAGCCGCAAGAGCTGCAACGGCAAAAACGACGATTTTTTTCATTTTTCACTCCTGATAATCGTTATTTGAAACCGGTAAAATTACTTCTGATTGACGATCAGACCATCACCGTAAACGGCACTTTCAATGGAAAGACCGAAGAAGGTCTGATACCAGACATTCCTGGAACGCGGTCCGGAGGTCGGAGTACGGGAAGATCCGCAACCACTGATCACGACGGCGGCAAGAGCTGCTACAGCAAAAACGACGATTTTTTTCATTTTTTACTCCTGATAATCGTTATTTGAGACCGGTAAAATTACTTCTGATTGACGATCAGACCATCACCGTAAACGGCACTTTCAATGGAAAGACCGAAGAAGGTCTGATACCAGACATTCTTGGAACGCGGTCCGGAGGTCGGAGTACGGGAAGATCCGCAACCGCTGATCACGACGGCAGCAAGGGCTGCGACAGCAAACAGAATAACTTTTTTCATCTTTGATCCTTTCTATATTTCAGGAGTTCTCACCATTGAGTTCTCCTCTCACACTTAAAAGTATACCATGTTTTTGGCAAAATGTCAAGAGGCATTTCACATATTTTTCAAAAAAAACGAATATTTATATCTTGTAAAAATAAATGCGCATTCAGTTTGACTTGTGAGCGCAATTATTCGCAACAACGGCTTTGGGATGCAAATTCCACAAAATTTGGGACATCGACAAAAAAAAATCACCTGCCGGATGAAATTTTCCGGCAGGCAACTGTTGCAAAACAAAGTTTTTATTCTTCAGACTGCGATTGTTCTTTTTCGATTTCAGCAAAGCGTTTTGCATCTGAAATTGACACTCCGCCATCGACCTGTCCGTTATCCAGCGAATCGACCACCCGGGCTTTGAGATCCCGGAAAAGACGGCGCATGTCAATAACTCCGCCAATGACAAACCAGAACGTTGTCACAAATGCCGCCACAGTCGGTACCAGCAAAATTGTCACATAGAAATAGTGTCCCCACCACTCAAATTTCCACGGGGAAAATGCATTCCACAAAATCACCAGTACAAAACAGATGATGAACTTGTAAACAAAGGTGTAGAGAAACACACTCCAGGAAATAACTTTATCACCGGTGGTAAATTCTTTGGTGATACCCAGCAGACTTTTACAGACATTGGAAAAACTCCATTGGAATTTTTCCGGTTTTTCTTCACTTTCGCTGTAAACGCCGCGATAAAGCATCCGGTCAAGATTGAACGGTCCTTTGTAAGTCACCCACGAGGCAACCAGATAGGTGATCAGACAGATGATCATGATGATGAAGTTGATCTCCACCGAGTTGATGGGGAATTTGCTGGCGGACATCCGCCAGACGATCAACGGTTCAAAGGGTGAAGAGCAGCTTTCAAAAAACGCAGCGACACTCCCGACCATGCCCTGACTTTCCAGATAGGGATAGACCATATCCGCCCAGTTGCGCTGCAGAAAGATAAATCCGAGCGCCAGCACCATGCCGGTTATCAACGATGAAAACGCTCCGGTCGTGTTGCCGAACCGGCTGTAAAGACCAAAGAGCATCATCGGCCCTGCCCCCACCCACAATGAGGTCATGATCGAAACAAACATATTCACATAGTCCAGCTGCGCCATAAAAAATGAGGTAAAGAACCAGAATACTCCGCAACAGATCACCACGACCCGGATGATCAGTACATGCTTCTCCATGGAAACACCTTTTTTCATAAATGGCAGCACGCAATCCTGGGCGATCGTCTGCGCCGAACAGAATAGACGGGTATCATCCGTGGAAAGCATCATCACCAGAATGAACAAGGCAAACAACCCGAGCAGTCCGGTCGGCAGCATATTTTTCAAAATCACCGGCAGCATCATCTGATGATAAAGAGTGTTGAACTCCTGATAGCGGGCTTCCCCATTGCTTACCCCGCTGCTGGTGAAGTGTTCATGCACAGCATTAAGATGCGGAGTATCTTCATTCACATCATGCGACAGCGGAGCATCTCTGCCGACCACATGATCCCGCGGCGGCATTTTTGCCAGTTCTTCATTGACCGTATCGCGCACTTCCGGAGCGTCATGACAAACTTCCGCAAGCACCTTACTGCTCAAATCATCCCGGATAACTTTAGCTTTGCCGGCAAATGAGTTGTGATTCATCACCACCATCACCAGCAGTGCCAGCAGCAAATACAACACGGCAGTAAACATATATCGCCAGGTACCCATGATATTTGCCATTTTCTGCTCATGGGGCGAACGGGCAGACATTTCACTGCAGGAGCCGATCCAGTTTGCCCGGTTGATAAAAGTCGAATAAATCGTCACCAGCAGTGCAAAGAGGTTGAAGTCACGCATCGCTTCCACATCGTAGGGATTGAGGAAACTCTGCCCATCCACCCGGTCGCTCAATACCGGAACGACCATTTCGCTCCAGGAAAATTTGAAAATAATGAAAAATGCAAAAATGATCAGCATCGGATAGCAGATGAATCCCTGGATCGTATCCGTGACCAGCAGTGACAATGCTCCGCCAAGACAGCAAATAGTCACACAAAGCGTGACCATAATGAAAACCAGGATCATAAATGTCGGAATATCCCGGCCGAAAAGATTTATATGCTGCGGCAAACCGATGTAATAGATCATGAAACGTGCCGCCAGAGCCGGACACATACAGTTGGCAAGCAATTCGGCGACCGAACGCAATGCCGATGCGTAGATCCGCAATTTACGATTGTAACGGATCTCCAGAAACTGCCCCATACTCAAGCATTTGGTTTCCCGGAAACGGTAGATCACGAAACCGGAAAGCGCAATAACCACCGTCAGCGGAGTCAATACATTGTTCCAGAAACTTACCGCAAAACCGGTTTTATAGTTGGCTTCAACATAGCCGATCAAGGTCAATACCGCCAATCCCTGCGCCACATTACCCACTGAAATAACATATCTGCCGGCAACCCGTCCGGCTGCCAGATAATCGGATACCCCCCGGACATAACGCCGGGAATAAAACCCCATATACACCACAAATATCATCGGGATCACCATGATCCCCCAATCCAATAAACTCATGCTCAAAAACTCCTTTCTTAATTCGCTTCTGAATAAAACGGCGGCTGCTCTGTACTCAAAGTTTAGTAATACGTTTTACTATACCACATCTTTGGAATAAAGTCAAATAAAAATCATTGAATAATATTACTTTTTTATTGCCTAAAAATACAGCATATAATACCGGACGGATAAAAACGGACTTTGCCGGACGGTGTAAAAAATAAAGAAAAATCAAACACATTTTTCCATTCAGCACTTGAAAAATGCTCATTTTGAATTATACTGATTGGCAGAAGTATTTTTACAAATCAAATAAGGCAATTGCCGAAGTAATTCCAATTGTCTTAAATAAAAAAAAGCGCAACCATGTCCGGCTTCATAGATATAAACCGTCTGGATTACGTCGATCCGGAACAAATTTACCTGCCTGAAAAATTCACCGAATTGCAGCGGCTGCACCGGACATTCCGTTATCAAGCAGTGGAATTTCTGATCAAAAACAGCCTGGAGAAATTTGACGCCCGCAATCAGCCGCCCTCGTTTCTGGCATTCAGGATATTTTTCCGCAACTTGTGGGAGTGGCACATCCCCGCTGTGGTCACGAAACTTATCAACGGGATAAAAACTCAACTGCCAATGGTTCCGTACTGTAAATGGGATTGCCTGTGGATATTGAAAACTGCCGTAAAATCCCGCTTTCCGGTATACTTTTGCGACCTGATCATCTTTTTGCCGGATGATGGATATCTGCGGAACTTCCAGGAACAATTCTCCCGGAAGTTCCGTAATTCAAATTTTATTTCCACAGTAAAAGTATTCAAGTATCCGGATATCACCGCCGCCGATCTGGCAAAATTCTGTCTGCGTGGCAATACCTGCAAGATCCTGAAATGCGAATTCGCCCACAATATTTCCACCGGACTGCAAAACAGCAAGATCAACCTTACCGCAGTTTCAAACAAACGACCTCTCCCGGCGCAAGCAGACGGCTTTGCATTTCCGGATACTTCACGGATACATAATCCAGAAATCCGGACGGATCTGCAAGATTGCCATCAAACATGTCGTAATGTGCCGGAATGACCATCCGCGTCCCGCTCCATCCGGCAAGATCTGCCGCTTCCTGCCAGGTCATGTTGCCGATGCAGTTATTGCGCAGCCTGACCGCATCTCTGCCATTGATCGGCAGCAGCATCAAATCCGGCGCCGGATCACTGACTTTACCCAGCAATCCATCGTAAACACAACAATCTCCGCTGTGATACACACTGCAAAATGGTGCAGAAACCACAAATCCCAAATAGGGATAAAGCCCGTCAGCACCTCTGTCCAGAAACTCATGCGCCGCTGCCACTGCCCGGATCGTAATGCCGTGAAAACTCTTTGTTTCACCGTCATTCATCCCCCATATCCGGTCTGCAGGGATTTCAGTGACCGTCTTTTGTATCGCCCGCGGCAAAACAAATACCGCCCGGGGTGAAGCCGCCGCCATTGCCGCCAAAACCGGACGATCCAGATGGTCGCCATGATCATGACTGCAGCAGATGATGTCCATACTGCAAAATTCATCTGCCGCAATAAGCGGCGGGATCAACCGGTTGCCGTCCGCACTCAAATAGGGATCGAATGCGATCATCACTCCGTTGATTTTCAACAGAAAACTGTGCTGTCCCAAGCGGCACAGACAAATTTCATCTGCCGCAGTTTCCCTGCCGGTAAATTCAGCAATAATCTTGTTCATTGCATCAACTTCCCTCCGTCAACGACCAAATTCTGCCCGGTCATCGCTCCGGCGGCCCGGGAAAGCAGAAACTTTATGACCGGAACCACATCTTTTTCATGCAGCAGAAACGGCAATGCCTGATCCCGCAGCAGATCTGCCTTGTCCTGTTCAGTGACATATTCTGTCAACTGCTTGTCCGTCATTATCCACCCGGGAGAAACCATATTCACCCGGATCATCTCCCTGCCCAACTCCCTTGCCAGAGCCCGGGTGAACCCCAGCAATCCGGATTTCGCACAGGAATAAAGGGTAAACGGTGACAAGCCCAACATCCAGTTTGTAGTACCCAGATTGACCACCGCCTTGCCGCTTCCGGCACGCAATCCCGGCAGAGCGGCACGGGATGCCAGAAATGCCGAACGCAAATTCACCGCGATAAATTTCTCAAACTCCGCTTCATTCGCATCATCAAAATCCACTCTGCCGTCAAATGCGACATTATTGACCAGATAATCGACTTTACCGAAGCGATCCAATATGCTTTGCATCCATTGCGCCAACTCGCCGGGAATGCTCAAATCACATACCGCATTGATGATTTTGCCGTTTCCGTAATTTTCCGTATCCGTACCGCCGGTGCGGGAACAGCTGCAGACCGTCGCTCCGCATGCGGCAAGTTCCAAAGCAACAGCTCTGCCGATACCGGAACTTCCTCCGGTAACAACGGCGATCCTGCCGGTAAATTCACTGGTCAAATTCAACCCCACGGATTGATAATGACTTTATTGCGTTCCGGCTGGCCCATCACTTCAATGGCTTTGTCGATATCTTTGAGCGAAAAGTTATGGGAAATGATCTTTCCGGGATCGACCAGACCGCGTTCCATAAGCATAATGGCATTCTGCATGGCAAGCGGAGTCGTACCGAAACTGGCATCCATGCGCCCTTCGAGGAAGTGCGTATGACCGCCGTCAAGTTCAAATTTTTCATGCGTGGTAATGCCGAAAACATTCCAACGGGTACCGCGGCGGCGCAGATCGGTCATCAATTTGACCGCCTGGATCGGTCCGGCAGCTTCAATGACCAGATCCGGTCCTTTAGGCAGAATGTCGTACACCTGCTCTTTGACATTGTCACTGAATGCATCTATCACATGGGTTGCTCCGCCGACTTTGACCGCATTGCTGCGGGCATATTCACTGCCGTCAATGGCGATAAGTCTGCCGGCTCCGGCGGCTTTTGCCACCATCATGCAAAGCAGTCCGATCCCACCGGTACCGATGACCACAACATCTTCCCCTACCTGAATATTACTCTTTTGCACCACCCCTTTCCAAGCTCCGGATAGCGGTTCAGTCAATGCTGCGGCATCAAAGGAGATATTTGCCGGTTTGTGAAAAATGCACTCTTCTCCGGTGATCATATATTCGGCAAATGCTCCGGGGCGGACATCTTCCGGCCCGTCGCCTCCGGTGGTATAGGCGTGGTCACAGTAGTGCGTGTTGCCCATGCGGCAGTTGGTGCATACTCCGCAATATCCGGAAGGCTGACAAATAACTTCGTCCCCCTCTTTGAAATGCACCACTCCGGGACCGACTGCGGCAATAATACCCGATGGTTCATGACCGGGAATCAGCGGAAATTCCACATTTTTTCTGATTCCTTTGATCGCTTTATAATCCGTTGCACAAAATCCGCAGGAAATGACCTTTACCAGAACCTCTCCCGGACCGGGTACCGGAGTGGGAACCTCTTTTAAGACCAGATTATTGAAATTTTCAAGTACAGCTGCCAACATAATAAACCTCCTGTTGTAAAATTGTCCGCTGACAGGCGTTAATATAACACTGCCTCATTCACATATCAAGTCTTGATACAAAACTTTCCAAAAATTTATCCTCCGCCTTGAAAAAAACATTTACCGGTGTATTTTATATCGGTATCAATCGATTCAGGAAATTTGAAAAAACGATGAAGTCAGCCGAAAAAAGTTTTATCCAGCAGCGTGCGATGCACGTTTTCAACCGCTTCAGCGTACTTGCCGCCATTGCCGGCGGCATGCGGACAAGGCGGCAGATCCAGAACGCCGCCGGGTTGTCCTGGGGGACAGTCAGTTCCTGTGTCCGGGAACTGGCGGCGGAAAACATTCTGACCCTGTCACCGGAACTGCCGGAAAATGCCTTCACCGTCTTTCCGGCGGCAGATGCCCGCAACAGTTACTGTTTTTTCAACCGGGAAAAACATCTGCTGGCAGGAGTTTCTGTTTCCGCCGATCACCTGGATCTGGAAATCGTCACTCCTGACCGGGAAACCATCCTTTCCCACACCTTGCAAACCGGTTTTCTGCCGGATGCCGCCGCATTGAAGCAGGCATTGATCCGCCTGTTTGAGGAAACTGCGACCGCTCCGGAAAAAATCGCTTATTCCGTTATCGCCCTGACCGGCGCCTTTGACCGCACCGGCAAAATCTGGCTGAAAACTCCGCATCTGCCGCAAGTGGATAAATGGGATCTTGCCATCTTGTCCGATTCATTGCCCGGCGAAGTGATCTTTGAGCATGACATCATTTCCAAAGCCCGTTCGGTGATGATGAAGCGGCAGGACTCCGGCAACGATTCCGCCTTTATCCACTGGGGGAACGGTATCGGACTGACCATCTGCCGGGAGGGAAAATTTCAGGAAGGCCACCGGGGGTTTGCCGGAGAAATCGGCCACCTGCCCTATCCGGCAGCCAATAATTCCACTCTGGAAACCTGTGCTTCACTGACTGCCGCAGAAGTTTTCGCCCAAAAGCGGCAATGCCCGCTTGATTCACCGGAAGTCTGGGAGTTTCTCAAACCGCATATATTGTGGTGCTTATCTGCCGTTGCCGGACTTTTTGATCCGGAAGTCATCGTTCTTGGCGGCGAAGTTCCCGATCTTTTTCCGGAAAAAATCGGGGAATTGTCCGCTGAACTGGAGAAAATTTCATGGATCCCGATACACAACGAATTGAGATTTTATTCCATGAATGAATGCAATACCGCTTCCGGTGCGGCATTTGCCGCCGGTGAAGTCCTGCTCGCCAACCTTGCCGAAATGAATAACTGTCAGGAGAAATAAAATGATGAAATACGATGTCACTGCTGTCGGAGAAGTCCTGTTTGATGAATTCCCGGAACATAAATGCCCCGGCGGGGCAGCCGCCAATGTCGCCGTTATCGGCGCGGAAACCGGTTTGACTACCGCCCTGATTTCCGCAGTCGGCAATGATCAGAACGGCAGGGAACTGCTCGATATGCTCCACGCTTTTTCCGTGGATACCTCCGCCATTGCCGTTACAGACCTGCCGACCGGCAGAGTAAAAGTCACGCTCAACGGTACGCATCCTTCCTATGAGATCTGTCTGGATTCGGCATGGGATTTCATCCCCTTCTCTGAAGCGGCACGGCAAACCGTGCAAAACTCCCGTACGGTGGTATTCGGTTCTCTTGCCCAGCGCAGTGAAACATCCCGGCAGACGATCATACAACTGCTGAAAAGTGCTCCGGATGCCCGGAAAATATTTGATATCAATATCCGGCAGCACTTCTATTCCAGAGAACTTATCGAAAACTCTCTGCTGCTTGCCGACACTCTGAAAATCAGCGAAGAGGAATTGCCTGCCGTCGCAGCATGCCTTGAGCTGCCGATCGAACCGGATGCCTTTGCCGCCGCTGTCATGAAAAACTTCACCCCGGACGAGATCCTTTTCACCTGCGGCGCGAAAGGTGCTGTGATTTACAGCAGAAATGAGCCGAAATTCACAGTTCCGGCACACTCAATTGGAAAAGTGGTGGATACCGTCGGTGCCGGTGACGCTTTCCTTGCCGGATATATCCGGGGGAGGATCGCCGGAAAAAAACGTTATGATTCTGCTGAACTTGCCTCCCGCACTGCCGGGGTGGTATGTACCGTTGCCGGAGCGTGGAAAAAACTTCCGGCGGCAGAATTGTGACCCCTGCGGCATGTTGAAAAATCCCTTTCTCCGGAGTATATTATAGAACATATCGTTATCAACATACTTGCGGGAGTTCATCCATGGATCTTTTTATTGCCGCCATCGTCGTTTTTCTAACTCACCTGCTGGAAGGGATCGCCGGATTCGGCGGTTCGGTTATGGCACTGCCGTTTCTCGATCTGACGATCGGGCTGAAAACTGCCATACAGATCCTCTGTATTCTGGGATTGGCAATGGCACTTTATGTTGTCTGCCGCTTTTGGAGTGCCATCCGGTGGAAGGAATTTTTCTACATCGCCCTCTGGGCAGGGATCGGCATGCCGGTCGGCATGATCCTCTTTGACCGGCTTCCGGCGCAACACCTCTGTATCCTGCTGGGCTTGTTTATGCTCGGTACCGGTATCCACGGCAATTACCGGATATTCCACCCGGCGGCAAACACTCAAAACAGCAGAGACCTCCGCCGCAGCTGGCTGATGAGGATACTGCTTTTTTGCGGCGGAATAATTCAGGGTGCATTCGGTTCCGGAGGTCCGTTTATCGTGATCTATGCGGCAAAAGCACTGCCGGACAAAACCCTTTTCCGGGTGACCTTGAGCCTTTTCTGGCTGGTTGCCAATATCTGCCGTCTGACGGCATGGAGCGTACAAAAAACGGTATGGAATATGCAGAACTTCAAACTGCTGGCAGTCATCTTTCCGGTAATGCTGGCAGGTTTTATGGTCGGAGACTATCTGCACCGCAAGGTAAGCGAGCGCCATTTCCGCATCGGCGTATACATTCTGCTGGCGGTCTCCGGTATATTTATGATGGTCAACAATCTGCTTCTGATATTCACTCAACGGTGAATATCAATGACTGTTCCGCTGAAAAGATCCACCACTTCCTGAACGACCGGATCACGCTTGACGACTTCGATCAATGCCTGCGGGTTACTGTTGGCAATACTTTTCTGCAATTTATCCGGTGAATAAGACTCTTCTTTTTCCTTATTAACCTCCGCCGCCGGCATCATTGGCGGCATATTGACCGGCAGATCGGCAATATCATCATCCGAATCCGACGGATCTCCACCGGTACATTCCGGAATATCACACACCTGCACAATATCAGCAGGAGGGGCATCTGCAACCGGAACTTCATCTACCGCAGGAATTTCTTCTACCGCAGGAGATTCTTCTACCGCAGGAGGTTCTTCCACCGCAGGAGATTCTTCCACCGCAGGAGATTCTTCCACCGCAACCGGGGATTCCGGAACAGTCGGCACAACTGCAGCCGGAATCGGCATCTGCACATTTTTTTCCACGACCGGCAGCTGCTCAAGGAACTGCAATTCACCGGCAGTCCGCAACTGATTCAACCGGGCAAGAATATCGCTGATACGTACAGCATGAGCTTCACGCATAGCTTTGAGCAGTACCGTTTCCAGATAGACCTGCTTATTGATCGCATCATGCAGAATTCTGCCTACCGGAGCAATATTTTCCAAAAGGATCTGGATCGATTCCTGCGGGGCAAGTGCGGCGAACTGCCGGTACATGGCGATCGCTTCCGGAGATTCATCAAGCAATTCTGCCGGATCTGCCACAATCGTACATAACTGGATCGCCCGCACCGCATAAAGCAGGTCCTCAAAAAGCGTTTCCAGATTTTTTCCTTTGCCGGCAAGCCGCGCGATCCGGGTGACCACTTCACCGGGTTTATTCTGCAGAATCGCCTGCAGAATCGCATTCAAATCCCCCCGGTCGGTCAAACCGAAAAGCGACAACACCTGTGCTTCAGTGATCTGCAATCCGTCTCCTGCGGCAAAAAAGGCGATCATCTGATCCAACAGCGACTGGGCATCACGCATTCCACCCTCCGCCGCCCGGGCAATGGCATTGACCGCTTCCGGATTGATCGCAACTTTTTCCGTATCGGCGATCAACTGCAGTCTTTCTGCGATCAGACGGGTGGGGATCGGCATCAGGTCAAAACGCTGACACCGGGAAATGATCGTCGGAAGCACCTGATGAACTTCGGTGGTGGCAAAAATAAATTTTACATGTGCCGGCGGCTCTTCAACGGTTTTCAAAAGCACGTTCCACGCCGCTTTGCTCAACATGTGGACTTCGTCGATGATGTAAATTTTATACTTGCCGCTGACCGGACGGGTGAGAGCATTTTCTGCAAGTTCCCGCATATCTCCAGTGGAGTTACGGCTGGCGGCGTCGATTTCCAGCACATCCAGACTTTTTTCCGCCGCCAGCTCCATACAGCTGGGACACTGGCAGCACGGTTCGCCATTGACCGGGTGTTCACAATTCAATGCCTTGGCAAAAATACGGGCAAGCGTGGTCTTACCGATGCCCCGCGGACCGACAAACAGATACGCATGAGCTGTTCTGCCGCTGTTGATCGCATTGCGAAGCGTTCTTACCACATGTTCCTGACCTACCACGTCCGCAAAGCTGCGGGGGCGCCATTTCCGGGCAATGACCTGATATTCACTCATCAAATACTCTCCAAAATCTCTCTCTGACGGACAAATATCTGTTTCAAACCATGTTCAGCAAGATCGATCAAATCGTTAAGTTCTCTGCGGGAAAATGGCGCACCCTCGGCAGTTCCCTGCACTTCCACAAGTTTACCGGATTCCGTCATAACCACATTCATGTCAACTTCAGCGCTGGAATCCTCCGCATAACAGAGATCGAGCATCGGCGTACCATTGATAATGCCGACACTGATCGCTGCGACCAACTCTTTGAAGGGATTTTCATTTGCCGGAAACAGCCGCTTGCAGCCAATTGCCAGCGCCAGTGAAGATCCGGTGATACTGGCACAGCGCGTACCTCCATCAGCATCAATCACATCGCAATCCAGATAAAAGGTGCGCTCGCCGAGTTTTTCCAGCTCGACCGCCATCCGCAGTGATCTGCCGATCAACCGCTGGATCTCCACTGTCCTGCCGCCCTGTTTTCCGGCGGCGGCTTCCCGGCGGCATCTTTCAGTGGTCGCCGAAGGCAGCATACCGTATTCACAGGTGACCCAACCGCCGGAAACTTTCTGATTTTTCATCCAGGAGGGAACTTTATCCTCAAAAGAGACGGCCGTCAACACTCTGGTATTTCCGTTGGAAATAAATACCGATGCCAAGGGGTGAGAGAGATAATCGACATCAAACTTGAGCGGCCGCAATTCATCGCAGGCACGACCATCGATCCGCAGAATGCTCATGGGCAGGATTCCTTTCTTAAAAAAAAGAAACGCCGTGAAACAGATGACTCATGGCCTGTCAGAAATCGCGTAGGGCTGCTTGGTTCCCCACCTGACCCGGTTGGCGTTTCAGACAACACACGAGGTCCGTCTCACGGCATTACTTAATTTATATCTTCTTCTTGAAAATGTCAAGTAAAAAACTCAATTCTTTTCGTAAATTTTTGCGTTCTACCACCCGGTCGATCAATCCATGTGCCAAAAGAAACTCCGCAGTCTGGAATCCTTCAGGCAAAACCGACTTGGTAGTTTCCTGAACGACCCGGGGACCGGCAAAGCCGACCATGGCACCGGGTTCAGAGAGAATAACGTCACCAAGCGTGGCAAAACTTGCCGAAACACCACCGTAAGTAGGATTGGTCATGATCACGATATAACCGAGATGCTTCTCCCGGTGACGGGCAAGCGCACCGCTGGTTTTTGCCATCTGCATCAGACTTAAAATACCTTCCTGCATACGCGCACCGCCGGAAGCGGTGACCAATACCACGGTTTCGTCTTTTTCAGTGGCACTTTCGATCAGCCGGGTAATCCTTTCACCGACAACCGACCCCATGGACGCTCCCATAAAATTAAAATTCATCACTCCGAGCGCAAACGGAATGGAATTCAACGTGGCATGACCGCAGGAAACCGCTTCATTCATCCCGGACTTGCGGACATTCTCCTCAAGGCGGGTCCGGTAACTTTTGGAATCCACAAAATCAAGACGGTCTACAGAAACCAGATCGCCGAACTCCTCTTTGAAACTTCCTTCATCAGTGAGCAATGCAATGCGATCCTCAACCGGCATCGGCATGTGATAACCGCAACACCAGCAAACCTGCAAATTGTCTTCCAGCCGCTCAACATAAAGGGTCTGACTGCACTTTTTGCACTTGATCCAGGAACCGTCGGGAATGACCATTTTACGCTTCACTCCCGTTTTCAATGTCGAGTATTTACCTCTGCTGAAAATAGCCATAACGCTGTCCTTTTATTTTATAAGTCCGCTAATAGACTTGAAACAGGGATGCTTGGAATCTCTCAACAACATAAAAAGCACCGTTTCACAACTGTAAATTTCCGCTCCTGCAGCCCGGAGCGCACTCAATGCCAACTCCCGGTCGTCCTCTTTGCGGCTGCCGACAGCATCGGCAACAACAATGACCCCGTACCCTTCGGCACGGGCATCAAGCACACTCTGCAGTAAACAAACATGGGCTTCCACACCGATAAAAATCAAAACTTCCCGTTTCCGGGCAGAGAGCGCTTTGCAGAATCCGGATGCTCCGAAAACAGAAAAACTGCTCTTTTCGATCACCGGAGTATCCGCCGGCAAAAGCGAACTTAATTCCGGCAGCGTATTACCCAGATATTTGGGATATTGTTCGGTCACCACCGTATCCAATCCCAACTCTGCCGCCCCGCGGAGCATTACCCCGGCACGGTTGATGATCCGCTCCTGACCACTCATTGCGGGCAGCAGTTTGACCTGCAGATCAACTGCTACAAGCATGGCATTTTCAACGGTCGGAAAAATCATATTGCACCCTTTGCTGTTAATTTATCAGAATTCGCCGCACAACTTTTTAACCGCCGCCAATTTCACACACACGCAGAAAAGCTTCATCGCCGTCTGCAATTCATCATTGGACGGATAGGTCGGTGCGATCCGGATATTGCGGTCATGCGGATCGTTTTTATACGGGAAGGTCGCCCCTGCCCCGGTCATCGTAACTCCGGCATTTTTCGCCAGTTCCAGTGTCTTTTTCGCACACCCATCAAGGGTATCCAGAGAAACGAAGTAACCGCCGCGGGGAGTGATCCATGAAGCGAATGCGCCATCTTTCAACTCGGCATCAAGAGTTTTCAAAACGATATCGAATTTCGGGCGCAGTACTTCTGCCAGTTCCGCCATGTGTTTTTTCAACGTCGGAGCATCCTTGAGCACCCGCAGTGTACGCAGCTGATTGAGTTTATCGCTGCCGATGGTCTGGATGCCCATGTGCTTGAGGATCTCTTTGCGCTCATTGACCGATGATGCCATCATCGCCACACCGGCGCCTGGAAAAGTGATCTTGCTGGTGGAAAAGAACATATACGCCCGGTCAGGATTGCCGCCGGCTTCACAGGCAGCAAAAATATCCGCCAATTTCACCTCTTCATAAAGGTGATGGACACCATATGCATTGTCCCAGAAAATCTTGAAATCCGGAGCGGCAGTTTTCATTTTTCCCAGCCGGGAAACGGTTTCATCACTGTAACAAACCCCCTGGGGATTACTGTAAAGCGGCACACACCAGATGCCTTTAATTGCTTCATCTCCGGCGGCAAGTTCCTCAACCATATCCATATCCGGACCATTTTCGGTCATCGGCACCGGGATCATCTCGAAGCCGAACTCCTGCGTGATTGCGAAATGGCGGTCATATCCCGGACTCGGACAGAGAAATTTCAACTTCGGCAAGCTCCGCCACGCCGGAAATCCGCAACTGCCGAACATCATCAGACGGACAATGGAATCATACATCAAAGTCAAACTTGAATTGCCGCCGACAATGATCCTTTCCGGATCGATATTGAGAACTTCTCCGAAAAAACGGCGCATTTCCGGCAAACCGTCCAATATGCCGTAGTTACGGGCATCAGTTCCATCTGCGGCACAGGGATTCTCAAGTTTATCCAACACATTCATATTGTGGTCAAGCAAACCGGACGAGGGTTTGCCGCGCGCCATATTCAACGCCAGATTTCTGGAGGAAAATTCCGAATATTCCGCTTCCAACTCAACTTTCAATGCTTCAAGTTCAGCGTGTGACCATTCATAAACCGGTTTAATCATAATTCTATTATCCCTTGATTAGAAGTTCAGGACAAAATACACAATGCTGGTTTATAATATATCACAACTTTTGCAAATTTTCAATTTTCGACCGTTAAAAAAGTTCGTCCTGGATCTCAATGACCGCTTTTTTCTCCTCAACCACCGGCTTCTGTGCGGCGGCAAAAGAGAACAGATCATCTTCAAAATCGCCATGTTCCGGCTCGGCAGGCAGTTCCGGCAACTCCTTGAGAATGCTGTTGAATTGATTATCCCGGCAGATATCTGCGATCAGATGCCAATCCGGCTCATCACGCAGAGGAGGTACTCCGGTTGCCATTTCCGCGGGCAATCCGGTACGCAATCTGATCAGCTCCCGGTTGCGGCGGACAGTTTCCAATTCCGGCAGCAGCTTCTTGCCAAGTTTGTGCGCCGGGTCGATCAGAGCGGGGTCATCAAGCCACTTTTCGGCAGCGCCAAACGTTTTCAAAATCTCTACCGCACTTTTCGCCCCAACTCCGGGAACACCGGGAATATTATCTGATGAATCGCCCAACAATGCCAGATAATCCACCATTTCTGCCGGAGTGACACCGAATTTCTCAACAACTTCAGCCACCCCCCGCCGTTCAAATCCGCCGCTGGCAGGGATCAGCATCGTCACCCGCTGATCGATCAACTGGGAAAGATCCTTATCACTGCTGACGATCTCTACCGTCTTATCCGGATACTGCGCAGCAAATCCGCCGATCAGATCGTCGGCTTCATAATCGGGACATTGCAGCTGTTTCCAGCCGAATGCACCGGCGATTTTACGGATCAGCGGGATCTGCTGTTTCAACGGGTCCGGCATCGGCGGACGATTGGCTTTATACTCCGGATTGAGTTCCATGCGGAATGCAACTTTGCCGCAATCAAAAAGCATGGCACCATATTTGGATGGATGGTTCTTTTCCAGCTGCAGCAGCAGTTTGGTGAATACATACGCCGCATTCACCGGCTCATTCCGGGAGTTGGTCAACATCCTGATGGCATAAAAGGAACGAAAAATCTGGCTGTACGCATCAACCAGAACCAGTGAATCCGGCTTCATAATTCTGTCTTTCTCTCAAAAAAAATAGGTAATGTCCCAAATTTCAAAAAATTCACATCCGAAATCAGTCGTTTGCGATAATCGCAAACTCACGAATATATCACAACCATTATGATTTGTCAATCACGCAATAACGGTTTGATCCTGTCGGCTTGTCACAGCACAGTGAAACGAAGACGAATGGATGCATCGCATCACAACAAATGATACAATAAATAAAAAAAGTTCAAGACTGGTGATCCACAATACATCCGCGAGGAGTAATTATGAAGAGGAGAATTTGCATACAGACGCATTGCTTCCCCGGTCTTGAACCCTCCATACTATAGTGCTACTTTCGTTTTTTTTCAAATGCCAGTTCAAAAAAAAATCACATTTTTCTATGCTGCCATAACAAATAACCGGATTTTTGCTCCCAATTCAGCTTCCGGTAGAACTCTTCAGTGCCGGGTTCTCCAACCAGTCCGATCCAATCTATCCCGTGTTTTTCCAGATTTGCCACCAGCAGGGTGATCAAGCCGCGCCCGATCCCCCTGCCCCGGTATGCCGGATCAACGACGACATCCTGAATATACGCATCCGAACAGCCATCGGAAAGCACCCGGGCACTACCGACGATCACACCGTCAGCAAACGCCCCCGCCGCCAGAAAAGACCCTTTGAATGCCGGACGGAGAAACGCAGTATTTTCGCCGGGAGCCACCCAGTTGGCAGAAAGATAAAATCCGGCGATACGCTCAAGCGTATCACCGGAAATATCATCCAGCAAACGATACTCAATCATCAGAGCAACCCGGTTGCTTCATCAATGCCGAACCGGATATTCATACACTGAACAGCCTGCCCTGCGGCACCTTTGGTCAAATTGTCGATACAACTGGTCACGATCACTTTGTTGGTATGTTCATCAAAGAAATAACCGATTTCGCAGCAATTGGTCATAAAGACATACTTGGTATCAGCACACCGTTTGGCTGGCAGCACCCGGACAAACTGCTCATTGCCGTAAGCGGCATTGAGAACTTCGCCGACCTTTTCCAGAGTACACCCCGGCATGGCATTCATCAGGATCGTTGAGTTGATCCCCCGGTTCATCGGAGCGAGGTGAGGGATAAAGTTGATTTTCACCTCTTCCACACCGGCGGCGAATGCCATTTCCTGCTCGATTTCCGGCAAATGACGATGCCCGACCGGAGCATACGCTTTAATACTCTCGTTGCATTCCGGGAAAATATACGGCAAATCGACTTTACGTCCGGCACCGGTGCATCCGGAACAACTGGCAACGACGATGCCTTCAGGAGAGACGATCCCGGCTTTAAGAAGCGGTGCCGTCGGCAGAATACTGCTGGTCGGATAGCATCCGGCACAAGCAACCAGATCGGCTTTTTTCAACTCTTCACGATAGAGTTCCGGCTGGCCGTAAACCGCCTGTTTGAGCAGCTCCGGAGCGGGATGGTCGGCTTTGTAATACTCTTTGTATTTGGCAGTGCTTTTCAAACGGAAGTCTGCAGAAATATCAAATACTTTCACGCCCTTTTCCAACAGCGGGATGGCAAATTCCGTTGCCAGACCGTGGGGGAGCGCCAATATCGCCGCATCAAAATCGCAATTTTTCATCGCTTCATCCGGAGCGATAAAATTCAGCGGCAAACCGGTAAAACGCGGAAATACCGTTGAAACCGGTTCCCCGGCATTTTTTCTGGAAGTGATCGCGGCGATTTCCGCCTGATTATGACGCAACAGCAAACGAAGCAGCTCTTCTCCGGCATAACCGGATGCACCGAAAACTGCCACACGGATCTTACTCATTTTCTTACCTCATTATATATTACTGGTTATTGTTCCATAAAAAGATTGCGGCTGGTAAATACCGGTTCACAAGTCAGATGCACCCCAAGTTTTCTCAATCCGGTCTCATCTCCGGCAGGAGGAATGTGGCTGATGTGCATTTCGCATCCCCGGAGTTTCTCCAACTGCGCCAGAGCGAGTGCCGCTGCCGGATTGGACGGGGTGGACACACTCAACGCCGTAAGCGTTTCGACCAGTGCCAGAGAAATCTGCTTATCCGCAAATATTTCATGTTTCAAATTACCGACCGATTCAATGACCTGCCGGGAAAGCAAATGCAGATCTGACGGCAGACCGGCAAGATGTTTGATCGCATTGATGATACAACTGGATGCAGCATGAAGCAGCGGAGTGTTTTTACCGGTGATAATCGTACCGTCAGGCAGTTCCAATGCCGCTCCGCAAAAGATATTGTCATGGCCGTATTTGAGCGGATTGCGCTTGGCGGCGGATGCCGCTTTACGGGCAGGTTCGACCACATTGCGCTCCAATTCGCCAATGCCCTGTTCATCCATCAGCAATTTGATCCGTTCCGGCACGCATGATTCCACTTCTCCCTCTGCGTAGTCCCGCAAAGCTCGGAAGTAACGCCGGATCAATTCCTGTCTGGCGGCGTACTGAACCGCCTTGTCATTGGTTATGGCAAAACCGATGCGGTTGACCCCCATATCAGTGGGTGACACGTAGAGCTGCTCCGGTTCCATGATCCGGGCGCAAATCCGTTTTACTACCGGAAAGATCTCAATATCCCGGTTGTAGTTGACCGCAGTTTCTCCACGGGCCTCAAGATGGAACGAGTCTACCATATTGATATCTCCCAAATCCGCCGTTGCCGCTTCGTACGCGACATTGACCGGATGCTTCAATGGCAGATTCCAGACCGGAAAAGTTTCAAACTTGGCGTAACCGGCTTTCACCCCGCGCTGATAATCGTGGTACACCTGCGAAAGACACGTACCCATTTTGCCGGAATTCGGTCCGGGCCCGGTGATGACCACGATAGGACGGTCGGTTTCAATATACTCATTGGCTCCGAATCCTTTATCACTGACGATGGTTTCCACATCCGTCGGATATCCTTTGATCGGGCGGTGGGTGTAAACTTTGATCCCACGGCGGGAAAGACGGTTGATAAAGCCTTTTACCGCCGGCTGATCCCGGTAACGGGTGACCACGACCGCTTTGACATCCAATCCCCAATCCCGCAGATCATCAATCGTCCGCATGGTGTCGGCATCATAGGAAAGACCGAAGTCGGCACGCATTTTTTTCTCCTCAATCGCACCGGCGTAGATGCAGATGACGATGTCAACCTTATCTTTAAGCCGCTGAAGGAGTTTGATTTTGGCATCCGGATCAAATCCGGGCAGCACCCGTGCCGCATGGTAATCGCAGATCAGTTTGCCGCCGAATTCCAGATAGAGCTTGTCCCCGAACTTACCGGCACGCTCCAAAATGGCGGCGGATTGTTCAGCCAGATATTTTTCACTGTCAAAGCCGTTTTTCAACATAATTGATCACCTGTTTTTTTGCATTCTGTTTAAGATAGCACTGCAATGCAGTGAAATCAATACCGGATACAAAAAAAGCGGCGGGAAATTTCCCGCCGCTACTGAATTCGTCAACTTATTTGACCACCGAACCATCGTCCGAATCGTCGACTTTGGAATTGGCAAGCGCCTTGAACAGGTTGACCACGTCGTAGATACCGCCGACAAAGAACCAGACAGTACAGCCGACACCGAGGATCAGGGTCACATAGATCTTGAAGTGCCACAAGCTCAACCATTGATCATCGGAGACACCGACCGTGGCGTACTTAATCGAGTAGACCACAAAGATCGCCGTCCAGAAAAGGGTCCAGAGGATCGTGGATGCGTAGAGCAGTTTGTCTCCGAGGGTGAACTCCGAAGTGATTCCGAAAACCCGGTGGATCCAACTGACATGGCCCTGTTCCACGTGTTCGTTGTTGGTGTCATAGATACCGCGGTGGAGCATTTTGTCCAGATTGAAGTCCGGAACATTGCGGAAATAATGCTCAAAGAGCGAAATTCCGACGTACAGCAGCGAACAGACGATCATGTTGATCAAAGTAATATACTGACCGTTGATCGGGAAATAGAGTTTGCCGACCGTATCCCGGTAATTATTGAGAAATTCCCAACCGGCATGGTCAATAAACCACTGCCCCATGCCGTGAGACCAGGACTGCTGGCAGATAACACCGGTAACTGCGATCGCCGCACCGACGAAATAACTGACCCACGCCGCCGTAGTCGTACCGCGTTTCCAGTAAAGTCCGCCGATGATCGCCGCACCCGCACCGGAAACAATCGCACCGGTCAACTGGAAAAAGAGCAGTACCGGAGTATTCTGTTCCCAGCAAACGCTGAATACCCATGCAAACACACCAACGAAAATGATACCGAAACGCAGTGCCCAGATGTGCTGTTTCGGAGTGAGCGGTTTTTTGCGGAAGGGCATGATGATATCCTGGATCAGGATCGATCCCCAGCTGTGCATGTAAGTGTCGTCTGTGGAGAGCATCGCCGCAAACATCACTGCGACAAAGAGTCCCAGCAGACCGGAAGGCATGATCAGAGAAAGGGCGATCGGTACCAGACGCTGACCTCTTTCTGTGGCATTGTCAATGGTAGCGAGCTGATCGTTGATCAAGCCTTTCAATTCCGCAAATTCCGGCAGATTGCCCATGATGGTGATAACTGCCAGCGGGAAAAGCATCAGCACCAATCCCTGCGCCATTCCGCGCCAGGAACCGAGAATACCAGCCATTTTCTTTTCATGAGGGCTTTTTGCCGCCGCCGCATAACCGGCAGATCCCTGCCAGCCGCCGCGTCCGTAGAACATGGCAAGAAAACCGATCATGTAATACCAGATATTGAAGTCGCGGACTTTGGTGTTTTCAAAGGGATTGATATGCGAAATGCCTTCGCCTTTTTCCAGGGCGGCAGCGATCTGATCCCAGCTGACAAATCCGCCGGAGGTATCCCATTCGCCAAGTTTGAAGATAAAGAAGATAAAAATCACGAATGCAACATTGCAGAAAAACCCCTGCATGAAGTCGGTCACCATGATGGCGATCTGACCGCCGAATGCACCGAAAAGCACACCCAAACCGATACAGAATGCCAGCAGAATCGCCCACAGGTTCCAGTTGATCCCAAGCCAGTAAACTGAATCCGGGATCTGGCAGAAGGTCATCAGAAAGCGCACCGACACCATCGGAAAAATACCGTAGTTGACAATACCGCTTATAAAGGTGACGATACCGGCACCGACCCGGAACTTACGGCTGTAACGCACTTCATAAAACTGTGCCAGAGTAAGGCAGCGGGTTTCACGCATACGGTAGGTAACCCATGCCACCAGCGCCAGAATCAGCGAAAACGGTGATGTGAGCATGCCCCACCAGGTACCGGCAAAACCGTTTACCATAAAGGCTTCCCAGTTGGCGACCGCACTGATCAGACCAAATCCGGCGATACCTTCGGAAATGCTCATCACATACCGGCCGGCACAACGGTTGGCAGCCAGAAAGTCCGCCGCATTACGCATGTACCGGTTGCAGTACAGCAATGTTCCGGTGAGGAGCACGATCATACCGATCACGATCGCCCAGTCCAAAAACTGCATGCCATCTCTGTAGATTTCGACCTGCCGCACCGCGGCACCAAACAACGACATCATAACTTTCCCCTTTCTTTTTAGTTATTTTTGACTGTCGGTTTAATGAAAAATATAAAATATCAGCAATATTCTGAAAATGAATAAAAAAATCCCCTTTGTGCTATATAACGCCGGAAAGACGCTGATTATTTTACCGGATTCTTTTTTTTCAGGTATTTTTATTCCGGAAAAGATAATACCTCCTTATTATACCATCGGAGGAAGTTTTTTTCAAGCAATGTGCGGAGTTTTTAACTTTTTTTGTGGAAAATTTCTCATTCCGGTGGTATATTATCTGCCATTATGAGAGATTATAAGAATAGAAAAGAACTCGCCCCGGCGAAATTCCGGGCTCAACTGAATCTGCTCAACGATGCCGCCCGCCGGGTCTTGAGCAACGGATTCGGCAGGAAACAGCCTGCTGACCGGGTGCTTGCAGCCTATTTCCGGGAAAACCGCCGATGCGGTTCCCGTGACCGTGCCTTTATTTCCGAGAGCGTCTATGCGGCGTTGCGCTTCTGGGGATTCCTGCGCAAATACCTGCCGCAAGACCGCCTCGCCGAAGTCGAACAGGGGAATATCCGTCTGACTGCCAGAGAGTTATCTGTTCTGCTTATGGCGGGATGTTTCATCAACGGCGATCACGACCATGCCGCGGCGATCTGCGAAGCCTGTTCCATGCCCGCATTGCCTCATGCATTGAATAATCCATGCGCCAGAGCCAATCAGATGGGAGGTTACTTCAACACCGATGTACGGTTGACCGACAATGATCTGCTCCCGGAGTGGATTTTTGAAAAACTTCCGGAAAATCTGGATAAAGAAAACTTTTTGAAACTGCTTGCAGAACGCCCACCGATGTGGATCAGACTGCAAAGCGACGACCGCCAGACCGTGATCGATGAGTTGACCGCTTCCGGAGCAGTAACTGCATTCCACCCGAATTTGTCCGATGCCGTGGAAGTCCATGCAAAAATCAATCTTTATACGCTGGAGAGTTTCAAAGCCGGTAAATTTGAGATCCAGGATCTCGCCAGTCAGTGCGTCAGCATCGTTGCCGCCCCCAAACCCGGAGAAAGATGGTGCGACCCGTGTGCCGGAGCCGGCGGCAAAACCCTCCACCTCGCCCAGTTGATGAAACGCAAAGGTACGGTCGTTGCCGGAGATATCCGGGCGGCAAAACTGGAAGATCTGCGCCTGCGCGCCAGACGGGCGGGTTTCCCCAATATCATGACCAAAGCACATGATGGGGGGCTTTGGAAAGGCAAACACCTGTTTGACGGAGTTCTGCTCGATGCCCCATGCAGCTGTTCCGGAGTCTGGAGGCGCAATCCCGGCGCCCAATGGAAACTTGATCCGGCAGAGATCACGGAACTTGCCGCTACTCAACTGCAGATCATGGAAAATTATGCCGGAGCTGTCCGTACCGGCGGAGTGCTGGTATATGCGACCTGTTCACTTTTTGATGAGGAAAATCAACTGGTCGTGAAACAGTTTCTCGCCGCCCATGATGAATACAAACTCGACCCGTTTGAAAATCCGCTGACCGGTAAAATCGTCCCCGGAATGCTCCGGATCGACAGCATCGACGGCAATTGCGATGCCCTTTTTATGGCAAAACTGCGTAAGGTGAAATAATGTCCGCTCCATTCAACATCGTCCTCTTTCAACCGGAAATACCGCAAAACACCGGAACTATCGGCCGATTGGCAGTATCGACCAATTGCCGCCTGCATCTGATCGAACCGCTGGGATTTTCCATTGAGGACAAATATCTCAAACGGGCGGGACTGGATTACTGGCAGCACTTGGCTCCGGCGATCCACAAGGATTGGGAAAGTTTTCTGGCGGCAGAACAGCCGGAACGGATGTTTTTCATATCCACTCACGGAGAAAAAAACTTCTTCGATGCGGAATATAAATTGGGAGATTACTTGATTTTCGGCAGAGAATCCGCCGGATTGCCGCCGGAATTTTACGATTATTACAAGGAAGATATGTGGCAGATCCCCATGCCCGGGGAGTTCAGCCGCAGTTTGAATCTTGCCAATGCCGCAAGCATCGTCCTGTATGAAGCAATGAGGCAGAACCGGGATGAGCTCGGCATTTGAAATTTTCAGAAACTGTGATATGTTATACACATAACCAAATTCAAGGAGGAATGGATCATGTGCAAAAAACTTGAAGGAAAAGTCGCCATCGTTACCGGCGGAGCCCGTGGTATCGGCAAAGCTATCTGCGCCCGTCTCGCCGCTGAAGGTGCCAAACTGGCGATCGTGGACATCCTGCTGGAAACCGCCCAGCAGACCGCAGACGAATTCACCGCCGCCGGCATCGAGGCAAAAGCCTATGCCGCCAACGTGGCAAAATTTGAAGATGCCGAAGCCACCGTCGCAGCAGTAGTCAACGACTTCGGCAAATTGGATATCCTGGTCAACAACGCCGGGATCACCAAAGATACGCTGATGCTCAAAATGACCGAAGACCAGTGGGATGCCGTCATCGCGGTCAACCTTAAAGGTACTTTCAACTTTACCAAAGCTGCCGTGCGCCCGATGATGAAAGCCCGCGTCGGTAAAATCGTCAATATCGCTTCCGTCGTCGGCAGAATGGGTAACGTCGGTCAGGCAAACTACTCCGCCAGTAAAGCCGGTGTGATCGCCCTTGCCAAAACCACTGCCAAAGAATTCGGAGCCAGAAACATTCAGGTCAACGCCGTTGCCCCCGGTTATATCGAAACCGATATG
>SUWL01000015.1 GCA_015061495.1 Lentisphaerota bacterium
GGATGAGAAGAGTATTTCTCCCATCCCTCGGCAAAAGTCAACTGCATTGCCCGTTTGGAAAAACCTTTGATCGCATTGATCTGGGCAAATGCCACTTCCTGATTGGGAGCTTCGTAAACCGCATCCAAATCAGCAGCCTTCTGAATAGCTTCCGCTTCATCTGTTGTTTTCAGAGCAAATTCCTTGCGGACACCATTAGTGATCGTCAGACGGTAGTAGTAGTTGCCGCCTTTAGCTTTTTTGCGAAGTTTGCCACGAAGTTCTTTCATCCGTTTGGAAATCCGTTTTTGTTCCTGTTTCATAAATACATAACCTGTTTTGGCAGATTATGGCACAATATAGCATTGAAATATCCCAAAAGCAACGAAAACGGGGAAAAAATGGGGAAGATTCAGAAATTTAAGCAAAAAAATGGCATCTCCAATGGGATTCGAACCCATGTTGCCGGGATGAGAACCCGGTGTCCTAGGCCTCTAGACGATGGAGACACGTTCTTAACACAGACAAAATATATCGCAAAACATGCCGATTGTCAAGCAAGATTGCGAATAAAAGTTGAAAATATCACAAAATAAGGTTATATTATGAAGAAATAGTAACTTTGTTTCATAATTATAAGGATTACGATCATGTCAGAAGTTCGCACCCGTTTTGCACCGAGTCCAACCGGTTTCATGCATGTTGGAAATTTACGTACCGCGTTATATGCCTGGCTGCTGGCCCGTTCCGAGGGGGGAAAATTCATTCTCCGCATTGAAGACACCGACCAGGCGCGTTATGTGGAAAATGCCGTAGACGTGATCTATGCCACGCTTAAAAGTGCCGGTTTGGAACATGATGAAGGTCCGGATAAAGATGGCGGATTCGGTCCTTACATCCAGAGTGAACGCAAGCATCTCTACCGGGAATATGCTGAAAAACTGGTTGAATCCGGCAATGCATACTACTGTTTTTGCGGCAAATGCGAAGAAGAGAGTGACGAAGAGGTGCATGTCGCGTCTGAATTGTGTCCCTGTGCCGTCATGGATGCTGCCGAAGCGGCTGCCAAAGCTGCGTCCGGAGTGCCGCATGTGATCCGTCAGCGCATCGACCGGAGCAAGGTCAGCACCTTTACAGATGCGGTTTTTGGTGAGATCCAGATCGAGAACAAGGTTCTGGACGATCAGATCCTGCTCAAACAGGACAACATGCCGACCTACAATTTCGCCAATGTTATCGACGATCACCTGATGAATATCACGCATGTAGTGCGCGGATCGGAATATCTTTCCAGTACGCCGAAATACAACTTGCTGTATGAAGCATTCGGCTGGGAGATCCCGACTTACGTGCATTTGCCGCTGATCATGGGGCGGGATGCCGAGGGGAATGTTTCCAAATTGAGCAAGCGTCACGGATCGGTAAGTTTTGAAAATCTGGTCAGTGAGGGGTATCTGCCGGAAGCGATCGTCAACTACATCGCCCTGCTAGGCTGGTCACCGAAAAGCGACCGGGAAATATTCACCCTTGCCGAACTTGGTGAAGCATTCCGCATCACCGGTTTGAACAAATCTCCGGCGGTATTTGATTATGACAAACTGCGCTGGATGAATTCAGAGTACATCAAGGCACTTCCGGCAGAAAAATTTGCCGCCGCTGCCAAACCGTTTGCCGGTATTGCCGGAACTGTTCTGGAAGAAAAATGGGAAATGATCGCCGCACTGCTCCACGGCAGAACGGAAGTATTGAGCGCAATTCCGGAAAAGATCGGCTTTTTGCTGGAACAGCCGGAATTCGGCGTGGAACTTTTCAACCACAAAAAGAGCAAAAGCGATCCGGAAAACAGCCGGACCGATCTGCCGGAACTGCGCAGCCGCCTCGCCGCACTTGAGGTGTGGAATGCGGAAAATATTTCCGGCGTATTGAGCAGTTTCGCCGCTGAAAAAGAGATCAAAGCCGGCCGTCCCATGTGGCAGGTGCGGATCGCGGTTTCCGGCTGCGCTGTCACCCCCGGAGGTCCCGGAGAGATCATGGAGATCCTGGGAAAAACGGAATCTTTGCGCCGGATCGATGCATCTTTGCAAAAACTTCAGGCATAAGATTTGCAGATATGGCAGCGGCGCACTATATTATGTTTATGAACCGCTGCGTACTGCCGGATATATGGCACAAATAAAAAGGAGTTGAGGGTAAAAATGAAGTTGTTTCTTACCGGATTGCTGATTTTGGCAGCAGGATATTTCCTGTACGGATCGATCGTTAAAAAGATCATCAGACCCGATGACCGCCAGACCCCGGCATTGACCAGTTTTGACGGGGTGGATTATCTGGTGCTGCCGAATTGGAAAAATATGCTGATCCAGCTGCTGAATATCGCCGGTATCGGACCGGTCATCGGCGTGATCGGCGGGATCCTTTTCGGAGATATCGTCTTTATCATCATCCCGGTCGGCTGTGTACTGATGGGAGCGGTGCATGATTTCATCGCCGGTATGATGTCCATACGCAACAACGGTGCGAACCTGACGGAATTGATCCGCCTTACCGCCGGAAAACATCTTTACCGGATCTTTTCGGCGTTTCTGGTGATCGCACTGCTGCTGGTAGTTGCGGTATTCATCAATGTTCCGGCGAAACTCTCATCCGGATTGCTCGGCGGCGGAAACAGCGCATTTTTCTGGAGTGTGATCGGCATATTCATCTACTATATCTGCGCCACGATGTTTCCGGTGGACAAGATCATCGGCAAAGTCTATCCGATATTCGGGGCATTGCTGCTGCTGGGAACTGCCGGTCTGCTGGTCATGCTGATGATCAAAGCAGTGCAGGACCCGTCATTGCTCGTTGAGAGCGAAGCATTTAAAAGCAAAATGTTCACCGCATCTGACCACAAGCCGATTTTGCCGCTGCTGTTTGTAACTATCGCCTGCGGTATACTTTCCGGATTTCACGCTACGCAGGCGCCGATCGTTGCCCGGACGATCAAAAGTGAAAAAGAGGCATTCGGAGTCTTTTTCGGCATGATGATCGTTGAAGGATTCATCGCCATGGTCTGGTCGGCAGGCGCACTGGCGATCTACAACATGTACCCTGAACTCATCGGCACCGACCCCAATGGAGTGCTGGCAAAAATCACCAATACCTTCCTCAAAGGGAACTTTTCCACGGTGGTGGTATTGAGTGTGATCGTGCTGGCGATCACCAGCGGAGATACCGCCATGCGCAGTTTGCGTTTGAGTCTGGCGGAGATGTTTCACATCGACCAGAAACCGCTGCTGCCCCGGATAATGCTGGTGCTGCCGCTGATCGTGATCACTGCGGGACTGCTTTTCTGGAGCAATAAAGACGGCGGCAGTTTCCAGAAACTCTGGACATATTTCGCCTGGAGCAATCAGGTCATTGCCGCCTTTGCGCTGCTGGCGGCCGCCATTTGGCTTTTTGCGCAAAAGCGTCCGGCATTCATCGCGGTCATGCCGGGGATGTTCATCACCTTTATCGTGGCGACTTACATCCTCTGGATCAGCCCGGAACACGGCGGTCCGGTGGGGTTGGGACTGGAACTTTATGATGCCTATATGATCGCGGCATTTATTGCAGTATGCACCTTTGCCTGGGCAAAAGTACGTGCCGCCGAGTTGGAAGATAAATTTCAAAACAATGCAGATTTATGGAAAAAAACGGAAAAATAACCGTTGAATTCGGTAAAAAATACGAGGATCTGAAACTCCTTAAACGCCGCTGGTTTCCGCTGTGGAAACTGGATGGGTATGTCCTCAAGGAATTCCTCATCAAATATGCGATTTTGATGCTGGTTTTTGTCCTGTTGTTCATTTTGAGCGATGTGTACCGGGACATCCAGGATTTTCTGGATGCCAATACTTCGTGGCAGATGATTGTGCTTTATCTGCTGTACCGGCTGCCGAGCAATATCTGTTTCGTCATGCCCATATCGATGCTGCTGGGGTGCATGTGGACGATGGCGACATTCGGCAAAAATCTGGAAGTCACGGCGATGCGGGCATCCGGAGTGTCGCTTTTCCGTTGCGGCGGAGCGATTTTTGCAGTCGGACTGCTGATGAGCGGTGTGAATATTTACTTCAACGAATTGCTGATCCCCAAAACTTCGGTAATGGCGGAAAATGTCTTTGCCGACACGACCCGTTCAAAGAAAAACAGTAAAAAACTTCTGACTTACAAGAGCGATGACGGAACCAGACAGTGGCTGTTTCAGCTTTTTGTTGCCGGAGATGTGCAGGAAAATGTGACGGTCAAAACCACCTGGTCACCCATGCTGCAGGATAAATTGCTCGGTGATCCCGCCGCTCCGGAATATGAGAAAAAACTTCAGCAGGTGTTAAGCAGTCATTATCCGACGCTTCCCCGGGATGAAAAACAGCGGCAGGCAGCGGTAAAACGGCTGTTCTTTGAGCGGAAACTGGATTTCGACATCAAAGAGGCATATTACGATTACGAAAAGAGCGAATGGGTCTTTGCCTCCGGAACATTTGTCAGTTATGACCGGATTGAGGATACGCTTTTCAAAGCGTCCCGGGGAACGATGCTGCTCCATCAGCCGGTCGAATTCAAAGGACTGCGTTTCAACCGGCATGAAATCAAGGAGCGGCCGCAGGATATTCTCAATGCGGTCAAGGAAAAGGACAACCTCTCCACTCCGGTGATATTGCAGATATTGCGCGACCATCCCAATATGCCGGAAAAAGTCAGGTGTATTTATGAAACGGTGCTTTACTACCGTCTGGCATTTCCGTGGTCATGTTTTCTGGCGGTATTTCTGGGAGTGCCGCTGGCGACCCGCAATGAACGCACCGGCAGCATGCTGGCGATGATTTCAGCGATCGCCCTGATCGTGATCTACATCGTAGTTGCCCAGCTGTTTCTGATGATCGGCAAGAGCGGTGCGCTTGATCCGATGATCTGCGGATTGGCTCCGACAATCGCCTTTATCGTTGCCGGAGCGATCAAAATCGTGCATGACCGGGTGTAAGATCATGGAGCTGTTTGATACGCACTTTCACTTCAGCGGTGAAGAGAGTTTTGAGGAGTTCATCACCCGTTGTCAGGCTGATTTGCGAACCGCCGGAGCCGGATTTGCGCCCTGCCCCGACCGGCTGCTGATGCTCTGTGCCGGAGCGGACCATCAGGAATCGCTCCGGGCGCAGGAGTTTGCCGCCAGGTATCCGGACGTGTATTTTGCCTGCGGCATCCATCCTCATGCAGCGACGGAATATCTGGAGTGCCCGCAGGATTTTTCCGGCTTCAAAAATGACCGTAAACTGCTGGCCGTCGGAGAGATCGGTCTGGATTATTTTTACGATTTTTCCGATCCGGCAAGTCAGAAAAAGGTTCTTGAAGAATTTCTGGAACTGGCATTGCAGTGGCAGAAACCGGCGATGCTTCACCTGCGGGATAAGGATGATACATTTCAAGCGTACCAAGATGCGCTGGAAATGTTGACCGGTTTCGCCGGAGCGGGGGGGAGATTTGTCATCCACTGCTACGCCGGAAACCGGGATTATGCGGAAAAATTTCTGGCTCTGGGCGGTTATTTCGGCGTGACCGGGATGTATACATTCAAAGCGGCATCCAACATCCGGGAAGTGATCTCGCAGATCCCGGACGACCGGCTGCTGATCGAAACGGATGCGCCTTATCTGACACCGGTTCCTTACCGGGGCAAAAGCAATACCCCCGGCATGGTGGCACTGGTTGCCCGGGCATTGGGATGCGACCGGCAGATGACACCGGAAACTGCCGCAGAACTTTTTACCGGCAACGGAAAACGATTTTATCAGATTGGAGAATAGATTATGGTTTTGATGCTGGAATCAATCGCCGCACTGGTGACCGCCGTTTTTCTGGTGCAGTTGATATTGCGCCTGACGGAAGACCGGTTGCCGCAAGCGGAAAAACTTTGCCGCAACCGGGTTGCCGGAATCATTTTTTCCTTGCCGTGTGCGCTGCTCTGTGTGCCGCTGGCAATGCCGGTTTCACCGGGATTTCTGATTTTCTGGCTCTATCCGATCGCCGTGGCACTGCCGGTGCTGTCCTACTTTTATATTGATCATTACGCGTCGCGGGGATTTTCCTTTTTTCTCATTCTGCTGGCTTATGATATCATTCACGGCGCATTTGAACTGCACCTGCCAGGTGCCGCGGTGATAACTGTGCTGGCACTGCTGTACGGTTCCGGAGGCATCTGGCTCGCCGCGCAACCGTACATACTGCGGGATATATTCCGCAAGTGTGCGGTTTCTGAAAAATGGAGATACACCTTTGCCGCACTTGCCGCGCTGTGGGGTGCCATGTCACTGTACATATTGATAACCATGATTTACGGAGTCGTTGCCAAATGAAGTCCTATTTCCGAAAAGAGATCGATGCCATCGCCGGATATGCCCCCGGTGAACAGCCTAAAATTACCAATCTGATCAAACTCAATACCAACGAAAATCCCTATCCGCCTTCACCGGAAGTCGTGAAAGTGCTGCGGAACTTTGACCCGGCACGGCTGCGCCGTTATCCGGATCCGGCGGCAGACGGCTTGCGGGATCTGTTTGCCGCTTCAGTAAATATGAAGCGGGACAATGTCATTGTCGGCAATGGTTCAGATGATCTGTTGACGATGATTTTCCGGGCGTTCACCTCGCCGGAGTTGAGTGTGGCGGTCTTTGAACCGACCTATTCGCTCTATCCGGTACTGGCGGCGATGCAGGGTGCGGAAGTGATCCGCATCCCGCTGGACCAGGAGACCTTTGATTATCCGGTCAATGCCGTGGAACTTGCCGGAAACGCCAATTTGCTGATCATCACCCGTCCCAATGCCCCGACCGGCAACTGCGCTTCCCGGGAACTGGTACGCAATATCTGCCGGGATTTTGACGGCATCGTGCTGATCGATGAAGCATACAGCGACTTTGCTCCGGATAATTGTGCGGATTTTGCCGCTGAATTTGGCAACGTGCTGGTGATGAGGACATTTTCCAAAGGTTCGTCCATGGCGGGATTGCGTTTGGGGTATGCATTCGGCAGTGAAATACTGATCGCCGGACTGATGAAACTCAAAGACTCCTACAATGTGGATATGCTGTCACAAGAACTTGCCAAAGCGAACTTCATGGATCACGGATACCGGGATCAATGCGTCCGGAAAATCATTGCCGACCGGGAAAAACTGGCGGCAGATCTGCTGAAACTCAACTTCAAGGTCGTTCCCAGTGCCGCCAACTTCCTCTTTGCCGCTCCGCCGGACGGCGACGGAGAAAAGGCATTTAAGATCCTGCGGGAAGCGGCAGTCATCGTCCGCTACTTCCCCGGAGAGGTAACCGGGAAATATTTGCGTATAACCATCGGCACGCCGGAAGAAAATGCCCGGTTGCTGGAAGTGCTGGAGAAACATTACGCCCGATGAAAAAATTTTGCTGCCTGATCGTTTCGCTTATCACCGCTGCCATATCGTGCGCCGGAACCGGTACAGCTCCGGCGGTACGGATGATCGATGCCACCGGCGGTGCGCCGATGGAGGTATTCATTTCAGCGGCAATGGAGTTGGCTTCTGCGGGAAAAATGAACATCTCCATGCAGCGCGGTCTGCCTTCAAAAGCGCTTGACATGCTGGATAAAAACGAGGTCGATGCAGTGATTTGCGACCGCCGTTTTGCCGGGAACCGGCAGCAGATACCGCTGGCTGCCGAAGCATTGGCGCTGTATGTCAGCAGTGTGAATCCGGTCAGGGATCTTTCTCCAGAACAGGCGGCAGAAATATTGACTCGCGCCCGTCCGGTATGGAGCGCCTACAACCGTTTGAATATGGATATCCAGCGGATCGCACTGCGCAATGATCTTGCCGGCGGGCGGCTGCTGCGCCGGATTTTCGGCAACCGCAAGTTTGACAGCGAAATATTTTTTGTCCGCAGTCAAACTTCCGGCTATGCATTTGTCAACTCGGCATCGCTCTTTTTTGCGCCATTCGTCCCGCTGCCGCCGTCCGCAGTAAAAATGGTGCCGGTCAACGGCGTGATACCGACCACCCGGACGGTCAGATCCGGGAAATATCCCCTGTCCATGCACTATGTGATCGTTACCGCAAATAAAAATTCCGATATTGATAAATTGGTAAAATTCATCGCTTCTGAAAACAAATACCGTCAGCAGATGCAGAATTCCGGTTTGATCGTGCTGCTGCCGTAACATAACAGTGGAGGTCATGGTATGAAAAAAGAACGAAAACTCCGCCTGCGCCGCATCGCCGCCAGAGCCGCCGCCCGCCGGGAAGAGCGTGAAGGAGAAACTTTGACCGGGATCATTCACATGACCCCGACAGGATTCGGCTTCGTTACCCCGGACGGCGCCACTGAAAATGCTGAAGATATCTTTGTCCCCGCCAAATTCACCGGATACGCGCTGGACAGCGATCAGGTCAAAATCAAACTGATGCCGCCGCGCAAGGGCCACCCGGAAGATCTGGAACGCGGACCGGTCGGCAAAGTCGTGGAAATACTCCGCCGGGAACGGGAGAGTTTCGTCGCAGAATTGCTCCACGGTTCCTTCGTTTCTCCGCTCAACACCCGGCTGCCGGAAATCGTTTCCATCCACGGTTCCCGCAACGGTGCCGAACGCGGCGACTGGGTCAGAATCGAGTGCGAAACCGGACGGGACGGCGAACTTACCGGCAGAATCAGCAAAGTCATCGGCAAATCCGGCATGATCACCGCTGATCTGGATGCCGTTATGGAAGAATTCGATCTGCCGGGCAAATATTCCGAATCCGACGAAGCGGCAAGTGCCCTTATTGAACCTGCGGAAATTCCCCGCAAAGATCACTCTTCCATCTTTGTATTGACGATCGACCCCTTTGATGCCAAAGACTTTGACGATGCGCTTTCAGTCACCGCCGAAGCCGACGGCACTTTCACGGTCGGCATCCACATCGCGGATGTCGCCGCCTACATCCGCCCCGGCAGCAAATTTGACAAAGCTGCCAAAATGCGGGCATTCAGCTGTTATCTGCCCGGGCGCACACTGCCGATGCTTCCGGCGGCACTAACTAAAAAAATCAGCATGCAGCAGGATCAAAATTCCATGGCGCATTCGGTCTTTCTCAAAGTTGACAGCGAGGGAAAAGTCCTTTCCGGATACCGTGAACACTCCATTATCAAAGTCGCCCAGCGTCTGGATTACGACGAAGTGCAGAAATTCATCGACCACGGCGAGATCCCCGCTCATTGGCTGAAAAAAACCGCTCCGGCTCTGGAACTGCTCATCAAAGTCGTGCGCCAAATGCGGAAGTTCCGTGCCGAAACCGAAGAATTCATCGACCTGCCGCTCCCGGAAATACGGGTGATCTGCGACGAGGAAAAAAATACCGTTACCGGTATCGAAAAACGCGTTTCCCGCGAATCCGAACAACTCGTTGAAGAGTGCATGCTCGCCGCCAACCAATTCGTCGGCAGAGAGATGCCGCAGAAATCCATCGCCGGTATTTACCGCATCCACCCCGAACCGGATGCAGAAAAAACCATGGAATTTTCCGAGATCATGCACGATTCATTCAACCTTCCCGCCGGTGATATTTCCGACCGCAAATATTGCCGCCAATTCATCGCCTCTCTGCCTGATGATGACAATAAAAATCTCATTCTGGGCATAATCCTGCGCTCCATGGCACGGGCATCGTACAGCGTCAAGGGGGAACTGCACTTCGCACTGGGCAAAACATTTTATGCCCACTTCACCAGTCCCATCCGGCGTTACACCGATTTGACCGTGCATCAGCAGCTGTGGAATGCCGACTGCAATTCCCGTACCCGCAACGCTTCAAATCTCCAGCCGGTAGCAGATTACTGTTCGGAAACCGAGGAGAAGATCGACGGCGCATGTTTCGCCGCCAATGACCGGCTGAAACTCCGGATGGTCGAGGAGATAATTGCCCGTGATCCCGGCAGAATATTCAACTGCATCGTCACCCGGGTACTCAATTCCGGGATCCAGGTGGAATTGCCGGAATACGCCCTCTACGCCTTTGTCAATGATGAGGATCTTAAAGCTCCGCTCTCAACGTTCAGCATCGGTTCCAGAGTTGACATCCGGGCTTACCGGCTCAACTTCCCCGGGAAACGCAAATAACTGGATGGAATTCCACAAATTGTGGCAGAGTACGTAAAATACTGTCGCCAATGCCGCTTCGCCGGAGGCGTACTGCAAGGCAAGGTAAAGAGCAAAGGTCGTGTTTTTCTGCCCCAGCATCTGGGAACTTTCCCGGCGGAACCTGCCCGTAAGCAGGTAGCCGAGCGCAAAATTCATTATGCAGATCACCACCGCAATGATACCGGTAATCGCGATCATACCCGCTCCGGCATCACTGCGGTCAAAGTAACTGCGCGCGATACCAGCCATAATGAATAACGACAGCGACCAGAGCGAAAGTGAAAACATTTTCAACTTGCCCAGATGTTTCATTATCCCCGGGAAAATTTTCCCCGTGATCTGCGCCAGCAGCAGCGGCAGCACGATCACCGTCACCAGCGATTGCGCTACCTGATAGAAAAATGCAACAGTAAAATCCCCCGTTATCAGCGGTAAAAGTCCCAGCAGTGCCAGCGAAATACCCGCATTGCTGATCACAAACGCAGTGACCGCAAATCCGACATTGCCGTTCAACAAAGAAACTATCACTGCCGATGCCGCCGCCGTCGGCGCAATGCCGGTAAAAAATGCCGCCTGCGCCGGTATGACCGTACCCGGACACAGATATTTCAATAGATAAAACGGTACCACCCCGAGCAATATGTTGGCTGCCAGCAGTATGCCATGCTCTTTACGGGGCTTCAAATCAGCAAACCGGATCTGAAGCACGTTGATAAAAATCATTACACACAACGCCCAGCGGATGACATTGTACGGCGGATACGCCAGAATTTTCACCTCCGGAAAAAACATCCCGACTGCCAGAGGCACTACCAGCATCGCCGGACGGATTAATTTTTTCATGATCACCTTTCTGCTCATTTTGTCATGCTTGGGTAATGTCCCGAATTTTGTGAAACTCACATTCAACAACCGTTGCTTGCGATAATCGTAAACATAAAAATATATCACAAACATGATGATTTATCAACCGCACAATAACGGTTTGCTCCTATCGGCTTGCCACGGCGCAGTGAAACGGAGACGGGGGAATGCAGTGCGCTCCTCCTTCGCCGAAACTCCGGCGGACAAGGTGTACTGTTTATAAAATCAAAAACTGCCCCTTACCCGCAATACGCCTCCGCCGGGATGAATGCATCACAACAAATGAGACAATAACCATGTTTGAAATATACTGCAGCATACGGCATTTTTCAACCGGATACAATAAGTATCGACAGATTTGCAAACTATCCTTGAAAAATTACACCCCTGGGGTTATATTATAACCACGGTTATATGGTTTTCCGTCAAACTATCAACATATAAATGGAGATGTGAACAAATGAGTTGTCCGTATCAGTGCTCACATGAAGTTGAGCAGATGTGCCGCGTCGCCAAAGGCGTCAAGCACGGTCCGGCACCCATCCCCGAAGAGGGCAAATGGGTCAAGTCCAAACAGATCAGCGATATTTCCGGCCTCACCCACGGTATCGGCTGGTGCGCCCCGCAGCAGGGCTGCTGCAAATTGACGCTCAACGTCAAAGACGGCGTTATTCAGGAAGCCCTCGTCGAAACCCTCGGCTGCTCCGGTATGACCCACAGCGCCGCTATGGCTTCCGAGATCCTGCCCGGTAAAACCATCCTCGAAGCTCTCAACAGCGACCTCGTCTGCGATGCGATCAACGTCGCTATGCGCGAACTTTTCAAACAGATCGTCTACGGCCGCACCCAGACCGCTTTCAGCGAAAACGGCTTGCCCATCGGCGCCGGTCTCGAAGACCTCGGCAAAGGCCTGCGTTCACAGGTCGGCACCATGTTCTCCACCGCCGAAAAAGGCCCCCGCTATCTGGAAATGGCTGAAGGTTACGTCCTCGAAATCGGTCTGGATGCCAATGACGAGATCATCGGTTACAAATTCGTCCACCTCGGCAAAATGATGGAAGCTATCCGCAACGGCGTCTGCCCCGGTGAAGCTTTCGAGAAAAATGTCAAAACCTACGGTCGTTTTGACGAAGCCGTCAAAACCATTGATCCGCGCAAAGAATAAGGAGTTCTGACCATGAGTGTGAAATTTGAAGGTTATGAGCGCCGGATCGCCAAAATTGAAAAGGCTCTTAAAGAATTCGGTATTGAATCCCTCGAAGCTGCCCGCGATATCTGCCTCGCTAAAGGCGTCGATGTCGAATCCATCGTCCGCGGTGTCCAGCCCATCGCTTTTGAAAACGCCGTCTGGGCCTACACCCTCGGCGCCGCTATCGCTATCAAAGCCGGTGCTAAAACCGCCGCTGAAGCCGCCGAAAAAATCGGTCTGGGCCTGCAGGCTTTCTGCATCCCCGGTTCCGTAGCCGACAGCCGCGAAGTCGGTATCGGTCACGGTAACCTCGCCGCTATGCTCCTGCGCGAAGAAACCAAATGCTTCTGCTTCCTCGCCGGTCACGAATCTTTCGCCGCCGCTGAAGGTGCCATCGGTATCGCCAAAACCGCTAACAAAGTCCGCAAAGAACCCCTCCGGGTCATCCTGAACGGACTCGGTAAGGATGCCGCTTATATCATCAGCCGTATCAACGGATTCACTTTCGTCGAAACCGAATACGATTACTACACCGGCGACCTCAAAATCGTTGAGGAAAAACCCTTCTCCAACGGTCCCAAAGCCGCCGTTAAATGCTACGGCGCCGATGACGTTTCCGAAGGCGTGGCAATCATGATCAAAGAGGGCGTGGATGTCTCCATCACCGGTAACTCCACCAACCCCACACGCTTCCAGCACCCCGTCGCAGGTACCTATAAGAAATGGGCTATCGAACACGGCCGCAAATACTTCAGCGTCGCTTCCGGCGGCGGTACCGGACGTACCTTGCACCCGGATAATATGGCTGCCGGTCCCGCCAGCTACGGCATGACCGATACCATGGGACGTATGCACGGCGATGCCCAGTTCGCAGGTTCTTCCAGCGTGCCGGCTCACGTTGAAATGATGGGCCTCATCGGTATGGGCAATAACCCGATGGTCGGTGCTTCCGTCGCCGTCGCCGTCGCCGTTTCCGAAGCCCTCTGACTTTCTTTTCACGAGAAAAGAAAGTCAGCCAAAGAAAAGCGAAAAACGCTTTTTGAAAAAAAGCTTGGCAAAAACCCCCGTGTGCATTCCAGCGCATGGGGGTTTCCCTTTTCACGAGAAAAGAAAGTCAGCCAAAGAAAAGCGAAAAGTCGCGGCGGCTCCGCTCGCTTGCGGTGAATACAGTGCGAGGTAAGGTCGCCGTTAAACCGGGGCAACAGTGAAGGAGTGCAGCATACCTGCATGACTGAACTGTTGCCGCTGGTTTGACAAGAGATTACCCGCAATGCTTTCACCGCCTTGATCGGGCGGGCGGGCAAGCCTCCCTTAACGGGGGTTCTGCCCCCGTACCCCCGAACGCTGGTTAAGAAAGACAGTTGTATACAAACCTCCCTTACGTTTTATAACGTTTGAGAGACTTTCTTTTCACGAGAAAAGAAAGTCAGCAAAGAAAAGCGAAAAACGCTTTTTGAAAAAAAGCTCGGCAAAAACCCCCGTGTGCATTCCAGCGCATTGGGGGTTTTCCTTTCACGGGAAAAGAATAGTTCGCAAAGAAAAGCGAAAAGTCGCGGCGGCTACGCTCGCTTGCGGTGAATACAGTGCGGGGTAAGGTCGCCGTTAAACCGAGGCAACGGCGAAGAAGTGCAGCATGCCTGCATGACTGAACTGTTGCCGCAGGTTTGACAAGAGATTACCCGCAATGCTTTCACCGCCTTGATCGGGCGGGCGGGCAAGCCTCCCTTAACGGGGGCTCTGCCCCCGTACCCCCGAACGCTGGTTAAGAAAAACAGTTGTATACAAACCTCCCTTACGTTTTATAACGTTTGGGGGTTTTTCTTTTCACGGGAAAAGAGTAGTTCGCAAAGAAAAGCGAAAAGTCGCGGCGGCTACGCTCGCTTGCGGTGAATACAGTGCGGGGTAAGGTTGCCGCTGGTTTGACAAGAGATTACCCGCAATGCTTTCACCGCCTTGATCGGGCGGGCGGGCAAGCCGCCCTTAACGGGGGTTCTGCCCCCGTACCCCCGAACGCTGGTTAAGAAAGACAGTTGTATACAAACCTCCATTACGTTTTATAATGTTTGGGGTTTTTCTTTTCACGGGAAAAGAATAGTTCGCAAAGAAAAGCGAAAAGTCGCAGCGGCTCCGCTCGCTTGCGGGTGAATGCAGTGCGAGGTAAGGTCGCCGTTAAACCGGGGCAACAGTGAAGGAGTGCAGTATACCTGCATGACTGAACTGTTGCCGCTGGTTTGACAAGAGATTACCCGCAACGCGCCACCGTCAGTATGAATGCATCACAACCAATGGGACAATAACAAATAAGGACACTGGCAAAACCAATGTCCTTTTGTAAAAATATGGCGAGAGAGACGGGACTCGAACCCGCAACATCCACCGTGACAGGGTGGCACTCTAACCAGTTGAGCTACTCCCCCGCGCCATTTCTTTAATCAACCGTTGATTGCATCGTTTGCTTTCAACATTTACTTAAAATACATCCATTTTAAAAAAATGCAAGCGGATTTTGCGATAAAAGCGAAAAAAAAACGACTTTTTTGCCCGTTTTGGCAAATAACCGTAAAAAAACGCATTTTCAGGTTGACATTTACAGCCGAATGCAGTATCTTTAACAGATGTATTGCCCCGGTATTATATAATCAAGGAAAGGAAGTATCATGGGTATTGAATTGAAAAGTGATTCCGACCGTCTCTCCTACGCGTTGGCGATGAATTTCGCCATCAGCATCAAGCAGCTGCCGGTCAAAGTCGATCTGCCGTTTCTCGGCAATGCGGTAGCCGATCTGCTCAATGGCGGCGAATTGCTCTTGAGCAATGCTGAATACGGCGATCAGATGCGGAAACTCCAGCAGATGCTGCAGGAGGTCGAAGAGAAAAAGAATGCCGCCAGCGAAGAGATCCTCGCCGCTGAAAAGAAGTTCTTTGAAGAAAATGCCAAAGTTCAGGGCATGGTCACCACCAAAAGCGGCTTGCAGTATCAGGTACTGGTCGAGGGCAGCGGTGAAAAACCCGGCTTGCGGGACACTGTCAAAGTCCATTATGAAGGCAAATTGCCCAATGGTAAAGTTTTTGACAGTTCCATCGCCCGCGGCGAACCGATCGAATTCCCGGTCGATCAGGTGATCCCCGGTTGGACGGAAGCTCTGCAGCTGATGAAAGTCGGAGCCAAATACCGGCTTTTCATCCCTTCCAAGCTCGGCTACGGCGCACACGGTGCCGGTAATGCCATCCCGCCGCACTCCTCGCTGATCTTTGAAGTGGAACTGCTCGGGGTCCGCAAAAACTGACCGGACAAACGGTATATAAAATGGGCTGTTGCTTTTTTGCAACAGCCCATTTTGTTTTCGCAAGAGCTTGAAATTGCCTCTGCCGATGATTATTTGCCGTCAATATATTTGCGGATGGCGGAAATACCGGCAAGTTTTTCGGCGGCATTGCCGTTGGCAACTACCAGCGTCGGAGCCTGGGTGATGCCGTACTGACGGGCTTTTTCCGGTTCCTGATCGGCAACGACCACATCGTAGACGATACCGGCTTTATCCAGGAACGTTTTGGCGATCCGGCAGTTGGGGCAGGTGGTGGTGGTAAAGAGCGTCAATTTGTCCGCACTGACAAAGAGATCATCGCTCTGCGGCGGAGCCTGAACCAGTGCCGCCGTGCAGGAGCAGCCGCCGACTTCACTGCCGATGCCGAATTCCCGTTTGATCGCGGTATTGGCATTGTAGACTTTGCGGTCTTTGTACTCCTGGGTTTTGCCGTCGTTCCAGTTCTGCACCGGGCGGTAATAACCGGTGATGCGGCTGTAAACTTCGGTTCTGCTGCCGCAATCCGGGCATTTGAATTCCTCTCCGGCAATATAACCGTGGTTGTGGCAGATGGAGTAGGTCGGAGACATGGTGTAGTAGGGCAAACGGTAATTTTCGGCGATTTTGCGCACCAGATTTGCCGCAGCCTGCCAATCGGGGAGTTTTTCTCCGAGGAAGGCGTGGAAAACGGTACCGCTGGTGTAAAGTGTCTGCAGTTCGTCCTGCACATCCAGTGCCGAGAAGATATCATCGGTATAGCCGACCGGCAGGTGGGAGCTGTTGGTGTAGTACGGAGTACCGTTTTCGTTGGCAGTGACGATGTCGCCGAAGCGGTTTTTGTCATGTTTTGCCAGACGGAAACTGGTGGATTCCGCCGGGGTGGCTTCCAGGTTGTAGAGGTCGCCGTACTGTTCCTGATAGTCCGAGAGGCGTTCACGCATGTGGTTGAGAACATCTTTGGTGAATTGCTGGGCGGCGGGATCGGTGAGATCTTTTTTCAACCATTTGGCATTGAGACATGCTTCATTCATACCGACCAGACCGATGGTGGAGAAGTGGTTGTCGAATTTGCCCAGATAGCGTTTGGTGTAGGGATAAAGCCCCTCATCCAGCAGTTTGGAGATGACTTCACGTTTGATTTTCAGCGAACGTGCGGAAATATCCATCATGTGATCCAGCCGTTCGTAGAAGTCCGCTTCATTTGCGGCGAGGTAGGCGATCCGGGGCATATTGATGGTGACCACGCCGATGGAACCGGTACTTTCACCGGAACCGAAAAATCCGCCGGATTTTTTCCGCAGTTCCCGCAGATCCAGCCGCAGACGGCAGCACATGGAGCGGATGTCGCTGGGTTCCATATCGCTGTTGACGTAGTTGGAGAAGTACGGAGTACCGTATTTGCTGGTCATTTCAAAGAGCAGTTTGTTGTTTTCGGTTTCGCTCCAGTCAAAGTCCCGGGTGATGGAGTAGGTCGGGATGGGATACTGGAAACCGCGTCCCTGGGCATCGCCCTCGATCATGGTTTCGATGAATGCCCGGTTGACCATATCCATCTCTTTTTTGCAGTCTTTGTATTTGAAATCGACCTCTTTACCGCCGATGATGCAGTTCTGTTCGGCGAGGTCCGCGGGAACCGTCCAGTCCAGCGTGATATTGGAAAACGGCGCCTGGGTACCCCAGCGGGAGGGGGTATTCACACCGAAAATAAACGATTCGATGCATTTTTTGACCTGATTGTAATCCAGATTGTCAACTTTGACAAAGGGAGCCAGATAGGTATCAAAGCTGCTGAATGCCTGTGCGCCTGCCCATTCATTCTGCATGATGCCGAGGAAGTTGACCATCTGGTTGCAGAGCGTGGCGAGGTGGGAAGCCGGAGCGGAAGTGATTTTGCCCGGTACGCCGCCGAGTCCTTCCTGGATAAGCTGTTTGAGCGACCATCCGGCGCAATATCCGGTCAGCATGGAGAGGTCGTGCAAATGGATATCGGCATTGCGGTGAGCGTTACCGATTTCATCATCGTAAATTTCAGAAAGCCAGTAATTGGCGGTGATCGCTCCGCTGTTGGAGAGGATGAGACCGCCGACGGAGTAGGTGACCGTGGAGTTTTCTTTCACGCGCCAGTCGTTGATTTTGACATAATCATCCACGGTCTTTTTGAAGTCGAGGATGGTGGATTGGGCATTGCGCAGTTTTTCGCGCTGGCGGCGGTAGAGGATGTACGCTTTGGCGACATCGGCATAACCGGCCTGCACGAGAACGGATTCCACGCTGTCCTGGATATCTTCAACGGCGATCAGACCTTCTTTGATTTTGGGTTCAAAGTCGGCAGTTACCTTAAGTGCGATGAAGTCGATGATCGACTGGTTGTACTGTTTTTCCTGGGCTTCAAACGCCATTTTTACGGCGTCTGCGATCTTTTTGAGATCGAAATCGATGTTTTTACCGTTGCGCTTCTGTACCTGATACATTTTTCTCTACCTGACCTTTCCTTTTTTTCCTGAATACCTGAACTTTTATAAAATCTCTTATCCTGTCACCTGCCGCGGATCGCCGCTGCAGGAATAAATTTCCTTGCTTCATCCAGAAATTCCGCCAGCTTCTCATCGCTGACCGCAAAATCGGCGGCATCCCCGGCAAGGATATCTCCGGAATCCTTGAAACCCTGCAAAAAATACCTTTCCGTACCGGCAAGCCACTGTCCGATGGCGGTGAAATCCGCTTTTTCATGCAGATTGCCCGTCACCGTAGTGCGGAACTCATATTCAATATTGCTGTTTTTGAGCAATCCGACACTCCGGCGGACTTTTTCCAGTACCGCAGTTCCGCTGGTCAAATCGTACTTTGCCGGCGAATTTTTGATATCCATCGCAACGTAATCGACGGCATTTTCCGCCAGCACTTCTGCCAGACGCTCCGGGAACGAACCGTTGGTATCCAGTTTCACCTTGTACCCCATCGCTTTTGCCGCCTGCATCAGCAGGATGCTCTCTTCGTGGAGCAGCGGTTCACCGCCGGTCAGACAGATGCCCTCCAGACGGCTGCCGCGGTTTTCCAGAAACTCCAGGATTTCTGCAAAACTGTATTCCAATGCTCCCGGATCGCCCGTCACCAATGCCGCATTATGACAAAACGGACAGCGGAAATTGCACCCGCAAGTAAATACCGTACAAGCCAGTTGTCCGGGATAATCCAGCAACGTCAATTTCTGCAAGCCGAAACGCATAAATATGCTCTTTTTTTATCTATTTTCCGTAAGACTAAAAAGCCCGTTTACCACAATATATAGTAAACGGCTGAAAACTATCGCACAATATCTTGTTGTTTCTCAATATATCACCACAATGGAATATTGCAAGTGGGAAAACGTAAAAAAAACGTTTTTTTTATGCCTTTCAGGGAGGCTTCAGCGGCGGGCTGATACAATAATGCATAGCGGATTGACCGCCGCTCCGGCAGAGGCGTTGAGCGGTCGGCAAACCGTCATAAAATGCGGATTTCGCCTGTCAGAGGCATTTTTTTGCAAAATATACAGATTTTTTTTTGATTCCGGCTTGCTTTTTTATCTGTTTGCGTATACTGTATAGCCAGAACGCGCGCGGTGCGCTTAAACAACAACCCTATCAGGAGAAAAAAACTATGATGTGGATCGGTATTGTCATCATGGCCATCGGTTTTATCGGTGTCTGTGTATTCGCGAAAATGAAACAGCAGCCCCCCGCCGCAGGTTCTGCGGTTCTGATGCTCATCGGTCTGGGTATCTATATGTATCTGTACCTGAATCCGCCGCCGGATCGTTCGGGTGAATATTTCAGCATGGCTGTCGCCGCCAAGGTCGCCGCCCTGCCCGAAACCAAAGATGCCAAAGCATGGATCGCCCATGATGTCACCGGTGAATATTACACCAACATCCAGGAGGCTTACAAAAATGCCGGCGGTCAGGCCGCATGGGTCGCTGTTTCCGAACCGGATTCCGGCATGTTCAGCATGGACAAATTCAAAGAGGAACTTAAAAAGTACACCAAGGATGATGTCGTGATCATTGACGTTTCCGTTACGGAATATTCCAGCGACCTCAAAAAACTGCTCAAGGATGCCAATTGTCCCAAATTCTTCTTTACCAACAATGCCTGTACTTTCATGGGCTTCAGGGCTTCTGAAGTTGAAAAATTGCTCAAAGACGGCAAAATCGTCGGTATCGTCGCTTATCAGCAGAATATCGACAACAAATTCAAACCCAGCAAAAGCGATCTGGAAGAAGCATTCAGCAAACGTTATGTCATTATCAACAAAGACAACTTCAAAGACAACAAGGTCTCTCTCGGTCTTGAAGAATCCAAGAAGTAATTTGTGTTGACTGTCAAGGGGCTGCTGCCAAACCTCACGGGGATGCAGCACCCCTTTTGTTTTTACTGGAAAAATAAGCTGCAAAAGAAAAAGAGGTAATTCATGGTCACTCTCAAAACTTCCAAAGGCGATATCAAAATCGAACTCGATGCCGCCGCCGCACCTGAAACGGTCAAAAACTTTCTCGCTTATGTCAATGAGGGCTTTTATAATGGAACCATCTTTCACCGGGTCATCCCCGGATTTATGATCCAGGGTGGCGGATTCGACACCGGTTTCACCCAGAAACCAGCCAAAGCTCCCATCAAAAACGAAGCTGCCAACCAGCTGCCCAATAAACGCGGCACGATCGCAATGGCGCGCACGCAGGTGGTGGATTCTGCGACCTGCCAGTTTTTCATCAATCTGGTGGACAATGATTTTCTCAACTTCAAAGCTCCGCTGCCGCAGTACTACGGTTACTGTGTTTTCGGCAAGGTCGTTGAAGGCATGGAGGTAGTTGATGCCATTGCCGCTGTGGAGACCTCTTCCCGGGGGATGCATCAGGATGTTCCCGTTGAAAATGTCACCATTCTTGAAGCGGTAGAAGATGGCAAAGCTGAATGATCCGGTTGCGGTGATCACCGGTGCCGGCGGTGGTATCGGCAGAGCCATTGCCGGAAAACTTGCCGCTTCCGGCATCCGGATCGTCCTGCTTGGCGGCAACAATCCTGCCAGGCTGGAAGAGACCCGGCAAATCGTGGAAAAGTATTCCGGTGCAGCTGTGATCCCCGGAGATCTTACCGATGACGGTTTTATCAACGCAGTTGCGGACAAAGTGGCTGCTGCATTCGGCAAAGCGGATATATTGATCAACAATGCCGGGGTCGCCCAGAGTACTGCATTTGAAAATATTTCGCCTGCCGAATACGATAAAATAATGGCGATCAACTGCCGTGCGCCCTTTTTCATCACGCAGAAAATGCTGCCGCTGTTGAAAAAATCTCCGGCGGCGACCATTATCAATATCGCTTCGGTAGTTGCGCACGCCGGTTATCCGCTGCAGAGCGTTTATACCGCATCCAAACATGCGATGCTGGGCTTTACCAAATCGCTTGCCAAAGAGTATTACCGGGATAACATCCGGGTACATGCCATCTGTCCCGGCGGGGTCTACACGGATATGATCCGGATTTCCCGTCCGGATCTCTCTCCGGAAGGGATGATCATGCCGGATGAAATCGCTGAAATCGTCCACTTTTTCCTTGCCAACCGGGGCAATGCCGTCATTGACGAGATCGTTGTCCACCGGGTCAACAAGGAGCCGTTTCTGAACTGAAGATCCCGTTCACAGGCAAATGGGATCGGTATAAAAAACGTTATTGTCCCGGTTATTGTGATCGCTTCACAACAACCGGGACAATTATTTTCACTTTATGCAAGCAGGAGCAGGCGTGAGAGTGGAAAAATCCCCCTTTTTTCCGCAGCCCGTTTATTTTGCAGCTGCCGCCAATCAAAGAGCGGTCAACTTCACATCATCGATCAGTCCGGTGAATGTTCCGTAACTTGAACCGACCCGGTCACCGATCGCCAGACGCTGGGTAGCGGGCAGCGGAGTTGCCGGGATGATACCGGTGCGGAAAGTTTTACCGTCCATTGCCATGGTAAGTTTTCCTTCGGCGGTGAGGAGGATTTTCAATTCGTGCCACTTCCCGTCGGCGAAATTTGCGGGGGCATCGGCGATGATGGTGGAAACTTTATTGCCGTTGCCAAGCGAAATACTGAAAACCAGTTTATTGGTGTTTGACCGCCGCAGAGCATATACTTCTGAAAACGGCTGATTTTCTCTGACAGGAATGTGAATTGCGGCGAATTGCTTCAATATTTGTTAAAGGAGCAGACCGCATCAAAATCCTTCCGGGTCTTATTTACCGGTTTGAACCCGTCAGCCGCATGTCCGACCGCCAGCACCAGCCGGGCTTCATGGCCGCGGGGGATGCCGAAATACTCTTCCATTTTAGCCTGATCATTCATGCCGATCATACAGGTATCCAGCCCCAGAGCAAATGCCTCATGGCACATATTCATACATGCCGCGCCGATATCGCCGGGAGCGAAACGCTGGGAATCCTGATAATGATCGATGACCGAGGACATCACTTTTGCCGGTTCTTCCACCAATATGATAAAAGCGGGCACCTGATGGCGCCACGGCGCACCGGTGACACCTTTACCGACAACGATGGCATCACACAACTTTTCTTTGGCTTCCGGAGAATCCACCACGATGAATTTCCACGGCTGGGAGTTGCAGCCGCTGGGTGAAAGTCTGCCGGCTTCCACGATTTTCATCAACTCTTCCCGGGTAACGCCTTTTTCCGGATCGTAAGCGCGGCAGCTGTACCGCCGGTTCATCATTTCGAGGAAGTCCATCTGTTATTCTCCTTATATCTGTTTGAGTACAGTCCCGAATTTGGAATCGCAATATAAGAATATACCACAAACATCATGTTTTGTCAACTGTGCAATAACGTTTTGATCCGGTCGGATTGCCACGGCGCAGTGAAACGAAGACGGGTGGATGCAGTGCGATCCTCTTTCACCAAAGGCTTCGGCGGAACTCTGAAGTCCATCTTGCCCTGAAAAAATCACTGTTTTTTCGTATTTCCCTCTGGATTCCGGTACTCTGTGGCACATCATAAACCAATTTGCGGCATCCAGATTCCGGGGAAGAAATGAAAAAAATCCACACATCACGGAAAAAACCGGGAAGATTCGGGGAAGTTTTTGTATATTAAAATAACCGCATGAATACAACCGTGTGATTACTTAAAATCCCTCATTTTATGGGTATAATTTCTGCGGTATTGACAAAATTTACTGCCGCCGGATTGCCGGAGCGTTTCAAATCTCCGGCATAAATAACCGTCCCCTTTTCGATTTTCGCATCCCGCTCCGCAAAAGATTTCAGATGATTTGCAAAATCCGATGACCAGGTGCGGGCAGATTTGATCTCGTATGGATAAATCTTGCGTTCAGCGGCAATCAGCATATCGATCTCAAAACCACGCTGATCCCTGAAAAAGTACATATCGGGCGTATTACCGGCATTGAGCCGTGCTTTCAAGGCTTCAATGATGACCATATTTTCAAAAAGATTGCCGATCAAAGGGTCTCGTTTAACCATATCAGCAGATTTGATTCCGATCAGCCACGCGGCAAGTCCCGGTTCAGTAAAATAGAGTTTCGGAGTTTTGACCAGACGCTTGCCGAAGTTTTCAAAATATGGCGGCAGTCTGAAAACTATGTAACTTGCTTCCAGAATATTCAGCCACTCTTTGAGGGTCTTGGCACTTACTCCGATATCATCAGATAAACTGTTGAGGTTGAGAAGTTGTCCGACCCGACCGGCAAGCAATCGTACAAATACTTCAAACTCATGTTGATGCTGCAAATTGATCAACTGCCGTACATCACGCTCAACATAGGTGGCAAAGTAGTTGGAGTATTCCAGTTCCGCATCAGCTTCCGGTAAAGCGTAAAGTTTAGGCAGGAATCCACGATGCAGCAAGGTATCCCGATCCAACGGACAGCCGCAGTTGGCAAGTTCGGCAATGGAGAGCGGCAGTAATTGCAGAATGCCGGTCCGTCCGGCCAGAGATTGACTGATTTCAACTTTAAGTTTGGGTTGATGGCTTCCGGTCAGAACGTACTGCCCAAATTTGCGGTCGCGGTCGACAATAACCTGAATATAGCTCAACAATGCCGGAACCCGCTGCACTTCATCAATAATCAACGGAGAAGGATGATCTGCCAGAAAACCTTTGGGATCTTCAGTTGCATACGCACGGATTTCAGGATCTTCCAGATTTACATAATCATAGCCTTGAAAATAATGTTGTGCCAAAGTCGTTTTGCCGGACTGCCGGGGACCGGTGATGGTAATGATCGGAAATTGTGCTGCCAAACGCTGCAGCTGCCCTTCTATAAAACGCTGAATCATCTTGAAACCTCCTATAGTGTCCAGTGGCTAATATAACATCATTTGTGTAAATTTCAACCTTTAACTTCAGAATTTACACAAAAACGGCTGTCCGAGGTTTATGGCAGAACTCTGAATAAAAATATAAAAATTGAAAAACGGAGTTGAAAATAGAATCGTATTTCCTGGTAATGTCCCAAGTTTTGTGAAACTTACATTTAAGATCCGCTGCCCGCGATAATCGCAATATGAGAATACATCACAAACATCATGTTTTGTCAACTGTGCAATAACGTTTTGATCCGGTCGGCTTGCCACGGCGCAGTGAAACGAAGACGGGTGGATGCAGCGCATCACAACAAGTGGACAATAACCATTTATTAAGCATACCGCAATCGGTGTTTTCTGCAAAAACATGGTTCATTCCGCGGCAAGCTTATCCACGTTTTGCACTCTGACTGTTTGAGTGGTCAAACAATTTTATTTTGAAATGTAAATTTTTTAAAGCACCGGATAAAATCTCAAATAGTGATATTTTTCAACAAAAGTTATATCGATGCTCCGGATTTGTTTGCTTTTGAAGGTAATTTTGTGTAAAATATGTTTTAGCGAGTACGAAATATGTACTGAAAAAGTAGCGGGAGTTCCGCTGAAAAACAAAAGAAAGGAAAAACAACAAATGAAAAAGAGTCGTGGATTCACTCTTATCGAGCTGCTGGTCGTGATCGCGATCATCGCCATCCTGGCTGCAATCCTGCTGCCCGCCCTGCAGAAAGCCCGTGAAAGCGGCCGTCGCGGCAGCTGCACCAACAACCTGAAACAGATCGGCAACGCTCTGGAATTCTACACCCAGACCTCCACCGGTCAGCTCCGTCCCCATGGCTTCGCCAAAAAACTGGTGAATGATGCCGCTGAAGAGGCAGAGATCAGCGAAGATGCAGACGGTGCTGCCGCAGCAATGGAAGTCCTCCGTTCCAATGGTCACCTGACCGACCACAAAGTTTTCGTCTGCCCCTCCGCTACGGCTTCTGCCGGCGAGGATAAAGAGTCCCTGACCTACGATAATGGAACCGAAGCCACTCTGACCTATGGCTATGTCTATGTCGACAGCCAGTACAGCAGTGCTTCCGCGGTTTCCGCTGACGTCCTCAACAACAAAGCAAATGGTGCAGCACCGGAGGCGGAAGGCAAAATCTCTGCTTCCAACCACACCGACTTCGGTAACTTCCTCTATGCTGACGGTCACGTCAAAGGCTATGCTGCCACCAAATGGTACAGCAAATCCAACATCGGTGTGAAAGCCAACAGCACCACATATCAGGTTTGGCCGAACAAAACCTATGCTGAATAATTTCAGCTGTTGACAGTAAGTCAAAAACTCAAAAGGCAGGGTTTGATCCCTGCCTTTTTTGTGCCGTAAAAACGGAAACTGGCGTTTTGTACGGATGGGTACGGGTAATTTAATTACGGAAAAATCTGAAGCGTGGCATAGCGGTGACAAACTCTAATGGTTTGCATCATAGTGTATGCATACAAGCGGGTTGCAGGACAAATCAGGTGGCGGCAGGATGTAAGGCACGGTACGGGGAACTCCCACCGGTGCGGCAACCGCACCGGATCAATCCTGCTTTGGCTTGTATACAACTTTTGCGCGACAGTATGCGGCAATTTTTTATTTTTGGGGCAAGTACTGCCGCAAAAATCTGCCGGTGTGCGAAGTGCGATGTTTTGCCACCTCTTCCGGAGTGCCGGAAACGACCAGTTTGCCTCCGGCGTCGCCGCCTTCCGGTCCCATATCCAGAATATAGTCCGCGGTTTTGATCACATCCAGATTGTGTTCGATAACGATCACACTGTTTCCCATGTCCCGCAGGCGGAAAAGCACTTTGAGCAGCTGGTCGATATCCGCCAGATGCAACCCGGTGGTCGGTTCATCCAGAATGTAGACCGTATGTCCCCGGGGCACCCGGGAAAGTTCTGCCGCCAGTTTCACCCGCTGCGCTTCACCGCCGGACAGCGTGGTGGCACTCTGCCCCAGTTTGAGATAACCCAGTCCCACATCCTGCAAGGTCTGCAATTTCCGTTTAAGCGGAGTGATCGTGGAAAAAAGTTCCACTGCCTGATCGATGGATAAATCGAGGATTTCAGCGATATTCAGCCCCTTGTAACGCACCATCAGCGTTTCATTGTTGAAGCGTTTGCCGCCGCATGCCGAACAGGTGACACTGGCATCGGCAAGAAACTGCATTTCAATGCGCTTGACCCCATCGCCGGCACACTCTTCACAGCGGCCGCCTTTGACGTTGAAACTGAATCTGCCGGGAGAATACCCCCGCATTTTGGCTTCCGGAAGTTCCGCAAAAAGTTTGCGGATAATGTCAAAAGCCCCGGTGTAAGTCGCCGGATTGGAACGCGGCGTGCGTCCGATGGGACTCTGGTCGATGACGATCGCTTTGTCCACATGCTCCAATCCGTCAACTCCGGCACACGCTCCCATGGGTTCATCATTGATATTGCAGGCGGCATTGAGCGCACGCACCAGAATACCGTTGATCAGAGAAGATTTGCCTGAACCGGAAACTCCGGTGACACAGGTGAATACCCCAAGCGGGATCTTGACGGTGACATTTTTCAGATTGTGGAACTTCGCCTTTTTGATGGTGAGGAAGTTCCCGTTTCCGGCAAGTCTTTCTCCGGGTACGGCGATCGCTTTGCGGCCTGCCAGATAATCTCCGGTAAGCGAACGGGGGAAACCGGGGATCTCCGCCGGAGTACCTGCCGCCACGACTTCGCCGCCGTTGACTCCGGCTCCGGGGCCGAGGTCGATCAGATAATCTGCCCGGGCAATGGTATCCAGATCGTGTTCCACAACGATCACGCTGTTGCCCAGATCCCGGAGTTTTTCCAGTGTGGCAAGCAGCATGTCATTGTCCCGCTGATGCAGACCGATGGATGGTTCATCGAGGATGTAAAGCACGCCGACCAGCCCGCAGCCGAGCTGGGTGGCAAGCCGGATACGCTGCGCTTCCCCTCCGGAGAGCGTACTGCTCACCCGGTCAAGCGTCAGATAGTTCAGCCCCACATCACAGAGAAAAGTCAACCGGCTGTGGATCTCTCTGATCACATCGGCGGCAATGACCGAATGTTCTTTATTCAACTGCAAAGTCGCGACGAATTCTCTGGCATCGCTGATGCTCATCGCATTGAATTGCGCCAGATTTTTGCCGCCGACCGTGACTGCCAGTGCCGCAGGATTGAGCCTTGCGCCGTGACACTCCGGACAGGTGCGCGGGCTCTGGTAAGCGGCGAGTCTTTCCCTTACGGAATCGGATTCCGTTTCCATCATGCGGCGGCGCAAATTTTCCAGCACTCCCTCAAATGGTTTTGCCCAATGGTACTTTTTGCCGTGCATATAGTAATCGAATTCCAGATTTTTTTCACCGGTACCGTAGAGCAGCTGCTGCCGGAATTGATCGGGCAGTTTCTCAAAAGGAGTGCTTAAAAGAGAGGTGTCGCCGAATTGTTCTGCAAATTTGCGCAGCATCATATTGTAATATATAATAAGATGCCGGGGACCGCGCCGCCAGCCGGGGATCGCGCCGTTTTTAATGGACAGCGAAGGATCGGGAACCACCTTTTCCGGATCCATACACAACTGCACCCCCAATCCGTTGCAGCATTTACAGGCACCGTAAGGGGAGTTGAAACTGAAGTTGCGCGGCAGCATTTCTCCGAAAGATATCCCGCAATCGACACAGGCAAGTTTTTCGCAGAAAGAACGCTCTTCGGAAGTGCCGTCCTTTTCCAGCAATGCAGTCAGCACGCCGTTGCCGTGTTTCAAAGCGGTTTCCACGGAATCGGTCAGCCGGGAACGGTCGATGGAACCGGTTTTCAACCGGTCCACGACCGCTTCGATGGTGTGCCGCTGATTCTTTTCCCGGATGCCGTCGAAATCCTCCAGCATGATCACTTCACCGTCGATACGGGCGCGGACAAAGCCGTCGGCACGCAGTTTGTCCAGAATATCCCGGTGTTCACCCTTTCTGCCGGAAACCACCGGAGCAAGGATGCTCATTTTGTAACCGTCAGGCAGGTCAAGCAGCTGTAACGTGATCGCTTCGGCGGATTGGGAAGCAAGTTCTTTGCCGCATTCCGGACAGTGCGGAATGCCGCAGTGGGTGTAGAGCAAACGCAAATAGTCGTAGATCTCGGTAACGGTCGCCACCGTGGAACGGGGAGTGCCGCCGGCACTGCGCTGTTCGATGGCGATTGCCGGAGCGAGCCCTTCGATATGATCGACTTTGGGCTTTTGCATCAGATCGAGGAACTGCCGGGCATAAGCGGAAAGGCTCTCCACATAACGCCGCTGCCCCTCGGCATAGAGGGTGTCAAATGCCAGCGATGACTTGCCCGAACCGGACAAACCGGTGATGACCACCAGTTTATTGCGGGGAATCGTCAGGTCAAAATTTTTCAGATTGTGCTGGGACGCACCTTTTATAACGATATCGCCAGCCATGACTCACCACTGAAAAGCCCGGAACGCCAATGCAGTATAGATTTTGCTGTCGATCCCGCACCCGGCAGCTTCCATTTGAGCTACGAAATCAGCCAGAGCGTCGATTTTCACCCGGAAAACTTCGATATTTTCGCACTCTTCCTGATGGTTCCCCGGGAGCATACATTGCGGATATCTGCTCCCGTCAATCTCCATAGCGGCAAGGACGATGGATTCACCGGTCATCCCCGGTGAACTGAATCCGCCTTCAGTGGTATAAAGCACTTTGCCCTCAAATCCGGTCTCTTCATAAAGTTCCCGGATGGCGGTCGTTTCCGCACTCTCTCCGGGATCGATCAGACCGGCGGGGAACTCCACCATCAATTTCCCGGCAGGCGGGCGGAACTGCCGGACGAGAATGATCTCATTATCCGGCACGATTTTTGCCACGATAAAAACCGCATGAGCTTCACCGGTCGAACCGGTACGGTCAACCGCTTCCCAGTGGCGGGCAACGCCTTTGGCATCGGTATAATAGATCTTTTTATATGCGAGAAATTTCCCGCTGCAAAGCAATTCACTGCGGTCGATACGGGCATCCATCTTATTTTATTTCCTTCAAAAATCTGCCGTGCGGCTCACCGGCGAGCAGACCGGCCCGGTCAGCCAGAAACTTCTGCAAATGCGCGGTTGCCATGTGGCTGTCCAAAGCAGCGGCATCCTGCCACTGCTCGTAAATGATAAATTCATCCGGATCATCGGTCGCATGGGGACGGTAACAGATATTTCCGGGTTCTTTGACGGTTTCGGCGGCAAGTTCGGCAAGAGCGGCGGCAAGTTCGGCGCCTTTGCCTCTGGCGGCATTGACGGGACAAAGCAGTGTTATGACTTCCGGCATGATGACCTCACTCAAAAATCAATTGACCGAATTCATCGGGCAGATGGAAACTCAAGTGGCTCAAATGCACCCAGCTCAACCAGGTCGGATGAGAACACTTGTCGGCACATTTGGAGAAGTTCGCCGTCCAGGTTTTGCCGGACAACTCCTTGTCCCACGCCGCCCATTTCCGGAAAAATGCCACCGGAATGGAGAAGCCCAGATACCAGGTGACCGGTTCAGTGATCTCTTCGGTGATCATCCGGGGCAGAGTATGATAACGTTTGACAGCCGCCAGATCCTCATCGGGGATGACCACATAATCTTTTTCATGGATATTGCGGCAGCGCCAGAGCAGCATCGTACCGCCGCAATTCATTTCAAAATTGAAGTAATATTCGCACCCCTCGGGTTTGACAAAGAATTCCACACAACTGTCCCGGCAGACCTGATGCTGATTTTCCGTAGCGCGGGCGACCACATAGCGGTCCTCCACCCGGAAAAGCCCGCAAATATGTTCATTATCGTGAAGCATTTTGATCTGAACCAGCGGGGTGTGGTCACTGTTTTTGTCGGGAAAGCCGTAATCGACGTCGGCGATTTGCGCATCTTTCCAGATGCCGGAATCCCAACCGGCATCAAGAGCGATCGGAACGGCAGATTTTTTTACGGTGAAAGATTTCATTTCTGTACTCCTTTACTGACATATTTATGGATAAATTCCACATGATCTTTTTTAACTTCGTAATCGCATCCGGACTGTTTTTTCAACTCATCAAGCACCTGCCGGAGCGTAACGTTTTTCATATTGAGTCGGATTGGCGGCAATTTCTCCAAACGCATGTATTTCTGATAGTGCGCCGGGTGTTTTTCCCGGAGAAAGACCACTTTGACCCCGGTCCCGGAGGGATCGAAACGGCTGCTGTAACGGCTGATTTCCGTAACGCAAAGCTCAAATGCGAGGTCGTTGACTGCGATTTTCGGGAAAACGATGGTATCCAGTTTTTTCTCGATGATCACATGTCTGACTGCAGCCGGCTTGACCGGCTGGCGGTTTTGGGCATCAAGGGTCAGCGGCAGAAAAAACATCGGCAGTGCCAGCAGGCTCATCAGAAATTTCATAAGATGCGTTCCTTTCCGGTTTGGTATTGTTTTGATACGGATCATTTATTTAAGTCCTACGGCAGTGCGCACCTTATCCAGCGTCACGCTGGCGGCGGCACGGGCGCGTTCTCCATTTTTGCGGAGCAGTTCTTCCACGAAGTCCAGATTGGCTTCCAATTCAGCACGGCGGGCGCGCATGGGAGCGAAAAACTCCCACATCTTTTCAAACAACTCCTGTTTGGCGTGACCGTAACCGTAATTTCCGGCACGGTATTTCTCTTTCATCGTCTCCAATTCCGTTTCGCTGGCAAAGAGTTTGTACAGAGCCACGACATTGCATGATTCAGGATCTTTGGGCTCTTCCAGACCTTTACAGTCGGTGACGATGCTCATCACAGTCTTGCGCAAAGCCTTTTCCTTGCCGAAAATTGGAATGGTGTTGTTGTAGCTTTTGGACATTTTCTGCCCGTCCAGCCCCGGAACGATGGCGACCTGATCGGGGATGTAACCGTCGGGGATGGTGAATATTTCGCCGTATTCGTTATTGAATTTAATGGCGAGATCCCGGGTTATTTCCAAATGCTGTTTCTGATCTTTGCCCACGGGCACCAGATTGGCGTTGTAAAGCAGGATGTCCGCCGCCATCAGCACCGGATAGGAAAACAATCCGTTATTAGGCAGGAAACCTTTGGCGATCTTGTCTTTGTAACTGTGGGCGCGCTCGAGGAAACCCAACGGAGTAACGGTGTTGAGGATCCACATCAATTCGCAAACTTCCGGAACGGCGGACTGCCGGAAAAAGACGGTCTTATCCGTATCCACGCCGCAAGCGAGGAAATCCAGCGTCAGATTGATGATGCGTTCCCGGAGCTGTGCCGGTTCAGGATTGGTGGTAAGGGCGTGATAATCGGCAATAAAGAGGAACGATTCGCCCTTTTCCTGCAAGTCGCAAACCTGCCGCATGGCTCCGAAATAGTTGCCCAGATGGGGAATCCCGGAGGGCTGAATACCGGTTAAAATTCTCATGATATCTCTGACTTTCTCTCAATAAATTATTTGACGATCGAAGCACCGTCACCGAGCGAACAGATGAATACTTCCGCTTCGATGCCGGTACGTTTGAAATATTCGGCTTTGACTCTTGCCGCGTAGTCTGCCGCATCATCGGCTTTGACCAGATGGATGGTGATCCCTCCGAAACCGCCTCCGGAAAGACGCGCTCCCAGACATGCCTCATCATGGCGGGCGATATCCACGAGGATATCCAGTTCCGCAGTGCTGTTTTCAAAGTTGCTGATACTCGAATCGTGGGAATCAAAGAGCAGTTCTCCGAAGCCTCTGACATCTCCGGCAGCGAGCAGTCCGGCGGCTTTTTTCACCCGGTCGCACTCCCCGGTGACGTGGCAGGCACGGCAGAATTCACGATTTGAAAGATGCTGTTTTGCCGCCAGCAGCTGTTCCGGGGTGATATCCCGCAAAGTCCGGCTGCCGGGGTAGATACCGGCAAGGATCCGGGCGGCATTTTCGCAATCTTCCCGGCGGACATTGTAATCGGAATCCACCAGCGTATGTTTTTTCATGGAGTTGATCACCACAAAAACGTAACCGGCTGGCAAAGCGTGCGTACCGAGAACTTCCACACTGCGGAAGTCGCTCATGATGATCGAATCTTTTTTGCCGAAAAGCGAACTGAACTGATCCAGCAGTCCGGTTTTCAGACCGAGGAAGTTGTTTTCTACCCCCTGCCCGGCACGGGCAAGTTCCGCGCGGTCGATGGCAAATCCGGCATATTCCGTAAATGCCAGACCGCAGGCGACCTCCAGCGCAGCCGAACTGCTCATACCGGCAGACAGCGGCACACTGCTCTCCAATCCGGCATTGAAGGCGAAAGGTTTGAAGCCTCTTTTGCGCAATTCATTGAGCATACCGATGATGTATTTACTGCCGTTGCGCGGCGGTTTCTCATCCAGTGCAGCAAGATCGAAACTCATCTCTTTGCCTTCCCGGAAATCCATCACCCGGCAGCAAGTTCCCGATACCGGAGCGAGGACAAATTTCGTCGTCTGCCCCACTGCGCAGGAAAGGACAAAACCTTCGTTGTAGTCAGTGTGATTGCCCAGCACTTCCAATCTGCCGGGTGCTTGCGCCGCGACTGCCGGAGCAACGCCGAAGTGCGCGGTGAATTTTTCCATAAGCTGCTGCATGAATAATATCTCCTGTTACATGAAACAAATTCTTGAAATACATTGATTGAAACTCTCCTGACCGCTCAAAATGTCGATCTGGATGCGCAAATAGAATATCGGCACATCACAACGGTCAAGCCGGGGGATGCGCACCGCATCTTTTTCAGTGGTGACGATCATCTCCGCACCGGCGGCTTTTGCCTGATTGACGAAATCGATGATCTCCTGCTGGGTGTAGCGGTGGTGGTCGGCGAAGTGGTCACGCAGCACCAGTTCCGCCCCGAAATCTTCCAGAAAACTCTCAAAACTGTCCGGACGGGCGATCGCCGACAACGCTGCGACTTTTGCCTGTTTCAGCGTGGAGAGCGGCAAAATCTCCTTGCTTGCCAGCTTTACCAGATGCTGGGGCTTGTGGCAGCACTCGATGATCTCGGCGCGCCGGGTGTGGCGGCGGAGAAAACGCTTGAGATGTTCATTTTTGTGACTGCCGTCGGATTTGGTGAGAAAAATGTAATCGGCACGGCGGATATTTTTGATCGGTTCCCGCAGAATGCCCCGCGGCAGCACATGACCGTTGCCGAATGGATCACTGGAATCCACCAGCACGATATTGATGTGCGGTTTCAGCATCAGATACTGGAAGCCGTCATCCAGAATGATCACGTCACTTTGAAAATTGTCGATCGCATAGATCCCCGATTTGACCCGGTCCTTATCCACGACCACTGCCACATCCGGCAGATTGGATGCCAGCATATACGGTTCATCCCCGGCATACTCCGAATTGAGCAGCAAATTGGTACCGTCCGAAACCACTTTAGGCGGGGTTTCCACTTTATGGTGGCGGAAAAAGTGAGCAAGTTTTTCACCGAAAGTCCGCTTTTTGCTCCGGTATCCCCGGCTTAAAATGGCGACTTTTCTGCCGTTGGCAGAGAGCGTGCGGGCAAAGACCTCCACCACCGGAGTTTTACCGGTGCCGCCGCAGCTCAAGTTGCCGATACTGACCACCAGACAGCCCAGTGCATGATTGCGGATCACCCGCTTGTCGTACATCCACACCCGGAACTGTACCGCCATCCGGTAAAAACGCGATGCCACAAAGAGCAGATTTATCAGCGCACGGTCAAACCACCGCCGCCGTCTGCCGGACATCACCTCCAGGAAGTATTGTTCCAGATGTTCTGTATCAAGTTTGAATTTATGCATTTTTCAATCAATAAAACCGTAAATCGCCTTTGCCAGTATTAATAATATATAACATAATTCCGTTTCGTGCAAGGTGCAGAGTTGAAATTTTGTCATTTCGGTGTTACATTAATCAGTGAAGGAAAGAGTTTGCAATACCAATGGAGGAAAAAATGCCCGAACTTCCGGAAGCAGAAACCATCGGCAGGGCACTCAACAGTGCGCTCGCCGGGAAAACCATCGTCAAAGTGGAAGTATTCACTCCGGCAATGCGTACCTCCCTTGTGCCGCTGACCACCGCCGGACTGGAAGGCTTGAATTTCGTTCAAGTCCGCCGCCGGGGACGGTATCTGCTGGCGGATCTCTCGGATTCCCGGGCACTGCTGATGCACTTCGGCATGTCCGGTGTGGTCAGAGTTGAATCCGCTGCCATCCCCAGAAGAAAGCATGAACATGTCTTTATCCACCTCTCGGACGGCAATATTTTCCGCTTTGAATGCACCCGCAGATTCAGCATGCTCGAAGTTTGTGTTCCCGATTCCTCCGGCATCCCCGCCAAACTCAAAGATCTGGGTGCGGAACCCTTGAGTGATGAATTTACCGGCAAGGGCTTTTTTGATGCCTGCCGCAAACGGAACGTACCGGTGAAAAATCTGCTGATGGATAATGCCATTGTCACCGGCATCGGCAATATTTATGCGGTGGAAACGCTCTTTGCATCCCGGGTCGATCCCCGGAAACCGGGCAGCAAAATCACCCTGCCGGAGTGCGAAAAGATCGTTGCAAATGCCAAAAAGATCCTGCTGGCATCCATTGACCGGGGCGGCACGACCATTTCCGACTTCCGCCATGTTGACGGCAGTGAAGGTAAATTCGTATTGGATCTGCAGATCTACGGCAAAGACGGGCAGCCTTGCCCGGTCTGCGGTTCGACCATAACGTCCGTCCGTATCGGCGGCAGATCAAGCTGTTTTTGCCCGGAGTGTCAAAAATGAAAAAACTTCTCATCCATTTCCTTACAGTGCTGACAGTTGCGCTTTTATCAACATCCTGTGCCGGATTCAAAAAGCAGGAGATCAAACTGCGGGAATTTTCCCGGGAGGATGAAAATCTCGCCCGGACAAAAGCAGCCGTTTTCGCAGAAGCCTTCATTCAGGCTCTGAAAAATAATGACTTCGCCATCTGGCAGAAGCATCTCCCCGCATCACCGTCACCGGAAAAACAGATCACCGGAGAAAAATTCACCGCCATGCGCCGGGAACTGCTTGATCACTTCGGCACATTCGTGTCCGGCAGATATCTCGGAGATATCACCGACGGAAATCTGCGCACCTATCTCTGGAAACTGACCTTTTCCGGAAAAAAACAGGATAAAAACGTCATACATGAAATAATATATTTTGTCCGGGTTTTCTGCGAGGAGGGAAAACCGCCGACAATAAGCCGATTTGGAGTAAAACTGCTTTGATTTACAGAAAATTTGTCGAACAGGAGGAGTCGCTCGTCCCCGAAAACCGCCGCCGGCGTAAAATTGAGCATACCGAAAAAGTTCCCCGTAAACGCGGTCGTAAAAAATGTCCCATGACCCTGCGTAATTACCTCTTTCTGCGTGCCCTCTATCTGGCGGCACGGGACGGGGACACCTCCTCCAGGGAGGGTTTCGCAGAAGCTCTCGGACTGTCGTACAAACTGGTCAACACCATGGCATCTGCATTTGAACGCATCCACCCGGATATCTGCAAAGCGCAGGCAAAACTGCAGCAGGAACGGGATGATGCATTCTGCCGCCCGGAAAATCTCACCGCCGTCCCCATGCTGGAGATCGACGATATCCTGCAACGTGACTACCGGGAAAAAGCCCCCCTTGAGGGAAAAAAAGCCGCCGCGATCGTCAAAGAACCGCGCTTCGGAGAAAGACTCCATTACTTCGGATTTTTCATGCCGGACGGCTGTATGGTCAATGACGGCATCTGCAAAGGCGACAAGATCATCGCCGCATCCAATGTGCGCCCGACCAACGGAGATCTGGTCGCCTGCCGGATCCCCGGATTGCACACCGTCACCGTCCGCCGTTACGTCACAACCGGCAATCCGGCGCTGTTCGACCTTTACGAGGGCGGCACCATCAATCCCATGCCGACAGTCTGGAGCGATAATGCGATCTACGGTGTGGTCGTGGAAGTGCAGCGTTCCTACTGGCCGCGCCGGCTGCCGCTGCAAGATCTTCCGGAAAAATACCGGAGAGAGGAGTTGCCATGGTAAAGAATTTTCTCATCATGTTTCTGGCATTTGCCGCTCTGACCGCATGGGCGGACGACAACGTTTACATCTGCCGCAAATGCCGCACTGTCACCATCAAAGAAACCACGCCGTCATACAGTTACTGTCCGGCAAAAAATTCTCATCAGTGGTTTCGCGCCGCCGTTGCCGGCAATGATATCTATCAATGCCGCAAGTGCCGTCTGGTACTTTTTTCCCGGGGGCTGCCATCGTACTCATACTGCTTTGCCGGCAACAGTCACAGCTGGCACAAACTCGGCATCCTCGGGCCGGAACACTATCTCTGCCGCAAGTGCAATATCCAGCTGCACACCAAAGGCCGTCCCTCATACAGCGGCTGCCGCAATAACAGTTCGCATCAATGGCACAAACTTTAAGGAATTTTGGATATGAACGAAAAACTCGACTACATTTTCCGCAGGAGAAGTATCCGCAACTACACCGGAGAAATGCTCCGGCCTGAACACTTTGAACACCTGCTTCAAGCTGCCATGGCAGCCCCGTCAGCCCGCTGCTGTGATCCGTGGGAATTTGTCATCATCGACAACCGTCCCGCCCTTGACCGACTCGCGCAGCTGCTGCCCAACGGTCCGTTTCTCAAGGAGTGCGGCGGAGCCATACTCGTCTGCGGCGACCTCAAAAAAGCCTATCAGGAATCCCTCTCTTACCTGCTGCAGGATTGCACTGCCGCCCTGCAGAATATTCTGCTTGCCGCCCCCGCGCTGGACTTGGGCGGCTGCTGGCTGGGTATCCACCCCAGAGAAGAGCGCATCAGTGCGGTAAGAGAGCTGTTCACCCTGCCGGCAAATATCATCCCGGTCGGCTGCTGTGCGTTGGGATTTCCGGCGGCAGAGCTGCCGCCGCGCACCCGTTACGATCTGACAAAAATTCACAACAACCATTGGTAATCAAGGATCTCATCAACTATGGCAATCGTTATTTCTTACATTGAAGAACTCAAGCGTAAAGCAATCCATCTCTCATCATTGTGGATAGTGGCGGCAACCTTGCTGCTCCCGGCGTTTTTCTCCTGCGGCAGATGGATAAGCTGTATTCTTTTTGCCGGTCTGCTGATTTTCACGCTCTATGTCGAGCATGACTACGCCAACGGCGGCAAATATCTGGGCAGATTGTACGGCAAACTTTTCAGCAAAATGCTGCGCAAAGAGATCCGTCCGGGTATGTGGATCGTTTCCGGAGGTTCGTTTGTACTTGCCGCCGCCTTGCTGGTCAATCTGCTGTTTCCGCCGCAAGTTGCCGCAGTATCGCTGGTCGTGATGCTCATCGGGGATACAGCGGCCGCTCTGATCGGCAGGAAATTCGGCAAACATCCCGCGCCCAACGGCAAATCGGTGGAGGGTGTCGCCGCTTTTATCATCGCCGGTTATGCGGCTTTTGCGGCAGTTTCGGCGATTGCCGGAGCGCCGTGTTTCTTTTATCTTGCCGGTATTCCGGCAGTCCTGCTTGCCGCAGCGGCTGAACTTTTTGAAAAGCAGCTGCATTTGGATGACAACTTCTCCATTCCGCTGTGTACCGGCGGCATGGTGATGCTTTTTTCGCTTTTCTGACCGGCGGGACACCTGATGGATCACAATGCCGACCAGCTGATTCTGCCGGAAATACTCCAACAGTATGACCGCTTGTCCCATGCGGGAAATTTTTCTGCCGCCGGAGAGTTTTTACGCACTGTGCTTGCCAGGGCGCAGGCGGCGAATGAATGCAGCATCCAGTTGACCGTTTTAAGTGAAATGATGGGACTTTACCGCATGGCCGGCGACAGAGAACGGACTTTGGAAGCGGTGGAAAAGGGGCTGGCTCTGTTGGAAACAATGGATCTTGCCGACCCGGTAAGCGGCGGAACCATCCTGATCAATGCTGCGACTGCTTTGCAGGCGATCGGTATGGTTCCCCGGGCGCTGCTGCTTTACCGGCGGGCGGAAGAGATCTACCGGGACTCCTTGAAATCCGATGATCCGCTGCTGGCGGGATTATTCAACAATATGGCGGCAGCTTATGAAAAAAACGGCGACCGTCAAACCGCGGAAAAACTCTATTTGCAAGCTCTGGATATCCTGCAGCAGTGCGGTATAAAGACCGATTCGGCGGTAACGTACATCAATCTTGCCGTTTTATATGCCGCATGCGATCCGGAACTTTGTCAAAACTGTCTGGATGCCGCCAATATGCTGCTGGATGATCCGGCGCTCGCCCGTGACAGTTACTATATGCACACCTGCGGCAAATGTATTCCGGTATTCCGGATGCTGGGCAGAGAAGCTCTGGCGGATAAATTTCAATCTTACCTTGACCGGATGCAGTTATGAGAGCTTTGGATGTTGCTGAAAAGTGGTATTTTGACCTGCTTGCTCCGGCATTGGAAGCGGAATTCGGAGAAGTTTCCGCCCGGATCGCCGCCGGAGTTGCCGGCAGGGGATCACAATGTTTCGGATATGACGATGAAGTTTCCCGGGACCATGACTACGGTATCGGGCTGTCGCTCTGGCTGACGGATGAAGATGATTTGAAATATGCGATCCCCATCCACCGGACATTTCAGAAGCTCCATCGGGAACTGCCTGAAATATTCACCGCTTCCCGGCGCAGTGCCCATGGATATTGCGAAGAGGGCGTGACCACGATTTCCGCTTTTTACCGCCGCCACACCGGTTCTCCGGGAGTGCCGGAAACTTTTGAGCAGTGGCTTGCCACGCCTGCTTATGCCTTTGCCGAAGCGGTCAACGGCAAAGTTTTCAGCGATATCCACGGTGAATTTTCCCGCATCCGCCATGAAATAAAATTCAACATGCCCGAAAATGTCCGGCTGAAAAAACTCTCTTTTCACACCATCATGGCGGCACAAAGCGGGCAATACAACTTTCCCCGCTCCCTGAAACACGGCGAAACTGGCGCCGCCATGCTGGCGCTGACAGATTTCGTCCGTCACGCTTCAGAAATGGTCTTTTTGCTCAATCACACCTTTGCCCCCTATTACAAGTGGATCTTCCGGGCGATGAGCGAATTGCCGCACCTCGGAGAAGTTTCCGGTATATTGCAGGAACTGCTTACCGCTCCGACCCCGTTGGAGCAAAAAAATGCCGCGGTGGAAGCGATCGCCGCCATTTTTGCCGGAGAACTGCAGAATCAACAGCTGTGCGCAGACAACGGCACTTTTCTGGAGCCTTATGCCTTTGAATTACAAAACCGGATAACCGACCGCCGCCTGCGGGAGTGCCACATTATGCAGGAGTACTGACACATGGGAAAAAGACCGGCAAAACTGCTTTATTTGTCTCCGATAAGTTGGAATTTTCTCAAAGCCCGCCCGCAATTTATCGCCGGATATGCCGCTGAAAACGGTTTTGAAGTAACTTATCTTGCCCGGACACCGTGGGGTAAAGGGCTGATCCGTTCCCGCCGGGAGCGGCTCAGCAAAACGCTGACTGCGGTGAATATTTGCGTTCTGCCGCTGGCGCTGCGCTTTTTACTTATCGAAAAATTCAACAACTTCCGTTTGAAACGGCTGATCGCCAGAGAAAAATTCGACCTGATCATCGTCGGAGACCCCCGGCTGACCGGCGCACTGCCGGATCAATGTCCGGTACCGGTGATTTTTGACTGCATGGACAAAAATCCGGATTTCTACACCGGCAAAATTCAGGAATACGTGCGTTCTCAAGAAGATAATTTGTGCCGTATTGCCGCCGGGATCGTGGTTTCGGCACAAAAACTCCGGGATATTCTGGTGGCGGAATATGCAATTTCGCCGGACAAAATTTCCATCGTCCGCAATGCCGCCGCCGATGATTTTCTGACTGCTCTGCCGGACTTTCCGGCAGATGAGCTTCCTCCTGCCGATCTGCTCTATACCGGTACGATCGATCACTGGTTCGACTGGGAAGCAGTCGTCAATTTCGCCCGGCAGTACCCGGAATACACCATCCGGATCGCCGGACCGCTGGCAAGCCAAGTGCCGGATGATCTGCCGGATAATATCGAATTGTACGGCAAAGTCCCCCATTCGCGAATTGCGGCACTGATCCGCCGCGCCCGGCTGATGATCATTCCTTTTGTCAAAAATCCGCTGATCGAAGCGGTCGATCCGGTCAAACTCTACGAGTATCTGGCTCTGGGCAAACAGGTGCTTTCGGCGCACTGGGATGAATTGGATTCTTTCCTCCCGCAAAAACGATTGCACTTTTACCGCCGAAGTGAGGAATTCGCATCTATTGCCGCCGGAATATTGGACGATAAAACATGCGGACATGAAACTCCGGATCAGGAATTCCACGCCTGCAACAACTGGAACAGCCGCGGCAAAGCCTTTTTTAACTTTGTCCGCCGGCTGACCGGTATCGATTGAGACTTCAGGCGATCAGTTCAAATTTACTGTAAAAAATCAGATCAGAACTTGAAAAGCGGAAAAAAAACACTATATTATGTCCTTGAGTAATTGCGAAAAGCAAAATGCCGGGGGTGTTCCGGATTCGACCGGCGAAGGCACTGGGTAGATTGCATGCCGAGGATGACCGTTGGCCTCGTTAATCACCGGTTAAAACAATAACTGCGAACGAAGAGTACGCATTGGCGGCATAATCCCGCCACGTCGCTGCGCCTGACCGGGTGCTAAGGTGTAAGCGGCGTCAATCAGCGCCCTGGCATAAACTTCCGGCATTCGGAGTTTTTGCGAGATCAAAGAATGCCTGTTCTGAAGAATCGCCTGTCCATTGGCGAAACAGAGGACGAAAAACAATTGAAGATGGAACAAGCATGTAGATGTCTTCATCATACCTCGTCGGGACGCGGGTTCAACTCCCGCCACCTCCACCAGAATTTATTAATTGCCAAGGGTTTATAAATAAAACCCCTGGCAATTTTCTTTTTATAGTGCTTTCAGTTGCAGGCACTTACGGCTTTTCTGCGGAGAGCAAGAGACTGCTATTCTCAACGCTGAACCATTCCGGCAACAGCATTTTGCACCACTATTCCGGCAAAAGTCTCTGAAACGCTCTGGACGCAAGTCCTTGGAACATTGTGGTTTATTATCAACAATTTACAAAAATCGGAGTTTCAAGGACTTGGTGTATCAAATAGACGGTGCAAAAGTTGGTTTTTCGCCACTCCTGCTCCGTCTTTTAATTTGCCAAAGTGAAGTCCTTGCCTTATTTTTATATTTGAAAAATCGTTTCGTCAGTGTTATATTCTCTCTTGAGAAGTTTCAAATGAAAGGAACAAGGGAAAATGGGGAAATCTTTTATTGTTTTCATTACACTTTTTACAGTAATTATTTCTGGATGTGACGGCAACGACATTAAATGCGAAAATAGTTCCACCGATACTCCTCCGAGTCCGAAGAGTAAAAATCATCGTATTGTTGCGGAACAAGGGGATGCGGCCGCACAATATAAACTGGGGAAAAGTTATGCTGATGGTAATGGTGTGATAAAGGATGTAGATGAAGCTGCAAAATGGTTTCGTAAAGCTGCTGAACAAAATTATGCCCCAGCACAAAATTCTTTAGGAACATGTTATTCAAAAGGGATTGGAGTACCCCAATCCTATGACAAAGCGTTTGAATGGTTTCGTAAAGCTGCTGAACAAAATTATGCCCCGGCACAATACAATTTAGGTATGTGTTATGCTACAAATAGAGGAAGAGTAACTGGAAGGGCTTTTGATGATAATAATGAAGCTGTGAAATGGTTTCATAAAGCTGCTAAAAATGGAGATGTTATGGCACAATATACTCTTGGGCGGTTTTATGAATACGGAGGCATAAAAAATATGACTAATATACATGAAAACCATATTGAGGCTGTAAATTAGTATAGAAAAGCTGCCGAACGGGGACATAGTAGAGCACAGCGCAACTTGGGGCGATGTTACTTGGAAGGCAAAGGGATTGCCCAAAATAAGACCGAAGCAATAAATTGGTATAGAAAAGCAGCAATACGTGGAGACTCCTATTCAAAAAAAATACTGAATGATCTCGGTGAAGTATGGTAAAAATAATTTTTAATCCTTGGTCTTCCATTATAGTATTTCAGCCACTCTGATGAGTGGCTTTTTCTGGAAAACTTTCAGCTCAAAAAGCATTTTTTATCATCCGTCTCGCTTGAAATGTGCCTAAAACTATAAAAAACTTCAGCCAAAGGTAAGCTCTTATCTTTTATTTTTCTGACTGTTTTGCAGATGCGTCATACCGTATTTGAGAATCTGTTCTTTTGAACCAAGAATCTCCCACATGATGATAAGCTCTTTGTATAGCGGTTTTCCGTTTTCATCTTCCGCACTGAATATTTTTGAAACCGTGTTTTTGTAAATACCGACTGTAAAAAAACTTCAAGGACTTGAAAAAGAGCGTTCCGGAAGTGCCAGCAAGTCCTTGAAAAATGATAACTCCGCAAGGACTTATTTGCATATTTTGAGCAGAAAGTTTGTCGGAATATCAACTCTGCATACCAGTAAAAGTGCGGCAAACTCCCGCTGTCAAGGATTGGAGTTTACTGCTGTTCCCCTGACAGGCATTGTCCTGTAAAAACCAACTTTTTTCACTTCCATTTCTTTCCCTTATAAGAGTCTGAAGCAGAGATTTTCGGTTTCGCCATCTGTTAACCTCCACCATTTGTAAAAAGTACGGAATCAAGTCTCAAGGATTTGGTTCCGTTTTTATTTATGCATTAAGCATTGGACTGTAATGAGTTAGCGGCAAACTAAGTGTTTGCCCGCCATTAATCTCCCTAATGGTAATTTTTACGGAATTCAATGAAAAAGAGAGAGGATTTTCTCTTTTTTTCTATTTTTGGTTCAGGACCTCGTCCTAAGGTCTGATTGATACGGCGCAGGGCTTGATTTTCAGAAATTCACACATTTGCCAGGCAAATCATCAAACTTCCGACAGTCTTATAAATTCCCTGACAAAAGTTCGCAGATTGTTATATCGGTAGGCTTTGGAAACAGTAATTATGTCAAAAATCTGCATCCATCAGTTGTAAATGCTTGCAACTGACGTTATATTACCTTTGAGATGGTTGATTTGAATATGAAGAATGAATTATTAAAAAGTTTCTGACACTTTGGTTGTTTTTTTGATTTCGGTAAGCTGCTTTGGCAATGTGGGCGTTTTCGGGCCATTTTGACAATGGAATGTTGGAACTCGTTTATCCAAGGGTTATATTATGGCAGAACGTCATCTTGAAAACATCACCGTTACGATGACAAAGGAAAAAAAGAAAGCCTTGAAGCAGGCAGCGCTTGGTAATGACGTCTCTGTCTCTGCTCTGATTAGGCTTTGGCTGGAGAAAGTATCAGGCTGAGAGAGAACAGAGTAATTGAGAGTTCAACAAATCGGTATTTGTGGAGGTCTTGAGATGATTGAGATAAAAGAAACAACTATCAAAGATATTGATAATATTCAAAGACTTTGGGCTGATGGAGATGTTATGCGGTTTGTTGGATTCCCTAATGGATTACACCAAACAAACGAAGAAATGAAAGGTTGGTTTCGGTGGGTTGAATCCAACCGGCCTGTTCTGAATCACTACTCGATATTTGAAGATGGGAACTATTGTGGTGAATCATTCTATGAGATTGATGAAGAACATCATAGCGCTGCATTGGACATCAAGCTATTTGAATTTGCGCGTGGACGTGGAATTGCAACGGCAGGATTATCCTATGCAATCGAAGAAGCATTCCAAAACGGTGCAGAAATTGTCTGGGTCAA
>SUWL01000016.1 GCA_015061495.1 Lentisphaerota bacterium
GGTATCCGATAGAAATCCAGTCGCTATGGTATGCGGCGCTGGAATTTCTCGGAGAAAAAACGCTCGCCCGACAGGTTAGCAGCAGTATCGAATCCCTCTTTTTCAACACCTCTCATCCGGCAGATTGCCTGCATTGTGCCAGCGGAACCCCTGCTCATGCTGCTGTCGCCGATGATCATTTGCGCAGCAACATCCTGACGGCAATCATATTCGGCGCAGTAAAAGATCAAAATATCATAAAAAAGATCATCAACGCCTCCGGCAAACTGTTGATTCCGGGAGCTATCCGTACTTTGGATGACGTGAATGTGCAGTATCAATTACCGATACATCACCATGGGCAATTGCTCAATGATCCATCCCACCCTTACAGCGGACATTACTGCGGTCCGGAAGACACATCACGCAAAGCATCGTATCACAATGGCACGGCATGGTGTTGGCCATTTCCAGCATACTGCGAAGCACTTTATCTCGCCGGAAAAAGTGAAAAATCACGTAAACGCGCCTTTTCGCTGCTGATGTCTGCCGCCGATCTGTTGGAGAACGGCATTGCCGGAGAACTCCCGGAAGTCATTGACGGAGACATGCCGCACCGTAACGGCGGATGTCCGGCTCAAGCCTGGAGCATTTCCGAATTTTACCGGGTTTATATGATTTTGAAAAAGGAATGATGACTTCATGCGTATTCTGCTTAAAGGATTTGTGGCGGACGGAACGAATGAACCTGCCAGAAGATCCGTTTTAATTGAAAATGACACCATCATTGCTGTAGAAAAAGAGATTTCCGGCAGTTGTGCCGCAGAAAAGATCTTCCAATTCAGAGATGAGATCATCGCGCCGGGTTTTATTGATGTTCACGGGCACAGCGACCTGTCACTGGCGGCGTTTCCTGGGGGAGAAAGCAAACGCAGTCAGGGTGTAACCACCGAAATAACCGGAAATTGCGGACTTTCAGCCTTTCCGGTGACCTCAATGAACCGGGATCACCTAAATGATCTTTATGCCGATTACGGGATCAGCATATCCTGGAATGATCTGACGGAATACCGTCAAATGCTCGTTTCCAGAGAGGTGAAGTTACGGACGTATGCACTTTGCGGTCATAACACCTTGCGCGCCTCTGTGGCCGGATATGAGAAGCAGGAGTTATCCATTGAAGAGTTAATGCGCATGCAAGAATATCTTGAACGGGCTCTGAAAGACGGTTCACCCGGTTTATCTACCGGACTGTTGTACACTCCCGGATGTTTTGCAAATCCGGAAGAAATAACCTCATTGATGCGGGTATTGACAAAATATAATGCCGTATATGCCACGCATTTGCGCAGCGAAGGCGATCATTTGACGGAAAGTTTGACTGAAACATTGGAGTGCGCAAAAAAAGCAGGTCTGAAAAAAGTGGAGATCAGCCATTTTAAAACCGCCGGTGAAAACAATTGGCACAAAATCGATCAGGCTTTTGAAATCATACACGCTTACCGGGATCAGGGAATCGATGTCCGCTTTGACCGCTATCCTTATACAGAAAGCCAAACGATGTTAAGCGTGATTCTCCCCGCTCCATTTGACACTATGCCAGATCGTGATATAACCATTGCATTCCGGGATGAAAATGCCGTCAAACTGGCGATCTCCTCCTTAAAAAAGCGTCCTGAATCAGATTGGTCACGTTGGCGGCTAACCGGAACTACTCATCCGTATTGGCACAAATTTGCCGGGCAAAAATATCATAACTTGCCTGGCGACCGGATTATGGCAGTTATAGATCAACTGAAATTTGATGCAACAACTGCCACAATTGGAGCAGCAGGGATGTCTGAAAACAACCTGCTCCGGATCATTACCGATCCGCTTTGCATGCCCGGAAGTGACGGGAATGCCGTCCGCGGCAAAACGCCATCCGGCACGCCCCACCCCCGGGCATTCGGAGCTATCGCCAAATTTTTCCGCATGAAACTGGATGCAGGGGAAACTATCGGAAACGTTGTTGCATCTGCGACATCAAAACCGGCAGATTTTTTCAATCTGCCGGATATCGGCACACTTCATTGCGGAAAAAAGGCCGATATAACCGTCTTTTCACCGGAAGAAATCAACTCGGATGCCGATTTTACAGATCCTTACCGCCCGGCAGCAGGAATACGCTTATCCATGCTTGACGGCAAACTGCGTTTCTTCTGATTATTTTTTCTGCCGGCATCAATATTCTGCAGCAGCCGGACTGCCGCCGGAGATAAAGATGGCTGATTACGCAACTTTTCCAATTCCCTGGATATTCCGATCCAACCGATACGGATATCTGCGCCGGAACTTGCCATTGCCGCCCGCATGGCGGTTTGTTCATCTTTTTCAGCCAATGCGATCAGAGTTTCAACGACTTTGGCATTAGGACGGACTCTCGGGAGATCATTTTTAGGAACGATATCAGCATTTTCCAATTTTTCCAACTCTTCAAGCGCACGGCCGGTATCTCCGGCCTTGAATCTGGCAAATGCGAGCAGCGGTAAAAATACCGGATGTTTCTCGCTGACGATCTTTTGATAATACCACACCGCAGACCGCCAGTCATTATTCAATTCAGCCTCTCTGGCGGCCTCTGCCATAAAACGCATACGTTCTCGCCGGTGATCAAGTTCATAACCTAACGTTTTTTCCAATGCCGGATCAGGAGGATTGCCAAGCTCCCGGGCACGTTCATAAAAAATCACCGCCTCGCTGCGCCGATCGGAAATCGAGGCTGAAAGCAGTCTTGCCAATTCGATCTGGATCTCCGCTGAATCCGGAATGATCCTTTCTGCGCTCAACAATTTCTGTTCAGCCTCGCTGGGACGTCCCAATCCGGCATCAATAAGGGCGTCGCACATCATGACATGGGGATTTTCCGGATGCGATTTTTTCAATCGGTCAACAATCATTTTGGCATTACCGAAACGCTTGTTGCTGATATAACAGCGAGCCGTATACAACGCCAGCGGCAGGTTATCCGGAGCAGCGTCCAAAGCCGCAGTCAAATGACCGGAAGCATCTTTGAAATTTCCCCGGTGAAAATAAATCAACCCCAAACGCTGATGCACCAGTGCGAAGTCCTCTTTTGCAGCCAGAGCCTGTTGATAATTCCAGATCGCCAATTCGATTCTGCCCTCTTTTTCCGCAACGACACCTAAACCGGCGAGTTCTTCCGGCGAACGTTTGCTGCGGCGGACGTATGTTTTTTTATCCTCGTCAGAATTCTTTTTCTGAACCATAGCATTCAACCGGTCACGTTCCGCGGCAAGTTCGGCATTGAGTTTGTTGACCTCTTCAAGCTCATCCTCCAGACGTTCCACTTTGGAAGCATCAATTTTGCCAAGCAATTCGCTTGCCGATTTCCGATGAAGCTCCGCAAGTTCAACATTCAGTTTCTTAAGTTTGGAGATTTCATCCTGCCGCAGCAGCAGTGTTTTGGAAATATCATCACATTGCATCCGTAATTTTGCATATTCTTCTGCGCTTCTTTTCAACTGCTCCTGCAACTGATGGATCCGGTCATTCAATGCGGCGGCAGCAGCGGCAGCGGCGCGCAATTTATCTGCTTCCGCGCGACATGAAACGTGTACATCTTTGGCGGCATCATCCTGCAGAGCTAAAATCCGTTGATTCAAAGCACCCAGTTCTGCGGTCTGATTTTTGATCAAAGCTTCAAGTTCATAATTTGCCCGACGCAGTTTTTGCACTTCTTCATCGATAGTCCGTGCTGCTGTCAGTTCTTTTTCGAGCCTGCTTTTAGTTGATTTCAATTTATCAAGTTCGACCCGGATACTGCTTAATAAACTCTCCTGCTCACTGAATTTCAACTTCAATGCCGCCAGTTCGATTTCCCGTTCCCGCAGAACGGCAAGATCCCGTTCCAGATTCTTAAACCGTTCAATTTCTTTGACAGCAGCTTCCAACTCGATCAATTTACGTCGGGATGCCTCAAATTCATCGGACTTTTTACGCAGCTGTATTAATTCACTCTGATTTTGTTCGTATGAACTTTTCAACTCGGCATTCAGCCGTTGCTCTTTTGCCAGTGATTGTTTCAACTGGGCATTTTCCAGCAACCGCAATTTAGCTCGTTCCAACTCTGCCTGCCGGGGTTTAGCAGCTTCTGCCAATGCCCGATTCTCCCGGTTTTCAGCAGCCAGTGCATTGAAATTTTTCTGTAATTGTTCATAATCGCTCCGCAATTGCTGCAGAGAATTGATTTCCTGCTGGAGTTTTTTCTCCTTTTCCATTGCCAGGATTATTTCATCCCGATTTTTGAGGTTTTCGTCATTAACAGCACGCAACTTGCGCTCCGTTTCAGTCAATGATTTTTTACAGGAATCAAGCGACGTTTGCAATGTTGAAATTTCATTTTGGGCAACCGCCAGATCATCTTCCAGTTTTTTTACAGACTCTCTGGCAGAAGCCGCCGCCCGAAAATCAGCACTCTCACGGGTCGCCAAACGTTTTGCCAACTCTTCAGCCCGGTCAAAAAGACGTTTCACATCCTCTTCCAATCCCCGGTTGCGATCCCGCAATCCGGACAACTCTGCCGCATTGATTCTTGCATGGTTCTTTTCCTGTTCCAAATTCATCTGCAGCTGTCGGTAAGACTCTTCCAGAGCTGAATACTTTTTTTGCACAGAACGCAAATCATTGCCGATGAAGTCCAATTCTCGTTGTAAAGATGCTCTTTTCTGTTCTGCATCATTTTTTTGAAGCTGCAATTCGGCATAGCGTTGTGATGCAGCAATCAATTGTGACTGCAATTCTTTATTACGCGCTTCTGCAGCATTCAGCATCTTTTGTCGTTCGGCATTCAATACCATTTCGGCTTCTAATTTGCGATCAGCGATCGTTGCAGCATCTTTATTTTTTCCCAAAGCGTCACGCTCTGCTGTCAACACGGCAATTCGTTTATCCGCATCCTGCTGTTGTTCTTTCAAGGAAGCATTGGCATTACTCAAAGAAGATATCTGTTTATTCAAACGCTCGATTTCAATTTTTGCCTCTTTTTGCAAAGTTTGCAGTTGGATATACCGCTCCTGCAGATTTTCGAACTGCTCAAGTCGGATGGTCAAATCACCTGTTTTGCGATTCAAATTCAGCAATTCATCATTGCGCTGTTTAAGCAAATCTTCAAGTGCATTTTTAGCGACACTGCTCAAACGGAAATTTTCTTTCTCTATTTTCAACTGTTGATTCGCCGCCGACAGCTCTTTATCCAAACGCTCAACATTCATCCGTTCTGAAATCAGCCGTTGCTCCAAAGTCTTTATACGTTCCTCCGGCCGTTTCAATTCGGCAGTCTGAGCCTGATATCTTTTTTCCAGCAAAGCATATTTATCCGCGGCAATTTTGCGATCACGCAGGAGTGCGGCGATTTCAGATTCCAAATTGCGCTGTTTTTGCAACTCTTTTTCAAGTTTTTGATTTTGCAGCTTGGACTCGGTCACCTCCTGCCGAAGTTTCGCCAGTTCCCGGATATCGATATTAACCGTATGCCCGGATGACGCAACAGGAGAATGATCTTTAGTTGAGACCGGTCTCACCGGTTTTACGCTTTGCCCGGGATTGGCATTTTGCCCTTTTTTACCAGCCGGTGCCACCGGAGCAACCGCTGCTGACGAAGAATTATTTTGAGCGACCTTGCGCCCCTCCCCCAGCAAACGGCGCAATTCAGTGATCTGGCGGTCGCAATCTCTCAACCGGTCGGAAATGACCCGCTGGTTCCAATCCGGCCGCGCAGAACGGACTGCCTGATAATTTTTCCGGGCTTTTTCAAAATATTTGAGTGCATCAGTATAGTTGCCTCTTTCACGCAAAGTTTCCCCATGTTCAAAATTGGTGTATCCGGATCGCCAGGAATCCCATGGAGACGGGGCGGCACTCGCACTCATGCAGCATAATATCAGCAGAGTGTATCCCAGAAAATATTTTATCCGATTCATTGCAGAAACTCCTTGAAACGGTGTTGAAATTTTTCTTCAATAGCAAAAATCAATTCAGCAGAACCATCCGGAGCATAAGTTTCCTCGTATATTTTTCCGGAATTATGCACCAGAGTAATCAAATCATAACGGTTGGGCGGTATCACCGCTTTTAACAGACATCTGGAGCGGGAAGCAAAATCTGCCAGCAGCCGGCGCAATTCATCCAACCCCTCTCCTGAATGAGCAGACACATAAACGGCATCAGGAAACAGCCCCCGTAATCTTGCCAATTTTACAGACTCTGCCTCGCAATCAATGCAGTCGGTTTTGTTGAAAACAACTATCATCCTTTTTTCATCCGCGCCCAACTCACGCAAAACGCCCAAGGTGGTTTCCCACTCATTATCGATATCATCAGATGAGATGTCCAAAACCAGCAACAGAATATCTGCCAGCACTGCTTCTTCCAGTGTCGATTTGAATGCTTCAACCAACTGATGCGGCAATTTCCGGACAAATCCGACAGTATCATTCAACACCATTTCAACATTACCCGGCAAAATGATCCGTCTGGCAGTCGGATCAAGAGTCGCAAACAGTTGATCTTTCACAAAAACGTCCGCATTGCACAATGCATTGAGCAAAGAAGATTTACCGACATTGGTATACCCGACCAGCGCTCCTTGTACCACCGGTCGGCGGATACGGGATTTGCGTTGTGAAGCGCGTTGTTTGCGAACCAGAGCCAATTCGTCTTTCAGCTGCTGAATCCGCCGTTTGATCAAACGGCGGTCGGTTTCCAATTGTGCTTCCCCCTGCCCGCGATTGGTCGTCCCTCCGCCACGCTGGCGGGACAAGTGTGTCCAAGCTTTGTGCAGACGCGGCAGAGAATACTCCAGTTTTGCCAGTTCCACTTGCAAAACAGCCTCTTTGGTTTGGGCTCTGGAAGCAAAAATTTCTAAAATGATCTCTTCCCTGCCCACGACCGGACAACCGGCAAGTTTTTCCCAGTTTCTCTGCTGGGATGGCGTTAAATCCGAGTCAAACACCAGAAGATCGGCTTCACACTCCTGAACCATCCGGGCAAGTTCTTCAGCTTTGCCGGTACCGGTACGGTAACGCACCTGTGATCCACGTAAGCGGACAACTTCCGGTTCAAGCGGAATAATATCCAGATTTCTCACCAGATCAGCCAACTCATCCAGCTGCGACTCCACAACCGAACGATCCTGATCCTGCTCTAAAAAACCGATCAGAAATGCCCGCTGTCTGGCAATTGCGGCAATCTCCTGCTCCAACTCAATCAATGAAAAACCTCCTCAACGCCGTTTAAGACGTGCAGTTAATTCAGCCTCATAAGCATCAAAATCGTCGATCGGCAACTGCGCAACGCCGGTTTGCACTGCCGCTTCAGCGACCTTGCGCGCCACGTGTGGAACTACCCGGGGATCAAACGGTTTGGGGATCACCATATCCGGGCGGATACCGGCAGGAGTATCAAAAACTCCGCGTGCCGCATCTGCCGGATACGCCTTTTTAAGAATTTCTTTGACATCCTCCGGGAATTCCATCGTTGCCAATTCAGCCAAAGCCTGACTGGCGGCAAGTTTCATCTCTTCATTGATATCTTTGGCGCGAACATCCAGTGCCCCGCGGAAAACCCCGGGAAATCCCAGCACATTGTTGATCTGATTTGGGAAATCACTGCGTCCGGTACCAGCCAATGCGGCTCCGGCAGCGATTGCCACATCCGGGAAAATTTCCGGAGTCGGATTTGCCATGGCAAACACGATCGCATCACGATTCATGCTTTTCACCATATCGGCACTTACACAATCCGGGGCAGAAAATCCGAGAAAGATATCAGCTCCCTTGATCGCCTCACTCAATGTCCGCAACGGGGTATCTTTGGCAAAAAGTTTCTGCTCTTCGCTCAAATCAGTTCTGCCGGTATGAAGCACTCCATTGATATCACAGAGCATCATGTTTTCCAGTTTTGCTCCGGCAGCAAGATAAAAACGGCTGCATGCCAATCCTGCAGCACCGGCACCATTGACGACAAAACGGCAATCTTCGATCTTTTTGCCAACAACCTGCAAACCGTTGATGATCGCTGCCAGCGAAATAATCGCAGTACCATGCTGATCATCGTGGAAAACCGGGATATTCATCCGCTGTTTCAAAGTACGCTCGACCTCAAAACAAGCAGGTGCAGCAATATCTTCGAGGTTGATTCCTCCAAACGTCGGCTCAAGATGTTCAACGGCATCGATCAACTTTGCGGCATCTGTACGGTTGCGGTCATTGAAAACTTTTCCAAGACAGAGCGGAACAGCATCGATATCCGCAAAGTGTTTGAAAAGCACGGCTTTTCCCTCCATAACCGGCAATCCGGCTTCCGGACCGATATTTCCCAATCCCAAAACAGCAGTTCCATCGCTGACTACAGCAACCATATTACCGCGGGATGTGTAACGCCATACCTGCTTTATATCATTCTTTATTTCCAGACACGGTTGAGCCACACCGGGGGTATAAGCCAGAGAAAGATCGTCTGCTGTATCGCACGGTTTGGTGGAATTAACCGCAATTTTTCCCGGACGACAACCTGAATGATAATTCAATGCCATTTTTTTTGCTTCTTCTGCAGTCATTTTCTATATCCTTCAAAAATGTTTGATTTCAATTAAAGTTGCGGACGGACATTCCACCGGGTACTGTGCCATGCTCCATCGGAAAACTCATAAACACCGAATGCACCGGTTGCCAGTTTCAGAGAACCCTCCAGCGACTCTCCTCCCGGCAAAATGGCTTTGGAAAATCTGGCGATACCATTACTGGTAACTGCCACAACAGTCTTGCCGGTATATTTTTCCAAAATCAATGCGGCGAAATCCTGCCACTGTTTTTCCAATTCACCCGCCCGCTCGGCAAGGAAATACCATGCCTTGGGAAGGACGGCTTCAGCATCCCATCTTTTCAATGCTGCCTTACCGGCAGCCCGCAAATCATCCAGCGCAGTATCCGGAGTTATAGCGGCGGGATCTTCAACGATTCCCAACCGTAGAACAACCTCATCCTCCGGTTTACCGTCATCACTGCCGTAGTCCAATTCAGAGAGAAATTCTGTTTCTTCCAACGCAGCATCCGGAAACGATGCCGCGATTCCGACAGCACTCTGACACGTCCGCTGCAGCGGAGCGTGGAAAATCACCTGCGGATCAAATCCAAGTTCTGCGATCATTGCTCCGGCAGCGTATGCCTGTTTCATGCCGGTTTCGGTCAAGGGAATATCTGTTGCACTGCCGACCCGGAGGATAACATCTCCGGAATTGAACGTATTTCCATGACGGACAACTATCAAACGGGTAACTTCACTCATTTCAACAACTCTCCAGCTTTGGCGATCAGCTTTTCTGCCCTGACAAGGTCTTCCGGAGAATCAACTCCGCTGGTGGCGGCATCATAACCGGCCGGATATGTCACTTCTACCATCCGGACCGGAATACCGTTTTCAATAAAACGCAACTGCTCAAGCTGCTCAAATTTTTCATATTCACCAAGCGGAGCCTGGGAGAAATACGCCAGTGCGGCAAATTTATAGGCATACAATCCAACATGACGGCATACCGGAGAGAAACCTCCGGCAGCAGCAAGTTTTTCTTCTCCGCGGATCGCCGGAATAATATTTTTTGAAAACCACTTCGCATTACCATCAGCACCAATGATCGCCGTCGTCCCGGAGAAAGGCGAATCTTTTTTAGATTCTCTCAATGCTGCCAATGCATCCCAATCCAAGCGGGTGTAGGGAGTAGCGACCTGAGTTTCCGGGTGTTTTTCAAACGCATCCAGCAATGCGCTGATGAACTGCGGCGGACACAAAGGATTGTCTCCTTGCAGATTCAACAATACATCCGGCCGCTCTGCCCGGTTGACAGCAACTGCCCAAACCCGGTCAGAACCGGAACGGCAACTGGACGGAGTGATCTCCACCGGAATGTTGTGCTGCTGACAAAATTCAATGATTTTAGCACTGCCTTCTCCGGCAGCCTCCGGTTCTTCGGTTGCCACAACAGCTTCACAACCGCTGCGGCTGCGGCATACGGAATCAGCGATTTCCCAAACCCGCTGTAAAATAGGTTTACCACACAATTCTGCCAGCGGTTTTCCCGGAAAACGCTTTGAACCATAACGGGCCGGAATAACGATCAAACTTTTCACTTTTCAATACCCTTAACATAAAAATGAGGAACGATGACAACGTTCCTCAATCAAATAACATTTTCACTCTGACGTCATTTCCCGAAAGGAATTCCGGGAATCTCAATCTCGATCAGATGCTCAAAACCCAAATAATGGAATGTCGTCAACACAGTAGTTGCAATCAGCAACAACAATGTCAATATTGCCATAATCAAATAAAACGTTGACGGTTGTGATTTTGTCGGCGTTAAGACTCCGGGAACACCTTGAGGAACTCCAGGCATTCCAGGTTTCTGCGGCATACCTGGGGCAACCGGGGTGACCGGTTTCTGCGGCATGCCCGGGGCAACCGGGGTGACCGGTTTCTGCGGAGCTGCTGCCGGAACGACCGGAGTGACCGGTTTCTGCGGAGCTGCTGCCGGAACGACCGGGGTGACCGGTTTCTGCGGAGCTACTGCCGGAACGACCGGGGTGACCGGTTTCTGCGGAGCAGGCGCTGCTGCTGCCGGAGGCACGTTATTACCAGGGCGCTGTATTCTGACAGTACGATCATCATCATCGGTCTGTTCCACTGTAGAAAGCACCTGATTCTTTCGGGTATTTGTATCAGGGATAACTGCAGAAGTCGGGACAGCTGGTTTCAACTTGACAGTCATGCGGGTTTTGGTATCATCCTCGCCGTTGGATTCCTGCTGAACCGATGGTACAGACGGACCAGCCGGAACTGACGGCTGCAACTTAACCGTCATGCGGGTTTTGGTATCATCTATTGCCGGAGAGGCAGCAGGGATTTGCGGTGCCACCGGAGCAGCTGGTTTCAACTTGACAGTCATACGGGTTTTGGTATCATCCTCATCCGCAGTCGGAACATCTGCCGGCTCAACCGGGGCTGCCGGTTTCAATTTGACGGTCAACCGGGGTTTGGAAACGTCTTCTCCGGCAGGAGCTGCGGGGGCTTGAGGAACTTCCGGGGCTGCCGGTTTCAATTTGACGGTCAACCGGGGTTTGGAAACGTCTTCTCCGGCAGGAGCTGCGGGGGCTTGAGGTGCTTCAGCAGAAGCAGCACCAATATTCGGACCAGTTGCTCCGGGAGCAATGGTACGCAAACGAACCGTCTTTCTGGTTCTGGTATCTTCGTCCGAAACAATCGGCGGAATCTGATTGTTTTCCTGATCTGCCATTTTTCAAATCCTTTCCAACAATTATTCTTAACAAAAATAATAATTCCAATAATTATTCATTTGCCGCACATTCCAACGCACTCATGCGCTGGGGAACGTCACGGTAATTATTCATACTGATCAAAATCTGCCGGTAATTTTCTTTGGCTTTTTCAACATTGCCGACAACTTCAAATGCATTGCCGAGATAATACATCGCATCACGTTTGTATCTGTCCATACGCGGCATATCATCGACCGCCTCCTGCAAAAATCCGATCGCTTTTTCCGGATCATTAGCGATCAATGCACATTTGCCGAGATAAACCAGACTGCCGCGCCTTTTTTGCGGGTTTTCTGCAACCGCCGTAAATGTCGCAACTGCCGCATCATACATTTCAAATTCAAACTGAAATTCACCGAGATCAAATTGCAATTGCATATCATTCGGAAAACGCTGGGCCCGCATCGTGACATGCTCAAAACGGTAATCATAAATTTGTTTTTCCAAATCAGCGATCTGCGCTTCCGCATTCTCATAAGCCTCCGGATTGGCTTTGATCGTGTCAGCGACCAAACGCAGTTGAGCAAGATATGCTTTTTCAATATGCTTATCCAACACCGGATCAAGAACGCCAAGCTTTTCCGCAACGGTCTGATACTCTCTCAAGGCATCTTCATATTTGCCGGCAACCATGTAAGCATCCGCCATTTTACGGCGCATATCGACCGAATCTCTGCGCCGCAACTCCGCAGAAAAACGATCGATCAGCAACTGCGCCTGATCAGCATCGTGGATGGTACCATCCAACAGTTGCTGGATAATAGCATCTTCGGCATCGGCAGCATTAGCTTTTTTATTGCTTCTCTGATCGTTGAAGTTGCCGCGCTCAATGCTGGCAAGCACCATTGCCGCCTGCAGACCGGCTTTATCAACGTTCTTTTTATCAGAACTTTTGGCAATCATATCCTGATGGATCTTCAGTGCATCAATTCCCTGACCATTGCGCTGCATGGCATCGGCAAGTTTTTTCATCAGCGCCGGTGTCGGATGCAATTTACAAAGAACATTCAATGCGGAAACCGCACACCATGGAGCACCGGCATTATCGCTGATATCAGCCAATGCCGCAAGAACCGCCGGACTGTCAACACACGCGCCAAGGTTGCTCTCACACATTGCCATGGCTTTTATCGGATCTTTACCGGCAACAATTCTTGCCGCAATAGCTTTGAAAAAACCGCAAAATTTGACTGCGAATTTGATTCCGCCGCCTTGCGTTTTGAGTTTTTCCAACTCATATTCACGCAACTTGTCGCAAAGGACCGGTACATCCGGATGCTTGCCGATAATCGGAACTAATATATCCACTGCACTCTCGAAATCCTGCACAGAAGCCATGCGGCTTGCTCTGGTCAAAGAATCCCGCACATAGATCGGAGCCTGACTGACTGTTTTGCGATTCATAATAAAAAATCACTCTCCTGATACACAAAATAAGAACTACACAAATATACATGTACGTAAACTACACTTTGTTTGTGTTTTTTACAAGTGATTTTCGTTAAAAAAGTCAAAAAAAAGTGATTTTTCTTCAATCGTCAGATATCCGGCAAATTCCGCAATTACGGCAATTCAGCCCACGCGGCGGAACATAAAGAGTATGGTTACGGATCGCTGCCCGGCGATTGAAGTAATTTTTTACCGCCAAAATGCAACCGACAATCACAAAAGCTCCGGGTGCCGCTCCCGGCAGTAAAAAGTCCGTAGTCCACCCCGGAATCAATTTGATCCCGAATACTGCACCGCAAGTCAAAAACTCCCGGATCACTCCCAACATGGAAAGCGTCAGCGTAAATCCCACCCCCATTCCTAATCCGTCAAGTATAGATCGGAATGGAGAATTTTTAGATGCAAATGCTTCTGCTCTGCCCAAAACTATACAATTTACCACAATCAGAGGAATAAAGATACCCAATGCTTCATAAAGTGCCGCCGGAGCATACGCCTGCAACAGCAGATCCACCACCGTCACAAATGCGGCAATAACTACGATATAGACTGGGATCCGGATTTTTTTGGGCGTTATCGAAGCGATCAGACTGATTACGAAATTGCTTCCCAGCAAAACGCATGTCGTTGCGATCCCCATGCCGAAACCATTAACGGCACTGCTGGTCAATGCCAATGTCGGACAGGTGCCCAACAGCAAAACCAATACCGGGTTTTCTTTCCAAATTCCTTTGGCGAAGTCATTGAACACGCCGTTTTTCATCATTGTTTCTCCATTCCGTTCAAAATGCCGCTGCAAAATGCTGCACAAATTTTATCAACTCCTCCGGCGATTGCCCGGCTGGTCACGGTGGCACCAGTCAAGTAAATCAAATGTCCGCCATCTTTAGAAATTTTCCACTTGCCGCGATCTGCAGAATCACGGGAATTGAATTGATCCAGCCAACGGTTTTCCGGCACCTCCGGAGCTTTGGCAAACAAATTATATATCGTCCTCTGAAACTTACGGTCACAAACATTTGCCCCAAGTCCCGGAGTCTCTTTGTGGCGCAACACCTGCACAGCGGTTATTTTGCCGTCGCCCTTAAATCCGACCAGCAGTTCGATTTCACCGCCATACCCGGCAACGCTCCCCTGCCCGATAAACCCGACGATCGTGGCTTTATTTTTTACCGGATAAAAAATCACGCCATCGACCTCAACCGGTTCACCGAGCTGATCAAATTCAGGAAGCGAAAGTCTGCGAAATGCTTTTGCCCGATTCTCCTTCCGGGCTTTGCTTATCGGTTCTGCGGTCAATTGGGAAACCAGTGCCAGGGCCAACGCCGCTACGATCGCCGTCCCGCCCAAAAACAGCCCCAGTGTCAACATATTCTCACGATCACGCAATTTCATTTGTCCGTCTCCGCTTTTTTGCGTCTGCGCACATAACCGAACGGGCGATGACCACAGCAACGGTCAATCAAAGGAACCAGCGCATTCATAAACAAAATTGCAAAACTCACCCCTTCCGGGTAATTACCGAAAATCCGGATCACCGAAGTCACGATCCCGCATCCAACTGCAAAAATCACACAGCCGGTACCGGTAATCGGACTGGTAACCATGTCCGTTGCCATAAATACTGCGCCGAGAAACAACCCTCCGTTAAGTACGTGAAATAATGGTCCCGGCGTGACTCCCGGAAAGAAAAAGTGTATAATTCCGGTAAACACCGCCACTGTACCGATGAAAAACAACGGTACCCGCCAGTTGATCAAATTCAACGCAACCAATATAATGTACCCGATGATCAATGCCAGCACACTGGTTTCGCCCAAACTCCCGGCACGATCTCCGATAAAATATTTCTTAAGCATTTCCCGGCTGCTCAAATGCTCAAAATTACGCTGTGCCTCAACACTTTTACCGACAATTTTCGGCGTTATTCCGGCTACTCCGAGCGGAGTGGCGCAAGTTACAGCATCTATTTCGCTGAAAAATATACTGCGTTCAGGATAAGCACCGTTTTCCATACCCCGGCTCGGTGTCCACAAGGTCAATGCCGCAGGCAGAGCGATCAGCAGACCGACTCGTGCTACCAGTGCCGGATTGAAGGGATTATTACCCAGTCCGCCGTAAACCTGTTTACCAAGCCAGATCGCCAGAATCGCCCCGATGGGCAAAATGTACAGCGGAGTGCTTACCGGCAGACACAGAGCCAGCAATACTCCCGTCAATGCCGCCGAAAGATCCCCGACGGTCCGCCACACCACTTTCCCGGACATGGCACACCAGATGGCTTCAGCCGCCATGCAGCAAAGTGCCGAAACAACGATTATCAGCAATGCCCGCCATCCGAAAAAATACACCGATGCAATGATCGCCGGCAAAAGTGCAAACAGCACTCCGCCCATGATCTTGCGTAAATTTGCACCGGTAGACAAGTGCGGAGAGGAACTCAACACCAAATTTCTGCCGGTCGGCAATCTGACTGCTCCTGTATTATTCTGTGCATCCATAACTCAAGTCACTTTCCATTATTGGCGAGCTGTTTGCGCAACTCGGCTTTTGCCCGCCGGATATTCTGCACCAGCGGACGGTGATCCGGACAGACGTATGCGCATGAACCGCACTCCATGCAATCCATAACATGATTCTGATATGCCAAATCAAAGCGATCAGCTTCGATGGCAGTAGACAACAGACACGGCATCAAATGCATGGGACACCCCTGCACACACCTGCCGCATCTGATACAGCCGCTGGATTCATAATTGACGGATAATTTCGTCGGCAGCAGCAGAATACCGGAAGTATTTTTAGCGATCGGCACCTGAAACGACTTTTGCGCAAAACCCATCATCGGCCCGCCGAAAATAAGTTTACCCGGCTCTTCAGTAACCCCGCCGGCAAGTTTTACAGCTTCAATTGCCGGAGTACCGATTTTCAATTTCCAATTTCCCGGAGAAACCACCACATCACCGGTGACGGTAACGATTCTTTCAACCAGCGGAATACCTTTCATCACAGCATCAGACAGTGCCGCGGCAGTACCGACATTCTGCACCACGCAACCGGCATCCATCGGCAATCCACCTGAACGGACAGTCCGCCTGGTAATGGCATTGATCAGTTGTTTTTCCGAGCCTTGCGGATAACGTACTTTGAGCGGCACAACTGTAACACCGAAGTGGTCTTCAAAACGTTCCAATGCTTCAATAGCATCTCCTTTGTTGATCTCCACCCCGATCACCGGACGGCGCACACCGAGGATCCTGCCGAAAATTGCCGCTCCGCGTGCAACTTTGCGCGGATGTTCAAACATCAGCCGGTGATCTGCGGTCAAATACGGCTCGCATTCAGCACCATTAAGGATCAATTCATCTATTTTTTTATCCGCCGGAGGAGATAACTTCACATGGCATGGGAATGATGCGCCGCCCATACCGACCAGACCGGCATCGATCACCCGCTGACGCAAGATTTCCGGATCGACAGTTTCCCAGTTTTCGATCGGATCAAACGGGGGATCTCCGCGATCTTCACCATCAGCGATAATTTCTATCGCCGCAGCAGGGACTCCCATGGGTCCCGGAACTTCAACGATACCGCCGACTTCACCACTGGTAGGTGCATGCAGATTGGCTGAAACAAATCCATCAGCCCGGGCAATCAACTGATATTTTTTTACTTTGTCACCTTTTTTCACCACGGGAACCGGAGGTTTACCGGCATTTTCCGCCAGCAAAACAAAATATCGTTCCAGAATCGGAGCACCGCGAACAGCATGACGGCAACTCAAATCCTTTCCGTCTCCTGCCGGATGAATTCCACCGGAAAAGGTCATCACATTGCGGGAACTCTTATTCATCACCTCTTCCTTCCAATTTATTATATGCCGCGGTCAGGCGTTCATCAGCGGTAAGCAAACAGCCAACCGGACATTTTACTGCAGAAACGGCTTCCTGATCCAAAACCGTGACCGATTCATAATCGACTTGCGCCAAAAATCCATCCATTTTCACAGCATCCGGCAACATCCGGCTGCATTTGCCGCAACCGATACATCCGGCTTTACACATTTTTCGTTTTTCGGCACCTTTTATCGGAGAGTGGCAATAAACATGGACTTCTGCTTCTGCCGGAACCATTTTTATAACTCCGCGGGGACATGCTGCAGCACATTTTCCGCAGCCGACGCACAACTCCCGGTGAACGACCGCCACCTGTCCGATGATCTCGATCGCACCGAAAGGACATTTGCGGGCACAAGTGCCCAAACCGAGACAACCGTAACGACACTCTCCCGGTCCGCCGGCAACCATATTTGCCGCCACACAATCCTGAACACCATTATAATTCATTTTGCGAACTTCACCGATAAAACTGCGGCAGAGAACCACTGCCTGCTTGCGCTCCACCTTGCCGGAGTCGATCCCGAGTGCAATGGAAATCGCAGAAATTTGTTCCGAACTGGAAACCGGACAATTTGCCGGACTGACCTCTCCGGCAGCAAGGGCTTTGGCAAAATCCGCACACCCCGCTCTACCGCATCCCCCGCAATTAGCACCGGGAAGCAGTTCAAGTGCCAGATCCGCCCGGGGATCCGACTTGACACGGAACAATTTGACAAATGCTGCGATAACGACCCCGAGGATGATACCGGCAATCCCCATCAGCAAAATCGCATAAAGCAAAACCATATAATCCATAACGCAATCACCTTCTGAAATTCAGCACAATCCGGAAAAACCGACAAACGCCATTGCCAGTATCCCGGCAGTAATCAATGCGATCGGTGTTCCTTCAAATGCTTTCGGAGGATCGGCAAGCTCAAGCTTTTCCCGGATGCTGGAAAAAAGCAGCAGAGCAAGGGCAAAACCTACTCCGGAGAAGGCCCCGAAAACCGTCGAATCCAAAACACTTCTCCCGCTTTCAGCATTTATCGTAGCCGCTCCGAGTACCGCACAATTAGTGGTAATAAGCGGCAGATAGATCCCCAACGCCCGGTAAAGAACCGGACTGACTTTCTGCAGCATGATTTCCAGCAGCTGCACCAGTGCCGCAATGACCAGAATAAAGGTCAATACCCTCAAAAAGCTCAAATCAACCACTTTATCATTGATATCAAAAACCAGCAAGTAGTTGGAGATCACTGAAGTTATACATGATGCCAGCGTCATTACCACTGTCACCGCGCCCCCCATCCCCAACGCAGTATCCAATCTTTTAGATACTCCCAAAAAAGGGCATATCCCCAAAAAACGGGTCAACACAAAGTTGTTGACCAGCACCGCTCCCACGGTCAGTTCCAGATACTTCATAATTCCTCCGTTCCGGCAGCATTGCCGGGAAAACTCTGTTTGGAGCAAACGGTTTTCACACTCACTCCGGGCAACATGCCCAATTTACCGGAAAGCGAGTTAATGACATCCCCGGGGGCATCCAGTATCACACTGATAACACTCAATGCCCGTTCCCGATGCGGAACCCCCATTCTGCCGATAATGTAACTGCCGCACTCATGCAGCAATTCATTTATTGCGGCTGCCTGGTTGACATCCTCAACAATTATACCGATCAATGCGATACGGTTCACGGAATACCTCCTTATGGTCACATTTCCGCCTTACTTCACTTATCCGGCCAGTTGCCGCTGCTGCCGATTTTTTTCTCGGTACAGCATCTGACCTCTGCAAGCAAATTGCAAAACTCTCCGCAACTGTTTCCATCAAGATCTGATGTAATCAACATATTGCACTGTTCGACCACTGCTTCGATCTCTTTTTTCAATGCATGAGCTGAATCGGCAGCATGCAGCCTGAAACTCCGCCGGTCAGCAGCATCGACCTCGCGGACGATCAGTTTTTTCTCCTCCAGCTGTTTTATCACGGCTGTGGTGGTACTTTTGCCCATCCGCAACTGTTTTGCCAGCTTATCCTGCGAAATACCATCATTCTCTATGATCCCCATAATAAACGGGAATTGTGCCATTGTGATTCCCAGTTTTGCCAACTCTCTGGCATAGTAGGCATGCGTAAGACGGCTTATAATGTAGATATCCAATGTAACATCATTCATCCGTACAGCAAACTCCTGTTATGGGAAACATTTCCAACACATGCATTATTTAGTAATATACCCCGCTTACTCTCTTTTTCAAGCAAATAAATCAAATAAAATTGCGATTTTATCTATTTTTATAAAACCTTTTGCCCTTGAAAAAAACTAAAAAAAGAGCTATATTATAAAATTAGTTCGCAACCGAACCATCTAACATCAAACTATTGAGGACAATCAATGAAAAAAACCATAATTTTATTTCTGTTTGCAGCAGCAGCCGGTGCAACGGAAGCGGCTGCACCGGTGCCGGTCGTAAAAACATCCAAAGTTCTGACCGTGGAAAAAACCGCGCCCAGACGGTACGCAGGATTGGTCGAAGCCGTTGAAAAAGTCGATATCATGCCGCGGGTGACCGGAGAATTGCGAAAAATCCACTTCAAAGAAGGTGAAATCGTCCAAAAAGGTTCTCTGCTTTTTGAACTGGAAGACACCACTTATCAAGCCGCCGTCGATGCTTTGGCTGCCCGCCGGGAACAGCTTCTCTCTCAAGTTGACTTCATGACCAGAGAATACACCCGGAATCAGGAGCTTATTGCAAAAAAAGCAGTTTCAGAATCGGTTTACGACCGTTCACTTTTTGACCTCAACTCTGCCAAAGCCCAGCTTAAAGAGGTAGAAGCATCCCTGATCAATGCCAGAAACGATCTGTCTTACACCAAAATTTATGCTCCCATTACCGGCCGTATCGGCAAAAGCACCTTCACGGTCGGCAACCTGATCACCCCCAACGGCAAAAAACTTGCCGATATAGCGATGGTTTCCCCGATCAATGTGCGCTTTGCCATCAGCGAAACCGTATTGCGTAAAGAATTCAAAAGCCGAGAGGGAATCATGAAAAACGGTTCGGTAAGCATCAAACTTTCCGATTCATCCATTCATCCGGAAACTTGCGGCATAACTCTGGTTGATAATCATATCAACAGTACGACCAATACAGTTACCTTGTGGGCGAAATTTCAAAACCGGGACAATCTGCTGATCCCCGGCGGTTATGTCACTGTTTACCTCAATCAAAGCAGCGGGAAATTCACCGCAGTTCTGCCATCGGCACTGGTGCTTTCCGAAAAAGGCACCGGGATATATGTCATTAAAAAAGGACGTGCCGTTTTCCGCGAAGTGGTTACCGGCGGACTTGCCGGGGAACTCCAGATCATCAAATCCGGCGTTTCTGCCGGAGAAGAGGTGGTTATCGAGGGGTCACACAAACTGCAGGACGGCATGACCGTCCGTACAGCCAACCACGAATAAGGGGAATAACATGTTCGCAGAATTTTTCATACGGCGTCCCAAATTCGCATTTGTCATCTCCCTTATCACCGCTATTGTCGGAACGATTTGTCTTTTGCGGCTGCCGATTGCAGAATATCCGGAAATCGCACCGCCAACGATCAAAGTTACCGCAATGTACCCCGGAGCCACCAGTCAGGTCATCGCGGAAACCATTGCCGGAGTCATCGAAGAACAGGTCAACGGCATCGAAGGTCTGCTCTATTTTAAAAGTGAAAGCGACAACAATGGCAACTACACTCTCACCTTGACCTTTGAACCGGGAATCGATTCCGATATCGCCCAGGTGAATGTCCAAAATGCCGTTTCCCGTGCCGAAGCTCAACTGCCTCCGACCGTAACTGCGATCGGTGTCACCACCAAAAAACAATCCACCGACATGGTCGGTGTGTACGTTTTCCGTACAGACGAAAGCGAATTATCTTTGCTGGAACTTGCCAACTATGTCCGGATGAATGTCAAAGATCCCCTCGCCCGTCTCAACGGGATGGGTTTTGTGGAGATCCTTGGTGAACGCAATTACTCCATGCGCATCTGGCCGGATCCGGTCAAAATGTCCGCGCTGAAAATCACTCCGGAAACAGTCATCGCCAAACTCAATTCGCAAAACATTCCGGTTGCTCCGGGGTCAGTTGGCGGCGAAGGTGCCAACGAATTCTGTCAATGGAAAATTGATACCACCGGACGGCTCAAAACGCCGCAGGAATTTGAAGAGATCATCATTGCTTCCACATCTTCCGGAGAAGATATCCGACTCGGTGATATCGCCCGTATCGAACTTGGCGCAGAACGATATACCGATGAAGGTTCATACAACGGACAATCCTGTATCGCACTGGCGATTTACCGTCAGGATGGAGCCAACGCAGTTCAGCTGGTAAAAGATGCCAACGAACTGATGACCGAATTAAAGAAACGTTTCCCTGCCGGAGTAACCGTTGAACTTTCTTATGACCCGACCGCATATATTCTGGAAAATGTCCGGGAAATCGCCTTTACTCTGATCGCCACACTTTTACTGGTAGTCGGGATCACCTGGATCTTTCTGCAGGATTGGCGCGCCACATTGATCCCCGCACTGGCGATCCCGGTTTCACTGCTGGGAACATTTGCATTCATGCAGTGTCTTGATTACTCAATTAACGTGCTGACTATGTTTGGATTGATCCTCGTGATCGGATCACTGGTGGACAATGCGATCGTCGTGGTTGAGAATACCATGCGAATCATGGATGAAGAAAAGCTTTCAGCAGCAAATGCCACTGTAAAAAGTATGAAACAGATCACCGGTCCGGTGATTGCGGCGACACTGGTATCAGTAGCGATCTATGCACCGATCGGTTTTTACGGCGGTATCGTTGGAACGATTTATAAGCAGTTTGCGGTAACGATGTGTATTTCACTATGTATTTCCGCATTCAACGCCTTGACTTTAAGTCCGGCACTGTGCGCGCTGATACTCCGTCCGACACCGGAAAAAAAGATCTTCTTTTTCCGATGGTTCGACTTCTCGCTCAACAGCACCAAAAAGGGATTTATCGGCTTATCAAGGATCCTCATCCGCCGTTTTTATCTGACAATCATTCTCATGCTGACGGCATTGGGATGCTGCTTCTTTCTGGGAGTCAGATTGCCCGGTGGCTTCCTGCCGGCTGAAGACAAAGGGGTGCTGATGTGCGAAATCGAACTCCGCCCGGGAGCTTCGCTGGCAGCTACTTCGGCAGCAGCAGAACAATTCGCCGCCGAAGCGAAAAAAGTCCCCGGGGTCAGCAATGTACTGACCGTATCCGGTTTTTCCATATTCAGCGGTGCAAGCGAAAATCTCGGTTTTTTCATCGTCACCCTCAATGAATGGGGCAAACGCAATGCACCGGGACTGGATATCAACTCCATCAATGCCAAACTTGCTGAAATAGGTACGGAAAACTCTGCCGGGATCATCCGGGTATTCCAGCCGCCCGCTATAATGGGGCTGGGAGTTACCGGCGGTGTAACTTTTGCCTTCCGCACGGCAGGCAGTGACACCCCGCAGCAATTCGGCAGGGAAACCGGCAAACTGCTCGGTTTGCTCAATAATAAGGAAATCATGCCGGAAGTCGCATTCGCTTTCTCCGGATTTGATGCCAAAACCCCGCAATATTACCTGGAAATAGACCGGAGCAAAGCCGAATTTCTCGGAGTCAGCACCGCATCTCTTTTCACTGCCTTGCAGAGCAATTTAGGCAGTATGTATGTGAATGACTTCAACATCAATGGGTACTCTTTCAAAGTAAAAATGCAGTTCGATGGAAACGAACGGCGCGATCTGAATGCGGTCGAAGAAATGGAAGTAATGAATTCAAAAGGAGAACCTGTACCGCTGAATGCCTTTACTTCCATAAAAACCATGCTTGGCGCCAGAAAAATAGAACGTTTCAACCAGAACATGTCTGCCGGAATAACGATCATTCCCGTTCCCGGTGCATCAACTGCGAAAATCATGACCCGAATCGAAAAGCTTGTGGAAGAGAACTTCTCCAGAGAGTACTCCGTCAACTGGACCGATATGAGTTATCAGGAGCGGAACAACGACGGACAAATCGTGCTGCTGATGGTCATGGCGGTGATTTTCGGCTACCTCTTTCTGGTGGCGCAGTATGAATCATGGACGATCCCGCTGCCGGTGATCCTGTCGGTGGCATTCGCCTTTCTGGGCGGAGTTTTGTCGATGGCGGCAACCGGAATGCTGTTGGATATCTACGCCCAGCTGGGATTGATAATGCTGATCGGATTATGTGCAAAAAGTACCATTCTGATGGTGGAATTCTCCATGCAGGAACGTTCCGCAGGCAAATCTATCGCCCGTTCGGCGATCAATGGTGCAAACTACCGTTACCGGGCTGTGCTGATGACAGCATGGAGTTTTGTATTCGGTGTGCTTCCGATGCTTTTTGCGACCGGAGCCGGAGCAGAGAGCCGCAAAGTCATCGGCATCGTCACATTCTGGGGGATGTTGAGTGCAACGATCCTCGGCGTAACATTTATTCCGCCGCTGTTTGCCCTCTTTCAGAAAATGCGTGAATCAGCCAAACACAAACAGCAGTAAAAGTATCCCAAAAGCCCCGGCTCATTTCTGAACCGGGGCTTTTTTCGCGTAAAAGTATCATCTTACCGCAGTGACGCGGCGATTTTTTCAACAATATTGGTAGTGGAAAAACCGGAAACAAAGGGCATGAATACGATTTCACTGCCGGAGTTTTCCAGTGCCGCACGTTCCGAAGGATCGAGCTTTTCCAATGTATAGTCACCGGCTTTGGCATATACATCCGGCTGCAAAGCGGCAAGCTCTTTGTCACAGCGGCTGCTGTCAAATACCACAACTTTGCTGACAGATTCCAATGCGGCAAGTAAATATGCCCGGTCATTCTGGGAAACCAGAGGACGGGTATCACCTTTGAGTTCCCGGACAGAAGCATCAGAATTTATCAGCACCAGCAGTTCATCCCCCAGTTTTGCCGCTTCGATCAAATATGAAGCATGTCCGCGGTGCATCAAATCGAAACAGCCATTGGTTACAACCAGCTTTTTTCCTTGACGGCGAAGTTCATCCCGCCACGCAACGGCATCCTCAAGGGCAAGCAGACAACTTTGCGGATCTTTCATTTTGCCTCGCCTTCATCAATAGAACGGACAACCACGCCTGCTTCGTGCAAAAGATTCATAGATACATCATCAATCGTATAATGCTGGTGATACACCACTTCCACGATTCCGGCATTGATGATCATTTTAGCACACAGCAAACATGGACTGAAAGTCGTGTACAATGTTGCCCCTTTCAGCCGGATGCCATTATATGCCGCTTGAACGATGGCATTTTCTTCAGCGTGACTGCACAGACACTGCCCCAATCCCTCACCGCTTGGAACATCCGAATTACAGCGCGGACAACCGCCGTCTGAACAGTTTTTGATTCCCCGCGGAGTACCATTGTACCCGGTGGAAATGATCTGTTTATCCCTGACGACCACGGCTGCGACCTGACGGCGGCTGCAATTGCTGCGGCTGGCGGCGACATGGGCGATATCCATAAAATACCTGTCCCATGACGGACGGACATGCTTTGATTGTGCCATTTTTTATCCTTTCATCCCAAATTCTTAAAAATATAAAATATTGTCGTTATTTCATCATCAGTGATACTGCAAAATTCAAAATCGGGATATCAAAAAACATCCAGAACCACGTCCCCAGAGTAATAAACGGAACAAACGGCAGCGCAGCATCAAGTTTGCGGGTGATCGCGATCCCCCAATAGGTTCCGAAAAAAGAACCGCAAAAAAGCGCAAATACCGCTCCCGGCAATCCGAGAAGCATTCCGCAAAGCACCGTAAATTTGATATCTCCCCATCCCATAATATTCTTGCGGCAAATCAATTTGCCGGTCAAGGCGAATATTGCCAGCACCCCTCCGGGCAGAGCGCCGCCGGCAAAAGAGAACCACAATGCTTCCCAACGGCTGCCGCTTGACCACGCCCCCGGAAATATCCACGCGGTCAGCAGCGCCAATACCATGCCGGTATATGTCAATTTGTCCGGAACCACCCGGAATCGCAAATCAGTCATTGCACAGGTCACTCCAAAAAAAATCATCAGCATCCGCCCCGGTATTACTGCCGCATCCTGACGGAGCAAACCGGTTTTCAGCACCAGCAATGCAACCAGTACCCCGCAGCACAACTCCACCATAAAGTAGGATGCTGAATAAGGTGTCCGGCAGCTCCGGCATTTCCCGCGCAGCACCAGATAACTGATTACCGGGATGTTATCATACCAGCGAATGGGATTTCCGCAAACCGTACAGTGACTTGAGGCTTTGGAGAGCGATTCCCCCCTGGGTATCCGCCAGATGCAGACATTGAGAAAACTGCCGATACATGCACCGAATGCAAAAATCCAGAATATCACGACCGCTCCGACCCACGGATAACTCAATCCCCAGGAATTGAACCAGTAACCAGCAGACTGATGATACCACATGTCCCAATTCAGCATCTTCCGGTGATCTCCTCTTCAAATCCCGCACGCATAGCTTCCAAATCGGGTTTGATCCCCGTCCACAACTCAAAACTGGCAGCTCCCTGCCGGATCAGCATTTCTTTACCGTTGGCGCAGGGGATATTGAATTTTCCGGCGATCTTCTGCAATCCGGTAGGATGATAGATCGTATCAAATATCCGCAGATTCATGCCCGGATGGAAAAATTTTTCTGCCAGAGCCGGCGGATCATCCGGCTTTAACCCGACAGATGTTGCCTGAACTAAAAAATCGGCACGCTCCAGTAATTCTGCCACAGATTTTTCATCTCCCGGGACAGTACAACAGCTTATCAGATCCGGATAATATTTGCGGCATAAATCTGCCAATTCCTGCGCTTTATTCAATGTACGGTTGATAAAACTGATTTCCCGGCATCCGCATCCGGCAAGATGTACCGCTGTAGCCCTGGCGGCACCGCCTGCCCCGCAAAAAACGATCCGTTTGCCGGTCAATTCCTCGTCAAAACAATATTTGAGAGCTTCCTCCAATCCGATCCCGTCGGTAGAATCGCCCAATATTCTGCCATCCGAAATGAGCAGCGTATTGACACTGCCGCAGCGTTCAGCACGGCAAGTCAATTCATCTGCCAGCAGCACAGCCTGCTGTTTGTGCGGAACAGTCAGATTGACTCCGGCAAGATTTTTTCTGGCATATTCAAAAAACTCCGGCAGCTCATCCGGCACGACATGACGTATCCCGTAAGGTCTGCCCAAACCGGCACGCTCAAACGCCGCATTCTGCATCCCCGGGGAACGGCTGTGCCCCACCGGATCGCCGATTACCATATATTTTTTCATTTTTTTATCACTTTTCACTGGAAATTTTACCATTTTGGGGTTAATATACATGAACATCAAACTATTCGCAAGAAGTTTAACAAAATAAATATGGATTTTTTTGGAGATTTTTACAAATGAAACTTGGAAAATTGCGTTTTCTGGTACTTTTGGCGTGTTCGCTGGTATTTTGTTCCGGATGTGAAATATTCCGGGAAGCTCTGGAAGAAAGTTACTCGTCGGAAGACCCCACCAGTGATGATTTTGAATCAAAATTCAATATCGGAGTATTCCAAATAGTCCAATATCCGCGGGCATCCATTCTGGAAAAAGAGATCAGCATCGACGAAAACAACAGCATTTGCATCAATACCAATGCGCTGTTCAGCAGCAAACGCATCCGGCAGGCAAGAGCCATTCCCCGTCCCGGGAATCCGGATGTCTACGATTTGGAATTCCGTATCGACCGTATGGGCAAAACCCAGTGGATGGTAATGCATGGTTCAGCGCGCAATGACCGGGTGGTTATGATGGTCGATGACCGTTTTGTCGGCTTCTTCCGTCCGCAGGAATTCGTTGACGGCAAACAAGATTGGGTAAAAGTCCGCATCGGGGTTGACAACTACACAGCTAAAGGCATTGTAAAATTTGCCAAAAAGAATTATGAATACTACAATCCGGAAGCCAAAAGCTGGTTCAACAACCTCTTCTGAAAATCCCGGATTCATCAGCCGTGAATTATCGTGGCTGGATTTCAATGCCCGGGTGCTGGATGAAGCCGGTATCACTGCCAATCCATTGCTGGAAAGATTGAAATTCATCTCCATATTCAGCAGCAATCTGGATGAATTTTTCATGGTCAGGATCGCCGATTTGCGCCATTTGATCCGGGCTGGAGAAACCGCACCTGACCCGGCTGGGAACTCCCCGGAATCACAATTGCAGCAAGCTCACCGCAAAATATCCGGGTTACTGAAAAAACAGTATTCGCTGTTGAATGGAGAAATTCTGCCGCAATTGGCGGATTACGGTATCCGGCTCCGCAATTTCAAGGAACTTTCTGTAGCGCAAAAGAAAAAACTTGGCTCCACTTTTACCCGGCAGATCTTACCCGTATTGACTCCGCTGGCGATTCAAGATGGGAAGCCCTTTCCATTACTTAATTCCGGAACGATAGAAATCGCCGTCCGTTTGGAATTCCCTAAAAGCGGCAAAAAAACGATCGCCGCAGTGGAAGTTCCGGAACTGCTTGACCGTTTCATCCGGATCCCCGGGACAGTCAATGAATTTATTCTGATGGAGGAACTCATTGCCGCCCATATTGCCGAGCTGTTTCCGGGAGGGAGAGTACAGGCTCTGCAAATTTTCCGCATCACCCGCGACATGGACTATGCACTGGACAATGATGATTATGAAGATCTGCTTCATCATCTGCAGGATAAACTGCGGCAACGCAGCCGCCGGGATCCGGTCAGAGTGGAGTTTTCCGCGACACACAGTGATTTGAATCTGCAAAAATACCTGGCCGCATCTTTGGAGCTGGAACCGGAATATTGTTACCGCATCCCCGGTATGCTTCACCTCAAGCAATTCTCCTCTCTCATAGATCTGATAAATATGCCGGAACTGCAGGAAGCGCCATGGAAACCGGTACTGCCCGAAATTTTCACCCGCTTCGATTCAGTTTTCTCCGCCATTGCCAATCAAAAGGATATTCTGCTTGTCCATCCGTATCAGAGTTTCGCCCCGATAGTAAAATTGCTGGAAGAAGCAGCCGCAGACCCGGATGTGATCGCCATTAAACAGACCTTGTACCGGGTAAGCGGCAATTCTCCGGTCGTTAAAGCGCTGCAGCGCGCCGCAGAAAACGGCAAACAGGTCACCGTTCTGGTGGAACTTAAAGCGCGTTTCGACGAGAGCAACAACATCGCCTGGGCTGAATTACTCGACCATTCCGGAGCCCATGTCGTCTACGGGATACCCGGGTTGAAGGTCCATTGCAAAACGCTGTTGATCGTCCGCAAAGAATCCGGCACTCTTCGCCGTTATCTCCATTTGGGAACCGGCAACTACAATGACAAAACTGCCGAACTTTACACCGACTTAAGTCTGTTGACCTGTGACGAGGAGTTGTGTACCGATGCGGCACTGCTGTTCAATCTGCTCACCGGCGGAACAGAGCCTCCGGACAAATGGCATAAGTTGAGTGTTTCACCATTCAATCTGCGCAGCGATCTTATCCGGCTGATCGAACATGAAATTTCACTTGGCAGAAACGGCAGGATCATCGCTAAAATGAACAGTCTATCCGACCCGCAAATGATCCGTTTGCTGCATCGTGCCGCTGCTGCCGGAGTAAAAACAGATTTGATCGTGCGCGGAATATGTTGTCTGCGGCCGTTGCCGAATGAAAAAAATCTGCGGATAATCAGCATTATCGACCGCTATTTGGAACACTCCCGCATATTCTTTTTCGGCAATAACGGAGATGGAAAACTTTTCTGCTCAAGCGCCGACTGGATGACCCGCAATCTTGACCGCAGGGTTGAAACCATGTTTCCGGTAAAAAACCGTCGGCTGCAGAATATTATTATGACGCTTCTGGAATACCATCTGCACGACCGGGATAAGATGAGAATATTGAAATCTTCCGGCAATTATACAAAACCGGCGGAACGGTCATGGGATGGCAGCAGGAGTCAGCAAAAAATTTATTCTTACATAAGTGAGCAAATTACCTCTTTTTATTCACTTGACACTTGATTTTTTCACACAGCAGTGTATATTTTAATAAACAACTAAACCATTATGTAAACAAAAAAGGTAAAATCATGATTTACGGCACCTTTTTAAAGATTTACGGTTTTGAAATAAAATAAACGTACATTCAGATACGTTTAAATAAATAATTGACACAAGTGTGGGGATTGGGGTTATTATCATTGCATGGTGCATTGAACAATCTCCACCTGAATTCTACTTAATTCTACTTAAAAAGGGGGGATTTCATGAGTTGGATTGACTGGATGATTGTCATAATTCCTGTCGCATTTGTTTACGGGATGGGGTTATTTTCAAGGAGATATGTCCGCAGTGTTGCAGATTATCTTTCTGCCGGACGGGTTTGCGGCAGATATATCATCAATGTAGGAGGTATTGCCACTGCGTTGAGCATTATCGGAATTGTATCCACAATGGAAGTGAACTACAAAACCGGTTTTGCGATGAGTTTCTGGTCCAGTATGCTGCTGCCGTTGAGTATGATCATGGGATTGACCGGATTCTGCAACTACCGCTTCCGGGAAACCAAAGCGATGAGTCTGGGGCAATTCCTGGAAATGCGTTACAGCCGGAAATTCCGCATTTTTGCGGCCGGTCTGCGTTCGATTTCTGAAATCATTGCCAACTCAATTATGCCGGCGATCGCCGCCAGATTCTTTATCTTTTTCCTTGACCTGCCGACTCATATCGAATTTCTCGGCATGAGAATATCTGTATTCATGCTGATCATGGCGATCTGTCTTTTCCTTGCGATAAGCATCATTTGCATGGGTGGAACTCTGGCACTGCTGATTACTGACAGTATCCAGGGTATGCTCATGTATCCTATTATGGTGATGTTCGTCGGCTTTGTCCTCTATAAATTTGACTGGTCAAACCAGATCGTTCCGGTGATGCTCGACCGTGTTCCCAAAGAAAGTTTCCTCAATCCCTTTGATATATCGGATTTGCGCGACTTCAATCTTTTCAGTTTGTTGATCCTCCCGTTTGTCGCCAATATTATTCACCGTGCCAGCTGGATCGGTGCCGGTTACTCCACCGCCGCCAGATCTCCGCACGAAGCAAAAATGGGTGATCTGCTCGGCACCTGGCGCGGACAGCTCAATACCATTTTACATATCCTTTTTGCGATCATGCTGATTACGCTGCTTAACCACAAAGACTTCGCCACGGAAGCGCACCAGGTTCGTTCCCATCTCGCTGAAAAAGTGAACGAAGAAACCATGCTCAACCTCACTCCGGAAATGAAAACCCGTTTGGACAACGTCGTTCATGAAGCCAAACCGATCATTCACGAAGTCGGGGTCGACGCCCCGTTGAGTACCAAAGAAAATATCGACACCAAATTTCTTGCTCCCATTCATCAGGAGCTGCTCAAAGGCGACAGCAGTACTGCTGACATGGATAAAATCGAACGTGAAGCCGTCGGCAATGCGAAGTTTCAGCAATACCGCACCTATTTCCACCAGCTGCAATTTGCCGCTGTTATGCGGGAAGTCCTGCCGCAAGGCATAGTCGGACTCTTTTTCCTGCTGATGGTCATGGCAATGATCTCCACTGATGACACCCGTATTTACAGTGCTTCTCTGACCTTTACCCAGGATGTGGTGGTACCGCTTTGCAAAAAGCCTTTAACCATGAATCAGCACGTCTGGGCATTGAGATGGGTATCGATCGGAGTCGGAGTCATCTTCTTTTTCATATCGATCTATATGGCGCAGTTGACCTATATCAACCTTTTCGTCACCATCGTCTGTATGATGTGGACAGGCGGCTGCGGTCCGGTGATGATCTTCGGGCTTTACAGCCGTATCGGGACAACTGCCGCAGCATGGACAAGTCTGTTGACCGGTATGTTCCTGTCCTTTATTACAATTACCATTGACCGTTGCTGGCCATCTCACATTTACCCCTGGCTGCAGCGTCATGACATGGTTGATTCCGTGGGGAATGTTTTAAAGACCCTGTCTGATCCCCTGCCCTTTATCAAATGGGAAATGAATCCGCTGCGCTGCCCGATCAACTCCTATGAGTTTTACTTTATGACCATGATCATCACGCTGCTCCTCTATGTGATCGTCTCCTATGCGACCTGCAAAGAGCCGTTCAATCTTGACCGCATGCTCCACCGCGGCAAATACAATCTGGACGGCGACAAAAAAGATACGGTCAAATTCAGCTGGAAAGGAATTTTCAAGCAGATCATCGGAATCAACAAAGAATACTCGACCGGAGACAAAGCGATTGCGTGGGGATTTTTCATATTCACCTTTATTTACCAATTCCTGCTGATCTTCCTGGTGGTCATGATCTGGAACTACTTCTCGCCATTCTCTGCAAAATGGTGGAGCGATTACTTCTACATCACTCACGTTCTGGTTCCGGGAGCCATTGCTTTGATCACTACGTTCTGGTTCGGATGGGGCGGTATCAAAGACCTGATCGCCCTCTTCAGAGCGCTGGAAACACGGGTAGTGAACCACTTGGACAACGGAACCGTTTCCGGCAACATGTCACTTGCTGACAAAGCCGAGTTGGAAGCTGTAGATGCGGATAATGAACAGAATACTGAAATCCAAAAATAAGCGTTCCGCTCCCATGATTCAAAATCAAAAACCACCAGTTGGACTGGTGGTTTTTGATTTTTAAAACCCCCCGCATATATTTCCGGTGATTTTTATGACCGGACAAATTTATCTGCGAAGCACCGTCGCGAATCGGAGCGCAGGTGATGCAAACATCGTCCGGAACTGCTGTTTGGAGACTGTCACGTATTATTTTACACTCTCTCTGACAATCAACCGGTAAGGCAGAGTGGAAATCCGGGGAATATTTTCTCCTGCCAGATATTTTTCAATAAGTTCCCGGACTTTCCGGGCGAGCTGCTGATATTCCTGGGTGACCGTGGTCTGGGGCGGAACGGCGTAGTTTGAGAAAAAAGTCTGCTCCGAAGCGATCAGTGAGATATCTTCCGGGATCCGTTTGTTGAATAGCGACATAGCATACAGCACGGTTATGCCGGCGCATCCTCCCGGGCAAAAAAGGGCATCGACTCCAAGTTTCAGAAGTTTGCCGACCTGTTCGACATAGCGGCTGTTGTCATTTCCGGAAAAGTGGATCAATTGCGAAGCATCCGGCAAATCAAGTTTTTTCAAAGCGGCACGGATCGCCTGTTCCCGTAATGACACGTTGCCTTCACCGGGATTACCGTGGATAATACATCCGATTTTTCGGCAGTTGCGTTCTTTGAGATGTTTCAAAGCCAGTTCCATCCCGGAAAATTCATCGGAATTGACAAAGAAAACATTATTACCAGATTTGACGGCACCCGGGTGACGATCCATAAAGATTAGCGGTTCAGCAAATTTATCTTCCCAATCAGCCAGTGCCGACGGCTCGATCCCGATCGCTGCCGCTGCACAAAAACGGATATCCGGGACTCTTTCCAAACTGTTTATCGGCAGGATCTCCACCCGGAATCCGGCTTCGGGCAGTTCCGCAGTCAGTGCCATAAGCAGCATATCAATGCAGCTTTGCACCGGATATGAACCGTTGTAAGGAGTGATGATCAGCACGTTTTTCAGCTTTTCAGAAATTCGCGGATGATAGTTGTATTTTACGGCGATCTTTCTGATTTTATCGGCGATATCCTTATTCACCCCCGGATTACGACTGAAAACCCTTGATACCGTAGCTGGAGATACTCCGGCGATGTCTGCGATTTTGCGGATATTCATGAAACATTTTCTCCTTTTGTGAAACATTTTTAATATATCACCATTATTTGCGAAATCAAGTCATCTGTTGCAGAAAGTTTTTCCTTTAGAATCGTTTTTTTGACTTGCAGAAAAGATTTTTCAAATTAAATTATATTTAGAGAGTTTACCTTGACAAAAACACTTTTTAGGGAGATGTATGATTATGGATTTTTCTGGAAAAACTGTGATGATCACCGGCGGAGCTTCCGGCATGGGATTGCTTTCCGGGCAGAAGTTTGCGGAATTGGGCGCAAATGTTGCATTACTTGATGTAAATGAAGCAGCGCTGGCTTCAGCAGAAGCCGGAATAAAAGCAGCCGGCGGCAATGTGCTGACGTTAAAAACAGATATTCGCAAATATTCTGAAGTAGAGTCCGCCGTCGGAGAAATCATTGAAAAATTTGGTGCGGTAGATATTTTACTCAATGCAGCCGGCGGTCTGGCTGCCCGCTGCTGCAATAGCAGTAATTACAGTTTTGAGCAGCTTCCCATTGAAGTAATCGATTGGGGAATTGATGTCAATTTGCGCGGTGCGATCTACTGCTGCCGGGCGGTTCTTGCCGGAATGATGGAACGTAAGTATGGCGTCATCATCAATTTCGGTTCCGTCTCCGGCGAAGAGGGCGGCGGCGGGCCGACACTGGATTATTCTGCCGAAAAAAGTGCAATGAAAGGAATGACCAAATCTCTGGCGATTTTAGGCGCTCCGCATAATGTCCGTTCGTGTTGTGTGATCCCCGGACCGGTATTGACCCGTCCCGGGATGGCAAGCATGAAAACATTGCTGGGCAGAGCGGCTGAACCTATCGAACTGGTGGATTTCATACTTTATCTTTGTTCTGATAAAGCAGCTTTTATCACCGGTTCGGCGCATGTTATCGATGGCGGCCGTCTGCTGGTACGTTGAAGTAAAAATATACGGTTGGAGAATTTGCAGAATATGAATGTTTCAATGGTTTATTTCCCGGAGAAAGAGGTCGCTGTTTTTGAGAGACGGGATGAAAATTTTTCTCTGCAGCCGGATCAGGTGCTTATAAAAACTGACTATGATCTGATCAGTGCCGGAACGGAGCTTGCCAATTTCCATGAGATGCCAAATACAAAAACTGCAGGAGGTAACTTCCCGCATTATCCGGGGTACACTACCTCCGGACATATCGTCTGCACCGGTTCAAAGGTAAAAAATTACAAGCCCGGAGATCGTGTGGTCGCCGCGTGGGGCGGTCACCGGTCATGGATCGTCCGGACGGAAGACGAATACATGTGCTTGATCCCGGATGGATTTGATATAAAAATTGCTGCAGTCGCGCATCTTTGTTCATTTCCGCTGCTGGCTGTCCGCAAGTTGCAAATCCAACTCGGCGAAGCATGTCTTATAGCGGGTCAGGGATTGCTGGGACTGTTGGCAGGTCAATTGGCAAGGATAGCCGGAGCTTATCCGGTTATTGTCAGTGATTGTTCTCCGGAACGCCGCGAACTGGCGCTGAAACTCGGTGCCAATTACGCTCTTGATCCGATGGCAGAAGATTATATCTCACGCGTGCTGGAATTGACAGAGGGAAAGGGAGTGGAAAAAGCCATTGAAGTTACCGGAAATATCAAGGCACTGCAACAGTGTTTGGAGTGTACTGCTTGCAATGGCAGAATTTCATTATTAGGCTGTACCCGCATTTCAGACCAGACAATTGACTTTTATAAATATGTGCACTGCAAAGGGATTTACCTTTTGGGGACTCACACTTCTGCCCGTCCGCAAGGCGACCGCACAGAGTGGGGATGGCCGGAAGTTGATGATTACAAAACATTTTTCAAATTGGTAAAAGCCGGGAAGCTGGACGTTTCACCGATCATTTCAGAAATTGCCTCTCCGGAAAATGCCGGTGAGATATTTGAAAAAATCGGCATGCGTCCCAATCCGCCGTTGGGAATATTGCTGGATTGGACAAAAATTGATCCGGACGCCGGTGAAAATATTGGATAAAGGGAGTTCTGTTGAAATGCAAAAAATCAAAATTGCGCAAATCGGTTTTACTCATGAACATGCTGCCGGTAAGATCAATTCTCTGGAAAAGATGCCTGATGTTTATGAGATCGCCGGAGTGGTCAATGATTTGGGGATCAACTTGCCGCCGGATTATCTGACCGATGTGGATGCTCCTTTCCGGAAATATAAAATGCTCGCGTTGGAAGAGGTACTTACTGATCCGGAAATCCGGGCAGTCACAGTTGAAGTGCCGAATAATGAATTGGTTGCACTTGCCATTGAATGTGCAAAAAATGGCAAGGCGATTCATATGGATAAACCTGCTGGAGTGGATTTGGATTTGTACAAAAAGCTGCTGGATATCTGCAAAGAGAAAAAACTGCCGTTTCAGATGGGGTTCATGTTCCGGGGGAATCCGGCATTTCAGTTTTGTATCAAAGCGATCCGGCAGAAATGGATCGGAGAAGCAATTTCCATTGAAGCGGATATGAATCACGCTTACGGCGGAGAAACTTATCAGAAGTATATTGCCCGTTTTACCGGCGGTCTTATGTTCAACTTGGGGTGTCACCTTATTGACTTCATCGTGGCGGCAATGGGGCAGCCGGAAAACGTGACCGGTTTTCTCCGTTCAGCACCGGGAGATCCGGAAAATATCAAAAACAACTGTCTGGCGGTTTTGGAATATCATAATGCATTTGCAGTGGTCAGCTCCTGCAGCCGTCAGAAAAATTGTACTCAATCACGCCTGATCCGTATCGTGGGAACCAACGGAACGATCATCTTTTCGCCGATCGAACGTTTTGATGGAAAAAGTGTAGTTATCGAAATGGATTTAATGGAGGATATGGGTTATCCGGCCGGTAAGCATACCATATCTTTCCCGGTTCAATCTGATCGGTATGCCGGACAATTGTCAGAATTGGCAGAAATGATCCGGGGAGAAAAGGAAAGCGTTTATCCGTTTGAACACGATCTGTTGGTGCATAAAGTCACCCTGGCTGCTTCCGGATATATTGATTGGAAAAATAAAGGAGAATAAAAAATGTACGCGATGATACTTGATCCGCAGTTGAATTTTGAGTGGAAAGAAGTTCCGGATCCCATACGTAAAGATGGAGAGGTATTGATCAAAGTTCATGCCGCTGCCGTCAATCGCGCTGATTTGATGCAGAAAGACGGTTGTTATGCTTCACCGCCGGATTGGCCGCAATGGTGCGGTTTGGAAGTTTCCGGAACCGTGTTGGAAGCTCCGGAAAATTGTCACGTCAAAGCCGGAGACAAGGTTTGCGCTCTGCTCGGCGGCGGGGGGTACTCGGAATTGGTAACTGCTCCGGCAGGAATGGTGATCCCAATCCCGGAGGGGCTTTCGATGATCGAAGCCGCCACCTTACCGGAGGTTTGGGCAACGGTTTATCTGAATTTGCAGCTTGAAGCCGGCGGCTTGAACCCCGGAGATGTCTTTTACATGCAGGCCGGTGCCAGCGGAGTAGGTCTGGCTGCGATCCAATTTGCCAAACTGAAAGGGGCAAAAGTCATTACCACCATTGATTCTCCGGAAAAGGCGGAATTCGTCCGGAAACTCGGCGCGGATTTTGTACTGGATTACCGTACCGAAGATGTCCGCCCGGTGATCGAAGCTAATCCGCCGACGGTCGCATTGGATTGTATCGGGGGAAAAATCATGGGGGAAAACTTCAAAAACATGGTCTTCGGCGGCCGCTGGATCATGATCGCCACAATGGCGGGCGGCATGACGCAAATCGATCTCGAAACGGTATGGCGCAAACGGATCCGTCTGATCGGCAGCACGTTGCGCAGTCGCACTTCCGAAGAAAAAACCGCTATCCTGCAGGCTCTGCAAAAAGAACTCTGGCCGGAATTTACCAAAAGAAAACTTATTACCAATATCCACGCCGTTTTTCCGATCCGGGAAGTCGAATCGGCTCACGGAGTCCTCCGGCGGGCGGAAAATATCGGCAAAGTTGTTTTGACCTTCTGTGACGGAGAGTGAACATGATGAAAAAATCTTTTTTCAACCGGCAGGAAACTGCGGTTACCGCCCTGCTTACCGCATCATCAATCCCGGAATTTGCCGCAAGGATCCGGGCAGCGGCGGCGGATGGAGCCGATGGGATCGCACTGGAAATAAATAATCTTCCTCCGGAAGAACGCACGACAGATAACTTCAGACTGCTTATGGGAGAAGTTCCGCTGCCGTTTATGTTCATCTGCTACCGCAACTGTCAATGGTTCGGCAATGACGATGAAGCCCGGCAGGAATTCCTGCTGCGGGCAGCGGAAGCGGGTGCTGAAGTTATTGACGTGATGGGCGATTTGTATGCCCCAAGTGATGATGAGTTGACCATGGAGCCGGCAGCCGTTGCCAGACAGAAGAAACTTATTGCTCAAATCCATGAGCGCGGGAGTAAGGTTCTTATTTCATCTCACATGCCGGGATTACCGCCAAAATCCGCTGGAGAGATCATAAATTATCTTGAAATCCAATCGGATCGCGGCGCAGATATTTGCAAAATCGTCACCAACTGCAATACCGAGGAGGGATTTCTGGAAGCGATCCGTGCCGACTTGATCCTTGGCAGGTCATTTGCGAAGCCGTTCATCCATATTTCCGGCGGTAAATACAACAAACTCCACCGCTTTTTGGGCACAAAACTCGGCTTGGCGATCACCTTTGGGGTGGCTGATTACGCTCATGGTCCCTATTCACAACCGCTGATTTCGTCCTGCAAAAAGGTTCGTGACCTGATTCCATGGGATATCAGTTTTACGGAATGATGCCCTCGCATGATTGTCAGATCATCACGCCGATGAAACGTTGAAAACAGAAAATTACCGGCATTGCTCTTTTTTCTCAAAAGTAATGCCGGTTTTTCAATAAGCTGACAAAGTTGATTATCTGCGGGAGAGAACCTGATTTTCATAGGTTCGAATATTTTCCATAAACTCCCAGTCCGGCGGGATATTATTTGTTTCGCAGAAGTAGTTCCAAACCGCGCCCCACGGCAGAGCTTTGGCAGCTTCCATTTGCGCCATCCGGCTGGTGAAGTCAAAGGAGTATTCCGCTTCGCAAATTTTGGCAAATGGTTCCAGCAAGGCGACCAGCAGGGCTTTTTGCATATTGCGTGTACCGATCACCCATGCCCCCACGCGGTTGATGCTGGCATCGAAATAATCCAATGCGATATACACCTGATTTTTGCCCGCACCGCGAATTGTTTCCCGGGCGATAGACAGCAATTCATCGTTGAGCAGAATCACATGGTCGCTGTCCCAGCGCACCCCTCGGCTGACATGCAGCAGGATTTTTCCCTGCTGACAGCAGATGGCGGAAATTTTGTCCCCTATGGATTCGGTCGGATGGAAGTGTCCGGAATCCAGACAGATCAATTTGTGGTTTTTCGCAGCATAAGAGAGGTAAAAATCATGAGAACCCACGGTAAATGATTCTGCACCGATACCGAAAAGTTTGGATTCCACGGCATCCAGAAGTTCCGTTTCCGGGAAATTTTCCTCAAAGGTGGCATCCAGTGATTCCAGCGGCCTCTGCCGCAAAATCAGCCGGTCGGCGGGAATATCTTTGAATCCGTCCGGCACCCACACATTGCACAAACATGGAGTTCCCAATACTTTGCCGAATTGAGCCCCGATCCGGCGGCACGCTTTGCCGTGATCAATCCAGAATTTCCGGATAGCCAGATCCGGATGAGAAAGCGAAAGACCGTGATCGAGTTTTTCATGGGAATAATAAGCCGGAGCCAGATCCAGACCGATTTTACGTTCCTGCGCCCAGGCGAGCCAATCGGCATAATTATCGATGGTCAATGCATCGCGATCCTGACCGGGGAACATCTTATCCACTTCATGAGCTTGCAGATTCACCCGCAAAGTTCCGGCAAGCAGGCTCATCGCTTTATCCAGATCCTGCCGCAATTCACCGGCGTTGCGGGCGGCACCTGGATAGTTGCCGGTGACTTGACAACCGCCGGTCAGATCGTGTTCTACAGCTTCAAAACCTTTGACATCATCCCCCTGCCAGGCGTGGATGGATACCGGTTCAGCTGCCAGACGCCGCAATGCCGCATCGGTGTCAACTCCCAAAGCGGCATATTCCTCTTTGGCTGCGAGATAATTTTTTTCAATTCTGCTCATAATACAGTTTCTCCTTTTACTTGTTTTCCCGTGCTGATTCCATGATACTGCCGGAGTACTCTCCGGCAGTAAGTATGCGCTCATCCGGCAAGCGGCAAATATAACCATCCGGGATCGTAATTTTATACTCCTGACGGGAAATTTCAACTTTTATTGCACCACCCGGAACCGGGATCCTGCCTTTGGCAAATTCCAAATCAAAAAGCCGGGGTGCAAACGCAAACTCCCGGAAACCGGGTAATAACGGTCTTACCCCCAGAATAACTCTCTGAAAGAAATTCACCGGTATCGTACCGAATGCATGGCACAGACTGCCGGAACCATCCATTGCTTCAACTCCGAAACCATGAATCCCGGCTTCATACAACGTCGGAGAACCGGTGGCTATACATCTGCCCCAATACTTTCTTATCCTCTCCAAACCGATATTTTCGACACCGCAAACCGCCGATGCCGAAAACCAGAAGTAATGAAGATAAAAATCCGGCATCAGGCACTTTTCCGAAACCAGTGCCGCGGCAAAAAACGGCATTCCAGCTTCCGAGGCTTCTCCGGTAAGCAGCCATAATGCATGAGCGAGCTGGCTGGACAATTTCACCGGATCTTTTTCAGTACAAAGCTCATCGACGATCCAGCCGGACTCCGGAGAAACGAAACGTTTTTCCAGATTGGCAGCACTCAATTCCCGGCGGGCGCGATTTTTTTTGCCATCGTAAGCATAACCGGTAAATGCAGCAAGTTTTTCAACAGTTTTCACTGCAATAATAAACAGTGATGTGAGCATGGATTCTTTGGCTCCGCTGCAGCCATAACCGTTGGATTCAAAACTCCAATCAAAAAAGTTCCATCTGGCAGTTACTCCGGAACTGCGCAAAATCCCGTCTTCATCAGCCAGTTCCCAGGCGGCATCCAGAATTTTCTCCACATCCGGCAGATACTTTTTGACACCATCTCCATCACCGGAGTAGTAAAGATAATCCAGCAGCATCAATGGAGTATAAAGATTGGTCGCCGGGAATATCAACGGTTGTCCGCTGTAAAAAGGCTGCGGGATCACGGCCGGAATCATTCCGGATGGATGCTTCTGGGAAAAAAGCAATTCAAAGCAATGCCGGTGGATCTCCCCTGCCCCGAAACAACTCAAACTGGCAAGATTATTCACGACCAGATCATTTGCCCAGAATGCCCTTTCTCGCCATGGGCAATCCGTAAAAACATCACTGGTACAGGCTGACAGAGTTTCACAACAGACCTCATTGATCCGGTTCAGCAGCTCATCGCTGCAGTAAAAACTGCCCCGTCTGACAAAGGGATAACGCAAATCTACGCCCCGGATGTATTCTATTTTTACCGGGCGGTCAAATTTACGGATGGAAATCTGCAGCAGCCGGAATCCGCGTTCTGCGAAAGAGGTCGTCAACAAGTTGCACCCCTCTGCCAGTATAAAACAATCGGTAAAATGATAGTCCATGGTAAACTTGGTTTTCAACCGGCGGTTCACCATGGTTTCACCGTAGACGATCTGAACTTCAGTACCTGCCGGAGCATTGATCAGCATTTCCGCCCGTCCGGAAATTTCCCAATCAAAATCCACTATCATCCCCACACCGTTTTTCCCCGGCAGAATAACAGCTCCGGAATTTTCATGCGGGGCGGCAAGTATGTCATCACGGCAGCTGATCCTTGCCGGCGGTATTGCAAAATGCTCCTCATCTTCCAAAAAAGGTGGTATTTCATGCGCATCATCCGGCAGATGGTTTACCACTTCGTAGCACTCGGCAATATCCACCGGGAAATAAACCTTCCGGTTCATTTCCGGCAGTTTATTGAGCCGTAACTCTTTGGCAAGTAAGCGTTCATCGACGACTTCCACGGCATTGCACCACGCATTACCCGGTTTAATCCGCAAATCACGGAATTCCATCTTGCCGGATTGTTTGGTGAACCAGGGGACATCCAGCTGCCAGGCTTTTGCCAGTTGTACCTGAAATGTCTCATCGCTTGACCACATGCCGGGGATTTCCGCGATCAGAGCCGGAACCAGAGAGTTGAAAACGTAATTCTCTGCAAGCAGGGAATACACCTCAAAAAAAGCTTCATTCCTGCCGTTTTTCAAGTATGATGAAATCTCTATTTCATCGTAAAAATTCAGCGTTGCTGATCCGCGAACCGGCCCGGAGTGGACAAAACTGCCATTGAGATACAAGCGGTAACGGCTGTCGGCAGATATCCGGATGAATACCGGAGCATCGGTCTTCTCAAAATCCCACTCTTTTCTGGCATAAAAGAAACACTGCCTCTCCTGATCATAACCGGGACAGGTGATCCATTTGGCTTTTATCATATTGAATCGCACTCCTTAAATTTCCGGTATCTGCCACAATGAAGCGGCCTGTTCCGGCTTGGTTTCAACAAACATCCCCTCCGCCGACCTGGTCCACACAGTTCCGGATTCGTAGATATTGAATGCATCCACCCCGATTTTTGCAATCTGTCTGGCATAATCTGCCGGATCGGGAATACCATGAAGCATCCGGCAGTAATTCACCGGAATATTTTTTGTCCGGCAGATTTTCAACAATTTCAGGCTGTCCGGCAAAAAACCATCGGACATCAACAGTTTATGGGTAACTTCATCGCAAAGTTTTTCATCAAGCCAGGTGTGGTAATCCCAGAAAAACTCCATCGGAGAGGATTTTTCCGGAGAACTGCCGAACATGCAATTGGCAATGTGCAGCCCGAAT
>SUWL01000110.1 GCA_015061495.1 Lentisphaerota bacterium
TCTTACTTTGGCAATCACCCAGGCGACCAATGCCGCCGCACCGTGGGATGCGGTTGCCGGAACTTCCTCTGAAATCGCTATGCCGGAAAGTGCTTCCGGATGCCTCTTTGAAGAGAGCGCTTCCGCACCATCTTCACTGGATGATACGCTCTTTGCCGACAGCAACACCGCCGATCTTACAATCTGGCAAACTCTGCCGGAATCCTCCATCGGTGTAAGCACACTTACTGAAAGCACCCAAAACATCAACACCAAATTTGAGCTGCTCGCGTAAAAACGACCGCAGGCTGTCCGGATACAGGACAGCCTGCAGTCGTTTATTTACAAGCGATATAACAATCGGTCAAGTTGATGCATTGCTTTGCATCTGCCTGACCGTAAAATATTACTGCTTTTTTAATGGAATAAAAATATTTGGAGTTCGTTTTTCAAGCAAATCCACTTCTGCCCGATCACTGTCAAAGTCAATACGGGTAATCCAGCCGGGACCTTCCAGACGAATGCGCCGGACATAGTAAAGATCATTTTTCTTGGTCAATGCGCCGGCTTCCAATTCCCGGAAACGCTTCGTTTCACCATAACGGTAAAACTCCGCTTTCAACGGGAATGCATGCTCACTGGATATCCAGACTTTGATCTTTTCTTTATTTTCCGGATCATCAAGCAGAAAAACCCGACAATGCACCATATTGCGCAGCAACTCGCTGTCAAATTCCTTTTCTACTTTGCAAAAGAGAAAACTCATCACCAAATCTGATGCCCGAACTCCGACATACCCCAAATGATCACTTTTGGCAGAATCTGTCATCGGTTTGATAGAAGTCAAACCGGAACCTTGCGCCTGGCTTAAATTGTATCCTTCCGATTCATTGATCACCAACTGACCGATAGTCCGGCTGGGGTGGATGATTGCTCCGAAATAAACCGGCATGGTCAACGTATCTTTGCCACGGCGGCGATGCTGCAGCACTCCATGCAGTTTTGCGTAGGTCGCCACGTTGTTAGTGCGCCGCGCTTTGGCAACAAATTCAGCATCCGTTTCCGCCGCTGAAGCTGCAAACATCGTGATCAATACAACACAAGAAAGGATATATTTCATAATTTTTCACCTTTTACTTGAATGCAATTCGCATGGCATCTTTAAAATTGCTGACAAAATGGATTTCCAGCGCTTTGCGGACATTTTCCGGCAATTCCTGCACATCTTTTTCATTTTCTTTGGGAACAAGCACGGTTTTTACCCCTGCCCTGATAGCTCCGACAAGTTTTTCCCGCACACCGCCGATAGCGGTAATTTTTCCCTGCAGTGTGATTTCACCGGTCATGGCCAAACGCGGAATCAACGCTTCTTTTTTCAGCAGTGACATCAATGCCAGTGCCATGGTAATCCCGGCAGACGGTCCGTCTTTCGGAGTTGCACCATCCGGGACATGAATATGGAAATCATGTTCCGTAAAAAATTCCGGAGCAACTCCATCCGGAGCATTGGCACGGATAAAAGTAAATGCCGCTTCCGCAGATTCCAGCATGACTTTGCCAAGCGAACCAGTCAATTTCAAATTACCCTTTCCACCGGGCAATGCGATCGTTTCAACCGGCAGCACCACACCGCCGACACTGGTCCATGCCATACCGGTGGCACATCCCGGCTGCGGATTGCGCACCAATTCCTTGAGGTATTTTTTAGCACCCAGCAACTCTTTCACCATTGCGCCATCAACTTTTACCGGAGTTTTTTCATCCAACTGTCCGGAAACAAACTTACCGGCTATCCGGCGGCAGCAACGGGCAATTACCCGATCCAATTCACGAACACCGGCTTCCATCGTGTAACCTTCGATAATTTCAGAAACGGCAGAGGTCGAAAAACTTACCGACGCATTATCGACACCGTTTTCCTTTAACTGCCGGGGAATCAAATAACGCCTGGCGATCTCTCTTTTCTCCAAGGCAGTATACCCGGAAAGCCGGATCACTTCCATCCGGTCACGCAAAGGTCCGGGAATATCCTCCAATACATTGGCTGTTGCGATAAAGAACACTTTTGAAAGATCCAACGGCAACTCCACAAAATTGTCATTGAATGAATTATTCTGTTCCGGATCCAAAACTTCCAACAGCGCAGATGCCGGATCACCGCGGAAATCATGTGCCAGTTTATCGATTTCATCCAGCATGAATACCGGATTTGTCGTCCCCGCACGCTTGAGATTCTGAACGATCCTGCCGGGCATAGCACCAACATAAGTACGCCGGTGTCCACGGATTTCCGCTTCATCGCGTACTCCTCCGAATGAAACCCGGATGAATTCTCTATCCATTGCCCGGGCGATGGATTTGCCAATAGACGTTTTGCCGACACCGGGAGGTCCAACCAAACAAAGGATCGGCGCACGGCAATCTTTCTGGTCGATGCGCCGCTGCATAACTGCCAGGAACTCCAATATCCGCTCTTTGACATCTTCCAACCCGAAGTGATCCTCATCGAGGATTTCCGCGGCGATTTTACAATCCAGACGATCTTTGCTGAATACTTTCCAGGGGATTGACAGCATCGTACTGATATAGTTGTAACTGATATGGTACTCCGGAGCATTCTGCGGAAGCAGCTCCAGACGCTCCAACTCTTTTTTCAGCACTCCCCGCACATCATCCGGCAGCTGGACCTTGCCCATTTTTTCAGTAAGTTCAACAACATCACTATTGCTGGACAATTCACCCAACTCCTGTTTGATCGCCTTAAGTTGTTCACGCAAATAAAATTCTTTTTGAGAAGCACCCATCGCCTCCTGAACTTTGGCTTGCAGTTGTAAACTCAATCGGGCACTTTCCAGTTCCCGATTCAATAATACAGCAAGCATATCCATACGTTCTTCAAGATCGTATGATGCGAGAATCAACAACTTTTCTGCATAGGCAAAATTCAATGTATCGGCAATCTGATCGACATTACGGGAGGCTGATGTGATATTCTGCAATGCCAGTTGCGCCTCTTCCGGAATTCCCTGCTGAACAAGACACAACTCTCCGAACATCCGGAGCAGCATTTTCTGCTTTCCAAGCACCGATGAAGAATTGTCATAACCGGTTTCCTGATGGATTTTATACCGGACACTCAAAACACCGCCGGAATTTTCATTCAATGCAGTACCATCGATACGTTTCAAACCGCGGACGACGATTTTTTTAGTTCCGTCCGGCATGGTGATTTCTTTGACGACCCGCACCAATGTTCCGACCCGGCAGCAACAAATCCCGCGGTCACTCAACAGCGGCAACTCGCCGCTGATATCCGGAGATTCAGTTTCATTGTCGTTGGGGATCGTATTGAATACAGCCACGATCCGGTCATGCTTCATTGCCTCTGCAAGTGCGGCAAGTGACCCGCGTTCCTCGACATTGACTGCCACCAATACATGCGGGAAAACCACCGGCTCCCGCTGAAGCACAAAGGGGGCGGAGTTTTCGATTCCTCCGTCAACAGAAATATTAGGTGAATCGCTGAAGTTATTGAACATATCTTTGACTCACCTGATTATGCCATGCCTTCGGGAAGCGGAGAGAGTGCAGCGGTCTTCATGAATTCCAACATTTTGTCCAACGAAACCGCACCGCCGCTGGCAGTCGCGGAATGAAGGTTGAAATTACTGAATGCTCCGCCAAGAGTCAGGCAATCCTCCAGTTTCCAATTTTCATGCAAGCCGTACATGACCCCGGCACAGAATGCATCCCCTGCCCCGTTGCTGCCGACGATATCAGTTTTTTTGATATCAAAACTGGGAACGTAAATATAAGTTCCATCCGGCAAACCGGCACATGCTCCCTCGGGGAAGTGAATAACCACCGTTTTACGTACGCCGCGGTCAAAGAGGAACTGAACAGCCGCCGGAAGTTTTTTCCACAGCAATTTGCCGTTTTCATCCCGCAGCGGCTCTCCGGTACAGCAGGCGGTTTCCACCTCATTAACGATCAGATGATCGATATAAGGAAGCGCCGGAAGCACTTTGCAGCGGAATTTTTCCGGTGCTTCTGAAACAAAATCAACTACAGTTTCATAACCTTTTTCACTCATGATCTTGAGCAGGCGCACGGCTTGAGTACCATACTCGGGATCAGCTGAATCCAGAGTATCCAGCAGCAGCAGATATGCCAGATAAAAATACTTGGCCGGCACGTCAATGCCGCTCAAATCATCACAGCAAAGTTGAGCATTTGCACCGCGGCAATGAAAGAAAGTCCGCTTGCCCTCTCCGGACATAACATCGGTATAACTGGTACGTTCCGGTGTGCGGAGCATGTAACGGGCATCGATTCCGCGCCGGGTGATCTCATTGAGCAAATAGTCACCCTCGGCATCCATACCGATGCGGCCGGCAGCATACAGCGGCAAATCCGGCCTGGCGGCATTCAAGTCAAACAGGACATTTGCCGGACCACCACCGGGAGCAGCCTCCTCTTTCAGGACATTACAGAGATTTCCCTCTCCGGGCCACCGGTCGATGGTTTTGACCCGATCCTGTATCCAGTTTCCGGCTCCGATAATACCTCTTTTCATAATGCAAAATCCTTGTATTTTTAATTAATTCAACATGATTTGACCGCCGGTCACGGCGATAGCCTGACCGGTTTCGTACTGCTGCTCGACAGCATACACGATAGCTTTGGCAACATCAGCGGGGAAACAGCCGCGATTCATCGGCACCAAACTCTCGTAGTGACGCCGGACATCAGCAACCGTTTTTGCCCCGGGGACCTTACCGGCAGCAAGATACTGCACAAAAAGTCCGCGTTCAGGATCGCTCCATAACGGTCCATCCAAAAAGTTTCCGGGGCAGACCGCATTGACTTTGATTTGATCCTGCACCAATTCCAAAGCAAAACTTTGAACCAGTCCCAAGCCGCCGAACTTACTGCCGGCGTATGCTCCGTTGTTTTTACTTCCGGCAAGACCGCTTTTGGAGTTGACCTGCACGATATCGCTCCACAAACCGGTGGCCTGGTTCTGCGCACTCATGACCCTGGCAAAATACTTGGTGCAGAGGAAAAATCCATTATAGTTGACGTTGGTCACAAATTCCCAATCTTTCAGCGCAAAACTTTTCACGCTTCCGGCTCTGGCTACACCGGCATTGGAAACCAGCAGATCAACACCGCCGTACTCTTTGACGATCTCCTGCACCAGAGTTTCGACCGAGGTTTCATCAGAAACGTTTACAGCAAACCCCCTTGCTCCGGCGCCGAGGGAAGCTGCCGCTTTTGCAGCACCTTCAGCATTCATATCAGCGACCACGATATCTGCGCCAAGCGCAGCAAGACTTTCCGCAATACCGTAACCGAATCCCTGGGCACCTCCGGTAACCACAGCAACCATTCCGGTAAGCGATGATGCTCCGCCGGAAGCAACTTTGGCACGATATGATTCAACTTCCCAGTTTTCAATAAATTCCCGCTGGGCATCGGTCAGGTAATGCACACCACCAAATGCGTTGCTCAATTTTTCGATCAATGCACCATTGAGAGCAAGTGCTTGAACCGTTGCCGCTCCGGCACAAAATACCGCCTTGCCGGGGA
>SUWL01000017.1 GCA_015061495.1 Lentisphaerota bacterium
CCGGTTAGATCGAATCCGTGTTTGCCGGTTTAACAAATCACAACTTATGTGATATGTTTTACACGTTAACAGAAATGTTTGTTTATAAGTTCCTGCTTGGGTTTCACAAAATTTGGGACATTATCAATATGTATAATATACATCTGTTGCGGTAATATTCCAGTTGCACCGGAATAAATTTTTGATTTATGAGGCAATTTCCAAACTCCTCAAAAATTCTTGAAAATCATCGCTGCGATCTTAAAGCGGAGCGTTTTCGGCGGTTATTTATTCAATAGCCACGCTCAAACTGCCGCTTTGATCTCATCAACGCTGATTTTTCAATCTCTTTTTGAATCAGTTTTTGAAATCACCTCTTATAAAGAGTTTATCTTTCCGCCTTGCAGAATGGCAGATGTGACAGCGACCTTAAAAACATCATCAGCAGGGCACGGCTTTGAATGAAGCATGGCATGGTTAAAAGTATTCCCAATGGCATGCAGAATACAGAACTTAATGCTGCTCCCCGGACTCCTGAACAGGGAATCAGCCAAAGATTACCCAGAAAATTCAAAACACAACCGGTGATAACAGTGAGTATATAATGGGAAATTTTTTTGCGGTAAATGGCAATATTGTGGTATATGCAAAGCAATATGAGTGTGGGCAGAGAAAATACGTAAATCTGTAAAATTCCGGCAGATGGAGCAAATTTCTCTCCAAACAGCCAACGGGTTACCGGTTCGGCGGCAAAAGCCGCCGCCGCCGCCGTTATGAGCATCAGGTAAAACAGCGAAAAAGTAAGTTTCTGCAAATAACGATCCCCGTTTGACGGAGATTTTTCATAGCCGCGAATTATTGCCGGAAACAACGTGGTCAGGATAATTGTGCCGAAAACCAGAAAAGAATCGGAAATTTTTACCGCCAAACTGTAAAAACCTACCGCTTCCGCACCGGAAAAATACTCCAGCATCATAATATCGGTACGGGAATAGATCACTGAAACCAGACCGCCGCAACTCAATAGAATAAAAGGTTTCAATACCGGAAGTATGGTTTTGAAAGAAATTTTCCACTCCCGGAGCTTCCCGCCACTGAAAATATATGCCGCAAGTAAAAATAAATTAGTGGATATATGCAAAAATGCTTCGATCCAGGCGTAAAACCCCAATGAAAAATCAAATTGCAGGGCAAGTAAACGCAACAGGGCATACAGCACAAAAGCCAGTAAAAAACAAATCCCATTCTTTTTTACCTGGAGCGTCGCTTGAAAATATGGATGGATAACTTGAAAAATATAACTGCTGTAAGCCAGAGATATTATGAGACACAAATATTTCTGACTGCTGCTTAAAACGGAAAAGTAAAGAAAAACTGTTTCCACAGAAAAGAACAATGTAAACAATATCCCATGCAGTAAAGCAATATTGCCGAGTATCTCTCCGGTGCGCCGGGGTGACTTTATGATTTCCTGCGATATCAACGGATCTCCGCTGCCGGATATTATCATGAAAAACAGAGTCGAAAAACTGATCGCATAATTCAGCATCCCGAATTTTTCCGGTCCCAGGTGGCGGGTTACCAGAATGCCGACCGTCAACGTATTGACTATCCAGAAGATCCGGCTGGCAGCAAGCCAGAGAATCCCTTTCCCGTAAGAGGTTCTCAACTTTTGCAAAACTATTGTTTTCAGCTGCAATAAATTTATCGTCACCAAATTTTCTCCGGTTGTTTTTTGTGCTGTCAAGGGTCAGAATATATCAGTTATTCATCGAAATTTATCCGTTCTTCTTCGATGACCAGTGGTTTATTTTTGACCTGGGTGTAGATAGCGCCGATATATTCGCCTAAAACCCCGATGAATATAAGCTGGATGGCGGAGAAGAAAAATAGACCGATCACCAGCGGAGCCATACCGACTTGGAAGCTGTTCCAGTTACAGAGCTTATAGATAAAATACCCCAGAGCGGTAAGCAAACTTAAAAAGGCGATGAAAAATCCGGAAAAGACCGCCAGTCTCAACGGCAGTTTGGTATGATTGACGAAGCCGGTCATTGCCATATCATAAAGGGTGAAAAAGTTGTTTTTAGTTTCACCATGTTTTCTTTTCGGCTGGACAAATGGCAATTCAGCTCTTTTGAAGCCGATTTCGGAAACGATTCCGCGGAAGTAAGGATAAGGATCTTTGTATTTTTTCAAAGCATCCATAAAACAGCGGTCATAAAGTCCGAAGCCGGTGAAACCGCTGATGAGTTTTTCTTCCGGAGCCATCTTTTTCAGGAGGGAGTAGTAACAGCGGCGGAAAAACTCCATAAGAAAACCGCATTCAGTTTTTTGTCTGACGGCAATTACGACTTTGTTTCCCTGCTCCCACTGCCTGATCATGTCTGCGATCAATTCCGGCGGATCCTGCAAATCGGAACAAAGGGTTATTACCGCATCGGCATCGGCTTGGATAAAGACATTCATCGGCGAGCGGATATGACCGAAATTATTGGAGTTGAAAATTGCCCTTACCCGTTTGTCTTTTGCAGCAAGTTCCCGGATTATTTCTCTGGTGCCATCGGTGGAGCAGTTGTCTCCCAGAGTCAAATTCCAATCATATTCCGGAAAATTGGTCATAACACTTTTGATTCGCTCATAGAGTTCCCGGATATTATCTTTTTCATTGAAACATCCGGATACTATGCTGATAGATTTTCGTGACATGTGGTGCCTCCAATTAAAATTCCGTCACCGGACGGTTATCTGTATTCCTGGTATTCAACGGGTTCTTTGGTTTGGACCGCCGGAGTGATTTGCGGATCATCCAGCTTCCGTCCCGGACAAAAGCCGCAGGTGCGGATGAAATCACGCCGGCGTATAAGAGCAAAAAGATCCTGTTTGCCAACGTTTTCCGACAGCAGATCCAAATAATCTTCCGGGAATTTCGGAACAGCTCTTAATTGATCCGCATTGGCGGCAAATGGACAGCGGTAAAACTTGCCATTGGAAAGAGTGTAACTGTTTCTGACACAACAACAATCGAAAACAGCTTGATTTTGATCGTCATCTCGTTTGAAATTTTTGATCACGGCACAATTTGTCCATCCGCCAACAGGGACACGGCTGAATTTTATTCCGTTATTTATCAATATTTCACACATCCGGTCAATGTTACGGGAGAGTTTTCCGTAATCAGTGATTATAAAAAAACTTTTTTCCCGGTCAAGCTTTTTAATATCTTCCTCTTTGGGACAAATTGTACCATTCGTGTAGAACATTATACGGTTGATATTTTTAAATAACGAAATTTTTTGAGCAATCTCCTGCCATTGCCGGTTCATAAAGGGTTCGCCGCCGATAATTCTGATTTCATTGATCTCGTCTGCCAGGGAACAGAGTTTTTCAACTGAATCGAAAATAGTTGCCAGTGAATAATCTTCCGGCTTACGGTAGTATTGCATCAGATTTGAGCAATCTTTACACTTTAAAGAACAGCGTTCTGTAATGACCAGATCGACACTGCGGATAAATAATTTTTCCGGAGCTGTATAACTGTCCTGCGAGCAGATGCAGGTGGATATTACATATTCTACAAATGACTCCGGCTTGGAATATCCATGCCGGAAAATATCATAATGCCGCAGTAATTCTGCCGCCGGGAAATAATATTTGCAACCGGCGTTTTTCAACTGGACAACAATATCCTGTATGTCGATTACTGCAATAATGAATATGGCATCTGAATATTTTCTGATGACCTCCGGAGCATATTCCACCGGTATTCCGAGCAGTTCTCCTGTTTTTCCTGAATTGTTGTCACAGAAGCATTTAACTTTAATGCCGCTATCCTGGCAGGCATGAAAAACTGCTTCTCCTGCAACTCCGGCTCCAAATATTATTACCGGAATATTTGCAGATTTCAACGATTGTATATCCACCAGCATGATTTGTCCTTATTTACCAACTTTTCTCATGCAGATTGAGAAAAGCATTTTTTTCAATTTCAAACGCAGTAACAGGGGAATCAATAAACTTTCTCCTTTCCGCCAACGATAATCAGATAGAAGCCCGACCGTGTTCCGGTCTCCGGTATAGGTATTGATCAATCCGGTCAATTCTGCCGCAGAATTCTTTTTATCTCTGACCAGTGCAGCTGCCACCAGCAGATTTTTGACAATGAAATATGCTTCCGCTCTTTGAATCAGAGCATTTATTTTATCATTTTCCCAATGGTATTTATTCAGGGATCTTTTCAATACATCTGTCACTTTACGATGTCCGAAAGGCTGAAGAAATAATTTCCCTCCGGTACTGTTTTGACCGGGATTGACCTGATAATTGTAAAGATGTTTCCGGATATATTTGATGGAGCTTATCTCTGACACATAATTGCAGTTGAAAACAGTATCTTCCCAGGTTTGCAAAGAGGTGTCAAATTTTATATTTTGTTTTTTTATGATGCTTGTTTTATATAATTTTCCCCATATATTGGTGAAAAAAGATGCTCCCCGCGGAGTATCAAGATAATTTGCGATCACAACGGGAAGTTCATCCGCTTTATAGAGAGTGTCTTTTTCTCCCATAAAAACATTTTGTCTGCGATTTTCTTCTCCGGCAATCAGGTTGAAATCGGCAATTACCCAGTCAGCACCGGAATTTTCCGCCTCTTGCAGCATGATTTTCAACATTTCCGGTTCGATGGTATCATCGGCATCAATAAAACAAATATATTCTCCGTCAGCCAATGCTATCCCGGCATTTCTGGCTCCTGCCGGACCACAGTTGACGATACTGTGCAATTTTACCGGAAAAGGTGCTGATGCTGAAAAAGCAGTTATTTTTGCAACTGTATCGTCGGTTGAGCCGTCATTGATGACAATCAGTTCCAAATCAACATCTTTCTGCTTTGAAACGGCTGTCAGACAATCGTTTATGGTTTCAGCAGCATTGTATGCCGGAATTATTACTGATATTTTAGACATGTGGTCGCAAACTTAATATATTTTCAATTCGATTTTATGCCGGGCATAACTGTTATTATCAGATTTCTCCGTGGAGAGTGAGTTTTTCCAGAAGTTCCCAGATGCAGCCGTCACCGCCGGTACGCTCCAACTGCATTTTGGCGGCTTTTTTCACTTCGCTGATGGCATTGGCGGGGCAGGCGGAATATTTCACCAGTTTAATGATCGCCACATCGTACTTGCCGTCACCTACATAACAAATCTCTTCAGCGGTAAATCCGGTTTTTTCCAGAATTTCCGCCAGTGCTTCCGGTTTATTTTTGCACCCTTTATAGAAAAAATCCGGTTGGAAACGGTTGCGGAAATACTCTGTTATCGGGGTCGCTTCTCCGGTGATCAAACCGATTTTCAACCCTCGGCGCTTGAATTCAAAAACCGCATCAATATCCTTGAAATCAATGGTTTTTAACTCATTGCCATTGGAATCCACCGTTATTTTTCCGTTGGTCAAAACTCCATCGATATCCAGCAACACCGCTTTGATCATGCTTTTGCCATCCTCATATTTTCCGCAACTTCCGCTTCCGGTAAATAGGGCCACATATCTTCCAGCGGGTGTGAAATCATACTGCCGTCAGGACGTTTTTCCGCTTGAACTTTAGGCATTGTCCGGTGCAATGCAGTGACTTTTACCTTGCAAATCACCGGATCATTTCCGGCAAGTGTTTCGGCGATTGCCGCATCAAGATTTTCATTGCGGTCAACTTGCAACGTCCTTATGCCGTAAGCCTCCGCCTGTTTGCACACATCCGGCAACGTCAAACCGCTATTCCGGTCAGAACCGACCAGAAAACCGTTGAACATATTATTCTGGGTGTTGACAATACTGCCGTATCCATCATTGTCCCAGATGAACATTTTTACCGGCAGAGCCAATCTTTTCACCGTTTCCAACTCCTGAATATTCATCTGGAATGCTCCGTCTCCGTTGATCAGCACCGTTCTTTTGCCCTCATTGGCAATCGCCGCACCGATCGCGTATGGCAACCCGAATCCCATAGAACCCAATCCGGCGGCATTTTTGACTTTCTGCCCTTTTTTGATTTTCATGCCCTGATAAGTCACTTCACCGGCGGCTCCGGAACTTTCCGGGACGATCACATCTTCAGCGGTCAGAGCGGCAAAAAGTTTTTCCGTAAAGCAGTAAAGATCAACGGCATCATTATTGATTTTTTCATCATCATATACCGGATATTTACTGCGAAGTTCCCGGCAGAATTCCACCCATTCATTGTGTGGCAATACCGAAAAATCATTTTTTTGCAGCTTTTTGATAAAGCAAGCTGCATCGGCAACCACCGGAAGGGTGATTCCTTTGATCTTGCGGATCTCTGCCTCATCAATATCCACCATGATTTTTTTGGCATTGCGGGCGAAATCCCCGCTGTTGAAGGCTGTTAAACTCGGGTCAAGCCTGCTGCCGGCAATCAGCAGACAGTCGCAATTCTGCACGGCAAAATTTGCATACCGGCTGCCCATGATCCCGGGAAAACCAAAATAAAGCGGATGATTGAAATCCAATAAATCGGCAGTTTTCCACGTCAACAGCATCGGAATATCATGCTTTTCCGCAAATTTAACATATTCTCCGGCACATCCGGCTAATTTGGCACCATTGCCAATAAGCATAAGCGGACGGCGTGCAGAACTTAACAAATCAATGATTTCTGTTACAGGAATATCGTAATTCACGGCGGCAGGAATATCGTATCCGCACAAATTTTTTTCATCAATCTGCGCGCCCTGCACATCCAGAGGGATGTCCAGCCATACCGGCCCCATTCTGCCGTCGGTAGCCAAATGCCACGCTTTTTCCAGATGATAACGGATCATTTCCGGCTCCAGCACCGTTACGGCATATTTCGTTATCCCGCTGACCATGGAAACGATATCCACTTCTTGAGAGCCCATCTGCCGCACACCGGTGCCGGTTTTCAAATCACTGCGTTTCGCCTGCCCGGAAAGCATAAACATCGGCGTGGAATCAATATACCCTGCCGCCACTGCAGTTATCGCATTGGTGCTTCCCGGCCCGCTGGTAACCAATCCGACCCCCGGAAAATTGCAGTGCTGACCGTAAGATTCCGCCGCAATAGCCAACGCCTGTTCATGCAAAAATGAGTAGTGACGCAGACGTGAACAACGCCCCAATGCATCATTCAGATGCATTGATCCGCCGCCGGGAAGCATAAACACATCCTGCACTCCCCTGTCTGCAAGAAATTCCATTATATAATCGGCCGCCCGCATCATGATCTGAATTTATCCTCTCATTTTTTTCCGGACAGCCAATTCCTTCTCCGAAAGAATCTTCTTTCCGCTGCCCAATGCCGATTCCATATCCCGGATCTGTTTGACATATTCGATAAGTTTCAGCGGCTCGACCGACGCTTTCTGATCCGAACCGTACATCGCACGGTCAAGTGTTATATGCCGTTCCACCGAACACGCCCCTAACGCAACCGCTCCAAGCGTAGCAATATTGTCGATTTCATGACTGGAATAACCGACCGGACAATTATAACGCTTCCTCAATTCCGGAATTATCAGCAGATTCGCCTCTTCCGGCGGCATCGGATAAACCGAAACACAGTGCATCAATTCAAACGGACAATCCGCTCTGCGAAAAATTTCCACCGCAGCATCAATCTCTTCCCAGGTACTCATCCCGGTCGCAATAAAAGTGTATTTGCGCTCTTCTGCAATCGCTTCAAGCAACGGGATATCGGTCAGCACCGGTGATGCTACTTTATTGTACTTCAAATCAAAACGCCGCATGAATATTTGCGAATCCACATCCCAGCATGACGCGAACCAGACAATATTCCGCTCCTTGCAGTAGGCGTCAATCTCACGATATTCGGCCTCCCCGAATTCCAAGCCCTCTTTCTGCTCTCTCTGGGTGGTCCCCCACGGACTTTCTCGCGGGCTGTCAAGAAACTCCTGCGTGTAAACTTTATCAATGGTACGTTTTTGAAATTTTACCGAATCGCATCCGGCAAGTACCGCCGCATCGATCAAACGTTTGGCTATTTCCGTATCACCATTATGATTGATGCCGATTTCTGCGGAAATGAAAATTTTGTCAGCCATAAAAATCACCTGCAAAATATATTTTTACATTCTCATTCAACGTTAATATAACACCCGTTTTTTACTTTTTCAAGAACTTTGACCGAAAATAACCCTTTTCAGTTTCTTTTTTATTTGCATTGATTATTTTTCGGTGATATTGTATATTATATCTGTAGTATCTACCGTTTTTTGTGAGGTCTTATATGAAAAATTTTTCCCTGATCATCGCTCTTTTTACTGCCGCCGCCGCCGCTTGCGCCGGCAATCCCGCGCAGGATAATGACAATAATCAGAAAATACGACAGTTCGAAGAACAGAAACAACTCGACGAAAAACAAAAACAACTCGACGAAAAATTGAAACTCCTGGAACAAAAAGCCGCCGAAAATGAACAACATCAACGCGAACAATTGAAAAAACTTGAGTCCGAAAAGAAAAATCTCGCCGATCAAAGACTGCAAATCAACGCCGAACGGAAACGCATCGACGATGAACGCAAACGTCTCGAATCCGAAAAAGCACGCCTCCGGAAAGAAAAACAACTCCTCGCCGATCAACGCACCATCCGCGAACTCATTTTTACCCACCGCTCCGCCGTACTCTCCGCAGATTTGACCAAAATGCTCTCCATCTGCTCCAAAGACTATTGCGAAATTTCTTACGACGGGAAAAAACGCTCATACGATGACCTGCTCAAAATGGTCAAGTACTTCTCTCTGATGCGCAACAGCAACGATATCGAAGTCGTTATGGAAAACGCTTTGCTCATCCAGGGATTGACCATCTCCGACCAACTCCGGGAAAAAGCTTCTTCTATCAAAAATACCAGCCAGGCTCAACAAACTGTCAACGAAATCAGAAACGCTTTCGATCGCATCACCGCCAAAAGTTCCGAAGCTGTTAAATTTATCACCGTCAGGGATATCGTGATCAAAGACGGTCAGGCTTCCGCCATTTCCGAAATCAATGACCCAGCTTCCGATAAAAAATACCCGGTCAAATACCAACTCATCCTTCACCGCAACCAATGGCTCATCCGCTCCGCCTTCTGACTTTCTTTTCACGGGAAAAGAAAGTCAGCAAAGAAAAGCGAAAAGTCGCGGCGGCTGCGCTCGCCTTGATCGGGCGGGCGGACAAGCCGCCCTTAACGGGGGCTCTGCCCCCGTACCCCCGAACGCTGGTTAAGAAAAACAGTTGTATCCAAACCTCCTTTACGTTCTATAACGTTTGGGAGGTTTTCTTTTCACGGGAAAAGGATAGTTCGCAAAGAAAAGCGAAAAGTCGCGGCGGCTCTGCCTCCTTCCCGTTTCAGTTTTACTGCGCCTGGGTGATCCGTGTGGATCTTGCCGTTATTGTGCGGTTGACAAATCGTCATGTTGGTGATATATTTTTATGGTTGTGATAAACGCAATCAACAACTGCGAAAGGAGCGGAAATGAACTTTGCAGAATTGGTATCCTCCCGGCGGACGATCCGCCGTTTTGAACAGCGCCAGCTGCCCGATGAGTTGATCGTGCAGCTGATCGATGCGGCAAGATATGCTTCATGTGCTTCCAACAAACAACCCTTGCGCTACGTCGTCATCCGGGAGCGCGAAGCGGTACGGCAGGTCTTTGAAACCACCCGCTGGGCGGGAATGGTCGCCCCGAAACGCACCCCGGAGTGGGGCGTGGATGCCCCGTTGTGTTTCATTGCTGTGACCATCCCCGCAGAAATGCCGCTCCACCTGCCGGCAGATGCCGGAGCCGCAGTCCAGAGTATGGAACTTGCCGCCTGGGAAAAAGGTGTCGGATGCTGCTGGTTCGCCAGTTTTGACCCGCAGAAAACCGCGCAGATCATCGGCTTGCCTCCGGAACGCAAAGTGCTGTATCTGGTGGCGGCAGGTTTCCCCGCCGAAACTCCCGTTACCGAAGATGCCGTCGATGGCAATGTCGCATATTATCTTGACAGTCAGGATGTTCTGCACGTTCCGAAACTGCCGGTAAATGAAATAACTTCCTGGATGTGAAACCGATGGATATTTTTCGCCGTACCGTCCGTTATATCGCGGCGATACTCTTTTTGCTGTTGAGTTTTGCCGGAATGCCGCTGGCTTTTTTGCGCTTCACCGGTGAAAATCTGCCGCTTTACGGGGTGGTCAACTTCACCACTCTTCCGGCACTGGCAGTTTTTTCGCTGGGGATCATTGCTGCCTTCCCGGAAAATTTGTACGGGATATGGCACAATTCCCGTTTGCGTATTCTGATCTGCGGTGCCGGACTGCTGTTTTTATGCCTTGCCGGGCATCTGCTCTGCGGCAGGATCACCGTGGAAAACTTCCTCGGTACGCTCTTTTACCTTGCCGCTCCTCTGGCTGTGGCAATGCTGGCCGATGAGTTCCGCAAACTGCTGATCCCCTTTGCGGCACTGGGTACGCTGATACTGGTATGCAGCGGGTTGACTTCATACGGATTTACCGGGCTTACCGGCAACTGGAACTGGACCAGCGGGATATTCATCGCCCTGCTGCCGGGGGTTTTTCTGCTGTTTTGCCCCCAAAAAACGCCCTGGCTGACTACTGGAGCTGCGGCACTGTTTTTTGTGCTGTTTCACCTGATCCATCCGCAATGCTTCCCCCGGTCCGCCCTGCTGGCATTTGCCGGGGCGGCAATATTGCTGCTGATCCGGCGCAAACTGCCGGAAAAACGCTTTGTTCTCCTGCTTGCCGTGGCTCTTCCGGTCGTCCTGCTGCTGTTTTTAAGCGTCCTGCCTCTGGTTTCCCTGCCGGACACCCGGCTGCAGATCTGGCGGGGTGCCGCCGGGATCATCGGCAACAATTTTTTTACCGGAGCCGGAGCCGGACGCTTGCCGGAAGTTATTCATCTGCATCTTTTTGATGCGGCATTTTTCACGGAATTTCCCGCTCCGAATATCGACCATGCGCACAATGATTTTCTCAATCTTTTCGCAGAAAACGGCATTGCCGGGGCAATTTTTTACGTTACGGCACTCATTACGCTTTTCCGGCGGCGGGAAAAGTCTGCTTCCGGCAAAATGGCGCAGTGGATGGCGGCGGTCATGGTGATCTGTGCCTTCTTTGACCAGCATCATCTTGCGGTATCCGGTGCATCGGTGACGGCACTTGCCGCCGGATTGCTGATCTCCCCCCGGCGCAAAGAAACTTTTGCATTCAAACCGTTATGGCAATTTATCAACCTGACTGCCGGGGCGGTATTGTTGGCGTTCTCTTTGGGCATGATGATCACGCAGTACCGGGCGACGACCTTTTTGCGCCGGGGCGATCTGGCGGCTCTGGAGCAGAACATCCCGGAAGCTCTGGAAAATTACGACCGCTCCATGGAGATAAAATTTCTCCCCGCTGCCGCCTATCAGGCAGCGGAAATGCAGCTGCTCTTTTACCAGCGCGGCGAAAGTGCATTACGCTTGCTGGAAAGAATGGAATTTACGTTGAAACTCAATAATTTCCGGCATCAGCGCCGGCTGACCGGCTGGGCGCATTTCACCTTGAAAAATTACCCGCAGGCAGTGGAGTATTTCCAACTGGAAAAAGCCCGTTCCCCCTACAGCGTGATCAACGCCAATTTTTACCGCATCGCTCTGCGGCAGAACCGTGCTGATGCGGCGGATATCCAAACTGCCGACCGCCGTTTTCTGGAGTTGTGCCGTTTGCGGCAGATCTCTCCCGGGCAGCTTGACCGGTTCACGGTCAAAAGTGATGATATCGGATTTTCCCCGGAAGTCCGGCAAACTTATTTCAAGGAAAAACCGCTGATCGACCCGGTATTCGGCGGGATCTTCCGGAATATTGCCGGAGCATTTTTGCTGATGACGGCGGTTTACGGGCTGGGAAAACTGCTCTTGAAACCATTTAAAAAAGCGGATCTGACTGCCGAAATCGCCTGCGGCATGGTGATTTCCGGGATGCTGGCTCTGGTGATCCCGCCGTCGCTTCTCCGGTATGGATTTTTCCTGCCGTCGCTTGCCGGGGCATACTTCGCCATTGCTGAAGTGCGGAAAAACTGGCGCACGGTACTGCTTTTTTTCCTGATAATGGCACCGTTTTTCGCCGGAATGCTGCTGCCGCCATCGGCGTGGGATGAACAGGTTTACCAGATCTCTTTGCTGAAACGCTATCTTGCCGCGGACAGCTGTCTGCCGGTGCCGGACAATCCCTATTCGGCATATCCTTCGCTCGGACAGCTCTTTCTCATTGGCGGCATCTTTCCCGGGGCATGGAATACTCCACTGCTGGTCATCTGGGTGCTGACGGCGGTCATGGCGGCGAAGTTCCGGCACTTTGCCGAACCTTACGGCAAAGTACTGTCGTGGATCGCGCTGGCGGCAGTGATGCTGTCGCCGCTTTTCTGGAATATTCTCCGGGCATTTTATGTGGAAAGCATCGTGGCATTTTTCGGTTTTGCCGGAGTCATTTTGCTTTTTGCCAACTGGGAAAAGGTAAAGTGGCAGTACTTTTTTGCCGGAGCAATGGCGGGCGCGGCGGCGGCGGTCAAACTGCCGGGTATCAGCGTGTCGCTAATGCTTTTTATCCTGCTTGTTTCCGACCGGGACAAGCGGCGTTATGCGATGTGGTTCATCACCGGAAGCATCGTTGCGGCACTGCCATTTTTCCTGCGGGTGTGGATCTGCTGCGGCAATCCGGTGTACCCCTATTTCACCGCAATTTTCGGCGGCAGTGCCGCAACTGCCGCAATGGAAGCCTTTTTCCGCACATTAGGCGGCAACTACGGTGGCGATCCCTTTGCCGGGATCGTTTGCAATCTGATCGATCCGGTGATTTTTGATGTGGATTTTGACGGGATCAATCCGGGATTCCAGCAGTTTGCATTTGCGGTGATACTGGGAGTGGGGTTGTGGCGGAATAAGCTGCGTGCCACCCGGTTCAGCCGGGGAGTTCTGGCGCTGGCGGCGATGTGGATATTCTGGAACCTGACTGCCCAGCAGACCCGTTTCCTCTATCCGCTGCTGTGGGCGGGAGCGTTTCTGGCGGTTATGGCGGCAGGGACATTTTCCGCCAAGGGGCGTCAACTTGCCGCGGTGGCACTGCTGACGGCAGCGGCAATAAATGCCGGTACGAAATATCCGGAATTGAAACACTACTTCCTCGCGCCGGCAACTGTGTACGAAGCGCGTAAAAGTCCGGCGGATTTCGCCGCCTGGGTCAGTGAAGAACCCGGCTATGCAAAGGTCGTTGCGGAATTGGAAAAACTTGCCGGTTCCCGAATCGCTTCCCTCTGGGAGAGAAGAACCTTGTATCTGCCGGACAATGTGACCGTCATCATGCCGGGATTTCAGGAAAAATTCACCGTTCTCCCGGCGAATGCCGCTGAATTTTACCGTCAACTGCAGGATTTTGACTGTCTGCTGGTGCGTCCGCCGCTGAAAGATGTGGACAAGGCGATCGAATTTGCCCCCGGCGCAGTGGAGATCAATGCGATGATCTTTGAATTGCTGAAAACCGGCAAGTTGACCATTCACCGTACCGACAGCAGCGGTCAGATCATGATTTTGCGGATCGTTCCGGAAACTTTGCCGATTCCGGTGCGGGCAAGCAATCCATCCAAGTCAGCAAGTGTGGACAAGCCGGATGCTTCCGCCCGCAGTGCAGCGGCAAAGCCCCTGCCTTTAAGGTAGTCGTGGACGATCTTTCTCGCTTGCCGCATGGCGGATGCTTCCCCGTAAAGTGCGATCATTTCGCAGACATGGAAGCGGACGACCTCTTTCCACTCCTCCAATGTCGGCGGCGGCAGATTTGCCGATAATTCCCGGAAAAGCCACGGATTGCCCATGATTCCCTGCGCCAGCATCACCCGGGAACAGCCGGTTTCCCGGCGGATGAGATCGTAACTCTCTTTGGAATTGACCCCGCCGTTGGCGATCACCGGAATGTGCGGCAGCGCCTCGCGCACCTGCCGGATGATATCAAAATGCACCGTTCCGGTGTAAAAATGTTCCCGGGTTCTGCCGTGGATGGTCAGGGCTTTTGCCCCGGCATCCACCAGACCGGAACAAAGTTCCAGCGTGGGTGACGGATCGATTTCATCCAGTATCCGCAGCTTTGCCGTAAGCGTGAAGCGGCTGTTTTCAGCGATCGCTTTGAAACAGCGCAGCGCATGAGCGATATCTCTGCCCAGTGCGGCACCGGCACCCTTTTTGACCACTTTGGGGACGGGGCAGCCGAGATTGAAGTCCAGCAATTCAAAATTGCGGTCATTGAGTTTGGCGGCGGCGCATTTGAGCAGTTCCTCACTGGCTCCGACCAGTTGAACAGCGAGAAACGGTTCATCGTCACCGCGTTTGAGCAGCACTTCACCATTGCCGTTGCTGTAGGTCAGACTGGCGGCATCGACCATCTCGGTAAAGGCGAAACGGCAGCCGCACCGGCGGGCGGCACGGCGGTAGGCAAGATCGGTAAATCCGGACAACGGCGCCATGATCAGCGCATCATCCGGGTAAACTGGCGGCAGCTGATCCATTGCTTAAAATAATTCACCGCGCTGACGGCGGGCTTCGGCGGTGGCTTCGGCGGTAAGTTCCGCGAGCATCTCTTCACGGACGGCGGCATCCATCGCCAGAAAAGAGCCCATAAGTTCATTTTCCATCGCATTCAAACTGGTAAATCCGGTCGGTTCGGCAGGGTTTTCCAGACGGGCGGCGAAGCGTTTGAGGATATTTTTCTTCTCTTTTTCCCCGAAAATGGCAAATTCATCCAGCAGCACTTTCTGTTCGCTCAACATCTCCACCAATTCATTGTGTCGGCGGTAAGGTGCGCCCAGACGCGGCGGGGGTTCTTTGAGCGGTTCAGGACCTTCCAGATAGGGACGCAGCAGCGGGTAAAGTTTGTCCCAGGTCTCGCTGCGGATATTTTTGGCACGGCGGTCGATATAGCGCCGGAGCAATTCGATACGGATGCCGTTGAGCCGGGAAATATCCTCAAACGAAAGGTTGTCCGAACACTTCTCAACTGCATCGAGAAACTCTTTATTGAAACTTTTTTCGGCTTTATCGGGCATAATATTTTTCCTTGTTACCGTCCCGTTTGCTGCATTGCGCTCCAAATCCGGGACATTGCCTGTTGCTTATTTTTCCGGAGCCGACATCCTATCCAGCTTTTCTGCGGTTTGGATCAGCTCTCTGAAAAGTTTTTCATCATATTTTTTCACCGTCATCAGATAACCGATGATCCGGCGGAAACTGCCCGGATTTACCAGATGGCATCTTGCCGTGGTGCCGTCGGAGAAACGCACACAGAACTCCGCTTTATGCGGTACGCAGATAAATTGCGGATAGACCTTGTCACTGTCGCAGATGCCGAAAAATACCAGATCGTATTTTTCCGGAGAAGCCTTTAACAGCCCCGCCGGAGTCAGCGAATAATATCCGGGGGCGATATTCCCGTCAACGGCAGCTTTAAGTGCCGGATTGAGCAGCAGTTGACGGCAGCCGCACTCTTGCTGCGGAACCTCTTTTTTCTGAACCGGTTTGACCGCCGGAGCGATTTTTTCCGGGAAGCGCACCTTGCTCAATTCCGGCAGCAGTGCCAACAGGATATCGACCCCCTCGGTCAGCAGAGTCGTCCCGCCGGAAGAACAGAGCCGGATACCGTTTTTTTCCCGCCGCAATGCCGTGATATCCGGGATGCGGCAATCGGGCAGCATGATGTCGATATTGTTGATTTTCAGATCGTTGCCATAACCGCTTGCCGCATACAATACGGCGAAAGCCTTATCCGGGATGCCGGGCAATCCGGGCAATGCTTGCGATTGGACGGACTGCACGATTTTTTTCTGCATCGCCGCCGAGGAAAAAAACTGCACCCAGCCATCGCCTCTGACGACGATCATGCCGTTGAAATTCAGCTTGCTGACCTTGTGTTTCCGTAAATTCACTCCGGTCATCAGCGCGGCGAAGTTGAAGATCATCCCTTCCCGGTCGGGCAGCATCAGGCAAAACTCCTTTTCGTTGATAAAGATCAACGTCCACACTCCGCTGCTCTGCCGGAGCATTTCCTGCAAAGGAAATTGTTCCGGCAATGCCGCCAGCAGTTTTTCCCGGTAGGCTCCGCATCTGCCAAGTATTTCAAGCAGGGATTCCGGGCGGATATCGGCAGACAGCGCCAGTTGGGTATCCGGCGGCAGCTGGGAAATAAACCGGGCAGGATCGATCCGGTTTTCGGCGGCGGGAAACTGATTGATCAGCCCCGGCACCGACGGGTCAAGTTCCAGAAACTCCTCTGTGACGATCACACCGCCGGGAAGTTGCCGGGAAAACTGCTGAAAACTTTTCGCCTCTGCCAGACCGCTGACATCCACGGCAAGTTTTGCCGCTGTAAACCAGGTCAGCGCAAAGCGGATGCGCTCCTCATCCAGCCGGGTATCCCAGATGCTCTTTTCGGCGATCTGCTCCAGGTGCCTGCCGGTCATCCGGATGGCTTCTCCGGAGTAGTGGTGGTACTCCAGCACCTCGCCTTTGGGAAGTTCCAGAGCCGCTGCCGGAATAAACGAAACTGCCGCAACCGTCAGCAGGGCGATTGCGGAGTTCCAGAATTTTTTACCCGGCAGCATCTCCATATTCAGAGCAATTCTGCGATTTGGACCGCATTCAATGCCGCACCTTTGAGCAGCTGGTCGCCGGAAACGAACATTTCCAGACCCCGTTTATCGCTGCGGGAGATATCCTGACGGATGCGTCCGGCAAGGACATCATATTTTTCGGTGGCATCGATCGGCATGGGATAGAGTTTGGCATCCGGATCATCGGCAACGGTCACACCGGGAGCGGCGGCGAGGATGGCACGGGCCTCTGCCGGGGTGATCTCTTCTTCAAACTCCAGATTCAGTGATTCGGAGTGCGCCCGCAATGCCGGGATACGCACGCAGGTGCAGCTGACCGGCAGATCCGGCAGATGGAGCATTTTGCGGGATTCGTTGAGCATTTTCAGCTCTTCTTTGGTATAGCCGTTATCGGTGAATGAATCGATATGCGGGATCAGATTGAATGCGATACGGTGGGCGAATGCTTTAGGTTCGATCGCTTCGCCGTTGAGGATCTGCCGGGTCTGTTCGATCAATTCCGCCATACCTTTGGCACCGGCACCGGAAGCAGCCTGATAGGTGGCGGCGACCAGACGGCGCAATTTTTTGGCACGGTGCAGCGGAGCGACAGCCACGAGCATGATCGCGGTGGTGCAGTTGGGATTGGCGATGACGCCCTGATGTTTTTTAATATCTTCCGGGTTGACTTCCGGCACGACCAGCGGCACGTCATCCTCCATACGGAATGCGCTGGAGTTGTCGATCATCACCGCGCCGGAATCGACCACATATTTGCGGTATTCTTTGGAAATACTGCCGCCGGCACTGAAAAGCGCGATATCAACGCCTTTGAATGAATCATAAGTCATCTCTTCGATGGTAAGTTTTTCGCCGCGGAACTCCATAGTTTTACCGGCGGAACGCGCGGAAGCGAGCAATTTAAGATTTTTTACCGGGAAATTGCGTTTTTCCAGGGTTTTGATCATTTCGACACCGACTGCACCAGTGGCACCGGCGACTGCGACATTGAATTCTTTTGCCATAGTTGTTTTGTTCTTTCTTTGCTTCTGTGAAACTTACCGGTCAAAAATCCGGTTTTTCCATTTATCAGGAATATAATATAGCGGAATATTTGAAAAATGCAATCCGACGGGTTATCTTATAACAAAGAATTATTTTATTTTTTTTGTTTTCGGGATATACAGTTAATGGATTATATCAATTTTGATCTGGAAAAAATGGATGCTGCCGCCGTGGCGGAACTTCTGGCATACCATGACCGCCGCTACTGGGAACTCAACGACCCGCAGATTTCCGATGCCGGATACGACCGCATCGTGGAAAAGCTCCGCGCCCTCGATCCCGGCAATCCCCTGCTGCACCGGATCAACACTCCGCAAGTAAATTCCGACGGCAAAGTGCGCCACGCCAGAGCCATGCTCTCTCTGGATAAGGCATATTCGCTGGAAGCATTGCTGGAATGGGCTGGCAAATTCGCCCGTACCCCCGGTGAAATGCTGCTGGTCGAACCCAAATATGACGGCATTTCCGCCAACTTTGACGGTCAGATCCTCTCCACCCGGGGCGATGGCGAAGTCGGGGAAGATATCTCCGGCAAACTGCCGCTTATCGAATTGGAAACCCCCGGATACACCGGCAAAGTTGACCGCCCGGTGCGCGGAGAGATCGTCATCCGGGACGATGACTTCCGCAATATCTACTCCCGCATCCGCAAAAAAGACGGCGGCACTTACAAAAATTCCCGCAATGCCGTTGCCGGGATCATGGGATTGAAAGATATCTCCGCCATGCTGATGCAGGGGGCAAAACTCACTCTGGCTGATTACAACCTCATCTCCCGCCCGGTGCCGCTTGATCAATTGAGTTCCCAATGGGAAAAAATCAAAGAGGAGTTTGCCCAACTGCCCTATCCGATGGATGGGATCGTGCTGAAGTTTGCCGATGCCGCCTTCCGGGAATCTCTGGGAAATACCGCCCATCATCCCCGGGGAGAGATCGCTTACAAATTCACCAATTTGAGCTGTCAGACCACCTTGCTTGGCGTGGAGTGGAGTTTCGGCAAAAACTGTCTTACTCCGGTGGCGGAACTTGCTCCGGTGGAACTGTCCGGGATCACTATCAAGCGGGCGACGCTGCACAATGTCCAGAATATCATCGACATGGATCTGCAGATCGGCGATACCGTCACCGTGGAGCGTGCCGGAGATGTGATCCCCTTTATTGCCGCCTCCTTTCCGGGGTTGATCCGGGAGTCGGCGCTGATTTCCCAATGTCCGAAGTGCGGTACGCAGCTCGTGCGCCGCGGTCCGGAACTTTGCTGTCCCAATCCGGAGTGTCCCGGTTCCCGGCTGCAGCTGCTCTGCGCCGCCATCCGCAATCTGGGTATCGAAAGACTCGGTGAACCGACCGTGGCAAAACTGATGAAACAGTACCATATCCTCCATTTGCGGGAACTTTTTGATTTGAGCATTGACGATCTGCGTTGTCTGGAAGGATTCGCCGCCAAGTCCGCAACGAATTTGTACAACGAGATCCAAAAAGCCCGGGAGGTTGACGACCATCAATTGCTTGCCGCTCTGAATATCCCGGGGATCGGCGCCAATATCGCCAAACTTATTCTGGAAAAATACTCTTTGCAGGAACTTCCGGAAGTCTCTGAAGATGCTCTGGCGGATATTGCCGGCATCGGCCCGGAACGCGCCCGTGCCGTCCGGCAGGTCTTGCAGGAGAAACGCGATGAATTTGAAGAACTGCTCGGAGCGGTGACCGTCCGCAGCCGGCAGAATTCTTCCGCCGCCGCTCTGCCGGGGATCTGTTTCACCGGTAAGATGCCGGAAAAACGCTCTTTTTACGAAAATCTCGCCCGTTCCAGAGGTTATGAACCGGCGGATTCCGTAACTTCCGCAGTCACTTTACTGGTTGCAGCCGATGTCAATGAGAACAGTTCCAAATTGAAAAAAGCCCGCAAAATGGCGGTCACCATCGTCTCTCTGGATGAATTTCTGGCGATGCCCCCGGTGAAAAACACCGTTGAAAGCACTCCATCTGCCGGTCAGGAATTTTCCGACCTGCCCCTTTTCGGCAGCGGCGAATAGGAAAAAGTGATCCGGCGGTCAGTGCCAGGAAAGCAGCAGCATGGCTCCTACTCCGCAAATTATCGCGGCAAGTTTCAGGCAAGTGACCTTTTCTTTCAGAAAAATAATGCTCAATATAAAGGTGAGTATGAAACTCATCTGCGCGATCGTCAGCACAATACTGGCATCACCGCCCGGCGTGCCCAGTGCTTTCATCATAAAAAGCAGGATCGAAGCGACCATCACTCCGGAAAGAGCCCCGTAACCGGCAAGTTTGCGATCAATTTTGAATTCTTTGCGCTCTTTGAGCAAATAGTAGACCGCACCGCTGATCACCCACATCACTTCAATGATAAAGTTGATCCCGTTGATGGATGCGCCGACCATCGGTCCGTATTTGCAGGAGAGCCCCAAACCCGCCCGGAAAACACTTGCGGTAATGATCATGATCATCGGTATCAGCAGTGATTTGCTGTTTTTTTCCACGTTTTTGCCGCCGTTGTCCGGCGACGGCAGAAATGCCAGCACCGCCAGAATCGCCAATCCGACTCCGCAATACTGCTGCCAATCAAGTTTTTCATTGAAAAACAAGACCGACAACGGCACCACCAGAGCCAGATTGAGCCGGTAGATCGTCGAACAGACTCCGGCACTCAAACTGGTCATGCTCTCGATCAGCAAAATATTGCCCACCGCGGAAAAAATTCCGCAGATCACCCCCCAGAACAAAGTCAACTGCCAGTTGCCGTTGAACTTGTCCGGCAGAAAGGTCATGAAAATCATTCCGACCACACCGACCGTCATTACGAACAACCCTCTGGAACGGGGCTTGCGGGCGAAAAATTTGAAAAACAGATCGTTCAATGCCGAACTGCCCAGACAGCAAAAGGTGTAAAAAAGTGTAAGTCCCATATTTTTCTCCGATTATTCAAGTGATCTTCCTAATATATCACCGTTCAAGTTTTTTTTCAACGGCGGGGGATCAAAAAGCCCTCTGATTCTGGAATCCGGATGGCAGGCTTGATGCGCGCAAGCGGCCATTACGCAGGTCGGACAAATCAGGCGGCTGCGAGACGTGAGACGAGCCGCGAAGGGGGCCCGGGAGGACTTCCCCCCCCCGGGGCGGCAGGCGCATTTTTGATCCGGGATCCTGCGTTGGCTTATATACAATGATCTTTATCCATAATGTCAGGCAAAAAGGGGACAGCCGGACGTTATTATGAATTTTGGCTGCAAACCGGCGGACCGGCAGAATTTTGCCGTGCCGCTCACAGCAGAACTTCCCGTGAAGACGGCTTCGTGCCGCTCATCCGGAATTCCCGGGGGGATTTGCCGATCTTGTTTTTGAAAAAATGGCTGAATGCGTAGATCGAAGCAAATCCGCAATTTTCCGAGATCTGCTGGATGGACAGATCCGTGTCCAGCAGTTGACAACATGCCAGTATTCCCCGCTGTTCGGCGATGTATCTGCCGATGCTGATCCCCATATCTTTGCGGAAAATCATCCGCAAGTAACTTGCTGACAGCTGCAATTCATCGGCGATAAATTGGATATCCAGTGCGGAGCCGATATTTTTGGAGATGATGGAGAGGCTGCGGGAGGTGGCTTCCGAAATTTTCTTTTCGTAATTGGAACTCATCCTGCCGGACAGCTCTTTGAGCAGTTTTACCAGCTGCCAGGACAATTCCGGCATCTGATGCTGCCGGTAAAGCGTCAGCATTTCTGCGGCATACTCCATGGCGGTATCAGAGAGTTCCACCAGCTGATCACCCGGCAGATAATCCTGTGCGGTCGGCAGTTCAAAGGTGATGATCAATCTTTCGCACAATACCTTTTCACTGTCGGGCATGTGGTTGTGTTTCTGCCAGGGGGAGAGCAGCAGTCCCAGACCCCGCTGCAATTCATAGCGGGAATTTTCCACGAAATAGATGACCGGAGCAAAGGGGATCACCAGCTGGTAACGCCCGTGTACCTGTTCATCACTGACTCCCCAGCGCGCAAAAAACATCAGAATACTGTCCGGCAGAGCAAAATTATCCGGCAGACACCAGCCGTGATAATAGTTCTCCGGCAGGACAAGTTTTTCACTGCCGGCTTTTAAAAAATCAATTATTTTCATCAAAAAATCTCCGTTATTTTTCTATAAAATAGCATTGATAATCGAATTTACAATCACTATTAACAAAAAAATAGTCATTTTAATCATTGTAAGCCGGAGTCGAAAATGCTATCTTATATCAGAGTCATTTACAGGAAGGTTTTTTTATGAAGTTGAATTACACGATCAATTGCGAAATTCCGGTCATTGCCAGTGTGCAGATCCTGGTTGTCGGCGGCGGCCCCGGCGGTTTTTCTGCCGCAGTAATGGCTGCCCGGCAGGGCAAAGATGTATTGCTGGTGGAGCAGAGCAATGCTCCCGGCGGTGCTGCGTATCTGGGGGAAATCACCCCTTTTATGTCCAATCATATCGACAATGTTACCCTCGATGCCCCGCTGTATGCGGATTGGAATTGGGAAATGTGGAAACTTAAAGGACTGGACCCCGAGAAGTTTTCCCGGGACGTGGAGCAAAACACCCCATTGTCCAAAGAGATCGCTATGCTTGCCGCCGAAAAACTGCTTGATGATGCCGGAGTGAAAACCCTCTATTATCACACCTTTTTTGATGTGATCAAAGAGGACGGCAGGATAAAAAGCGTGATTTTGCACACCAAAGACGGTCTGTGTGCCGTCAATGCGCAAGTGGTCATCGACAGCACCGGTGACGGAGATGTGGCGGCAAAGGCGGGTTGTCCGTTTGAATTCGGCAACGACGAGGGCTTCTGCCAGCCGATGACGCTCTGTTTCAAAGTCGGCAATATCGACCGTCAGCGGATGCCTTCCCGGGAGGAGATCAACCGCATTTACGACGAGGTGAAAAAAGCCGGTGATCTGGATTGTCCCCGGGAAAATCTGCTCTGGTTCGATGCTCCGGATGCCGATGTCATCCATTTGAATACCACCCGGGTGGTGATGAAAAACGGTACCGTCGGCAGTGATTTGTCCGATGCGGAAAAGGAGGGCAGGCGGCAGATGCTCGAGATCATCCGTTTTATCCGCAAATATATTCCCGGCTGTGAAAATGCTTCCATCCATTCGGCGGCTTCCCGCATCGGGGTGCGTGAATCCCGGCGTATCCGGGGGGATTTCTATCAGACGGTGGCAGACTTCACCGGGATGAAAAAATATCCCGATGCCATAGCCCGCAGCTGTTACCATGTGGATATCCACAACCCCAAAGGCAGCGGAACAACATTGATCCGGATCCCCAAAGGTGAATTTTATGAATTGAGTTTCCGGACGCTGATCCCCAAAAATTGCACCAATCTGCTTATGGGCTGCCGGGCGGTCAGTGTGGATCACGCACTGCACAGCAGTATCCGGATCATGCCGTCGGTCTGTTCCATCGGGCAGGCGGCAGGAATGGGTGCGGCGTATGCGGTGGAAAATAGCTGTCAGGTTACGGAAATCGACGGTGTGGAAGTCCGCCGCCGGTTGATCGGTGCCGGTGCCAACCTCGCATAAGCGGGGATATGTATCAATAAAAGTAAAAAAAGGAAAAAAGAATCATGACTGCTGAAAAAAAGCAACTCTCCGTCCGGAGAGTAAAGGCGTCAGCCTTTACTCTTATTGAACTGCTCGTTGTTATTGCGATCATAGCGATATTGGCGGCGATTTTGCTGCCGGCGTTGAATTCCGCCCGGGAACGGGGGCGTTCGGCAAGCTGTCTGAACAATCTCAAACAGTGCGGTTCAGCCATGTCCCAGTATGTGAATGATTACGACTATTTTCCGGCGTATACCACCTGGGCACCGGATGAATTCCGCCCCTTTTATCTGCTCAACACGCAGTACGGCGTGACAGAAGAGGTCTTTTCCTGTCCGAGTGATGCTTCAAGTGTGCGGCTCCGCAAGACTGCCGATGCCGGTTTCGGTGACGGCGAACAGATCCGCATCAGTTACGGTTACAACAGTGAATTGGGATATGCCCGTAACACCATATCCGGTTATGAGAGTTACGCTGATTGTGTCGGTCCCAAAGCGTCTCTCTGGCGGCATCCGTCAATTTCTGTAGGCATGGCAGACTGCTGCTGTTTGCGTTTTACATTTGATCAGTATCATTACGTTTCTGCGGCTGGAAAAAACAGCTCTGCAACCGACAAAACTGCTGATGCAAAAAATCCGGCGTATGCCCGTCATTCGGTCGGTTCCAATCTGTTGTTCCTTGACGGTCACGTTACGGCATTTTCCCAGCAGGCGATTGCCGACAAGAATAAAGCGATTTCTTTCACTGCATCTCCCAGAGAATAAGCCATGAAAAGATTGTTTCTCCCGGTCTTGGTACTGCCGCTCTGGTTATCCGCGGCGGCAGTGGAGTTCGGCAATGATCTGGTTTCCATGAAAATCGAACCGGTCGGCGGCAGGATATCTTCATTGAAACTGCATAACGGTCAGGAACTTACTGCGGTTGATGGTCTGCTTGGGGACAATTTTACCCACCATGACAGTGCGAAGTTCTTTCTCACCAGGAGGAACTATGATCTGGAACGGGGCAAACATCAGATCGTACTGCGCGCCCACCACACCGGCGGGGCGGTGGATTTCCTGAAACTTGCCAAAACGTTCACCCTGAAACCGGGGGAGACCGTTATTGATGTCAAGTATGACTTTCACAATCTTCCGGCGGCAATGGCGGCAAATGAGTACGCCTTTGCCAGCCAGAATTTCGTCAACTCTGCTCCGGGCAATGTCCGGCTCTTTTTTCCCGGGATCAACGGCATAAATATGCTTCCTGCCCACGGTTCGGGGGTCGACTTCTCCTACTTCCGTCAACCCTCCCGGGCGTGGATGGGATTTGCCGGTGAAAACGGCGGAGGTCTGGCATTTACCATGGATTACCGGCTGCTCTCCCAATTCTACTGCTGGCTGGGAAAAAAGGAGACCACCCAGGAGTTTTATTTCGACAAAATCAGGATCAATGCCGGAGATACTGCAGTAACCCATCTGGAACTGATCCTGTTTCATACGCTGAAACGCATCTCCGGAGCCGGCGGCGGACTGGTCGGGGAATTATCCGCTGTGCGCAACGGCCGCAGCGATCAGCAGCAGCGCATTTCCCTGAAACTTTTCAGCGGCAGACCCCAGACGGTCAAAGTGGTTTTCACCTCCCGCAAACTCCGGGACGGCAAGCCGGTCAGGATCTATGAAAAAACGTTGCACTACTCCAGCGGTTCCACGGTCAAAGAGATCGCATTTCACCATCACTTCAAACAGTTTCCGGCACTGTTTGATATCGAAGCGCGGGCGTATTCACATCAGGGAAAACTGCTGGCGATATTCAATATGCCCCTGGGTTTGGGTACCGGAGAGATCGCCTACCGCATGCAGGAACAGCTCAAACTGGAAAAACACGCCAAAGCCCAGATCGACCTGACCAAATTTGACAATTCGCGCGATTCCAAACATATCCAATGGGCGAAACCGCTTGCCGGAGGTCGCATCCGGATGCTGGGCATCACTCCTTACCCGGCGTACCGCGAAATGGCGGAACTTGCCAAACGGCTGGATATCGATCTGCACTCCACGCTTTTCATTGCCCAGGGGCGGGCAGCCAATGCGACGGGAGATCACTTCGGCATTCTCACGGAAACGGACATTGCCAATAATATTGACAATCTGCTGCAAAAGGATTACGATGTGATCTTCCTTGCCGGGGTGCATCTGGACAAATTGAGTGCTGTCCAGCGGCGGGAGATCATCCGCAAAGTCGCCGGAGGATGCGGTCTGGTGCTGATCGGATGTTCCGGAAAGAATCAGGAAATTTTCAACATTTCTCCGCTGATCCCGCAGGTAAAGGGGGATTACCCCCGGCATCCGGCGCGGAAATATGGTGAACACTTTATCACGTCAGTTTTTCCCTGGTACCTTTTTCCGGTGACGACCTGTCTGCCGGTCAAACTCAACGGCAAAATGGTCGCCAAAACCGGCAGTGCGCCCTTTATTGCCGTCCGGGAACACGGCAAAGGCAGAGTAATTGCCATTGCCAATATCACCAGCGGCGGGCAGGGGCGGATGACCGCCGGTCTGACCCCGGAACTGCCGTATCCGCAGGAAGGAGCTGATTTTACTGAATTCATCGAACTTTATCAGCTGCTCTACGGTAAAATGATCGCTTATGCCGCCAAACGGGACAACGGTTATCAGTTCCGGAGTGCGAAAATCAGTTCCGGAGCGGGTAAATTCACGGTAAAAATCGATTTCCGCAATCTGCCGGTATCAGGGGATAAAAAATACACCCTGACCCTCTTTTCCTGCAACCGGGAAGGAGAAGAGCTTACCCGCAAAGACTTCTCCTTTGTTCCGGCGGAGAGTGCATCATTTGCGCTCCCTGCCAAAAGGTGGAACGGTCAGCAGCTTATCGGCATGATCCTGCGTGATCCGGATGGCAAAGTGGTGGATTTCGGGGCTGACAGTTCCCAATATCTGCCTATGGCACGCTCCCATAAACTTACTGCGGATAAAAAACATTACACCGAGGGGGAAACGGCGGTATTCACGCTGATTTCAGCCGTGGAAACTGCCGGAGCCGAGGTACGCTGGCAGTTGTGCGATGCCTTTGACCGGGTGGTGAAAAGCGGGAAAGTTCCTGCCGCTGCTGAAATAAAGATCCCGGTGGAGATAACTTCGACGCTGCTTTCGCGCTGGTATGTTTTCCGGGCGGAAATGTATATCAATGGCGAACTTGCCGGCAGACGGACGCTCAAATTCACCGCGCTTCCCGCCCGGGAAAAGCTGAAGTGGGACGATTATGAAGCCGGTATCTGGATCACACCCTACAGTTATGAAGCTTCCCGTCCGGCATTTCACCGTTTTTACGCTGATATCCTGCGGGAGATGGGGATGGATACCATCATGGGCAACAGCCGCATGGCAGATACGGATTTCGCTTTGAACAACAACTTCCATCCGACGCTGTACCGCAGCGGCGGCACCCGTCCGGCGCAGATTTCCGCTGAATTCCGGAAAAGCGGCAACAAGATGCTGCTGATCCGCAAACCGTGTTTGAGTTCGCCGGAATTCCGGAATAAAATGCAGGACGAATTCCGCAAATTCGGAGCCGAACACCGCCATTTGGGAGCCAGATTCTGCTGGTTCGGCGATGAGTTGTCACTGACCGGATATTGGAGTTCGGCGATCGACTTTTGTTTCTCTCCGAGTTGTCTGGCGGGATTCCGCAGCTTCCTGCAGCGCAAATACGGCACTCCTGCCAAAGCAGCTGCCCAATGGGGGAGAAATTACCATTCGTTTGAACAATTCGTCCCGGAAACCTACGCCGAAGCAAAGCAGCGCACCGACGGCAATTACAGTGCCTGGGCGGATCATCTGGAATATATGGATGAATTGCTCTGCGATTATATCAACTGTTTTGCCGGAAACGGTTTGCAGCAGGGAGATCCCGATGCCCGCAGTTTCATTTCCGGGCCGCAGGGACCCAGTGCCTACGGCGGGAACAACTGGGCGATCCAGTCCAAAGTTTACAGTGGTCTGATGAGCTACAGTTTCGGCGGACTGCTGGATATCCTGCACAGTTTCAACCCGGAAACCATCGATCTGCCGTGGATTTTAGGCTATGCCAATTACGAAGGTCTGGTCTGTTATGAATTGTGGAAAAGTCTGCAGTACCGCGCCCGTGGAGCGATGGGATTTGCCATGGCAAGCATGATCCGTCCGGATGGTACCCTCTCCCGCAGCGGTCAGGCGGCAGCGAAATATCTGCCGGAAATTAAAAGCGGAGTCGGCAAACTTTTCATAAATCTTCTGAAACCGGTTGCACCGGAAGTATTGATCCTCTATTCGCAAAGTTCCATCCGGGCGGCATACATTTCCGGCAGAGCCAAAGAACATGAGGAGTTGCGCGTGAAATATATCACTCTTTGCCGCAACTTCGGAGTGCCGTTTAAATTCGTTTCGGAAAATGATCTGCTGCAGGCAGTTCCGGATTCAGCCAAACTGCTGATCCTGCCGGACAGTGATGCCTTGAGTGATCCGCTGCTGGCAAAACTCCGGGCGTTTGCCGACGGAGGCGGCACGATCCTCGCCGAAGGAAACCTGGCAAATTTCGATGCTTCCTGCCGCAAACGCCAAAGAGCCGCAGTGCTTCCCGGGGCGATCCGGATCGGAGAGATCCGCGGCGGTTATGTTCCGGCTTTCAACAAAGCCATCGGTATGCGTGACCGCAAAGAACAGCAGCTGCTTGAGCGCGAAAGAGCATTTTTTGCCGGAGTTCTGGAAAAAAGCCGCATCACGGTCCCGGTAACTTACCGCAGTACGGACGGTAAACTTTTCCTCGATGGTGAATCTGTCGTATTGCGCGACCGGCATGGCAACCGCTATGTGTTGAGCATCTGCAAAGAAAAGATCGCTTATCCGGTCAAAGCGGAATTCGCCCACCGGGGATACATCCGCAATATCCGGCAGAATCCGTCGGTGATGAAAGATGACAATCCGCTCCTGTTCCTGTTGACTGATAAAAAAACCGATGGTTCATTGCGGGCAACTGCCGATATCTCTCTGCCCGGACGGGTGAAAATCGCCGTCAGCAGCGATACCGCCCGTGACACGGTTTACCGGCTGACGGTCAAAGCTCCGGACGGCAGAGAGCTGCGCCATTATGCCGCCAATCTGACCGCTCCGGACGGCAGGGTGGAACATACCGTTACTTTCGCTGAAAATGACCCTGCCGGCAACTGGCAGATCACCATCAGAGATATTGTTTCCGGACAGGAAACTGCGCAGATATATGAAAAAACGAGGTGAAATTTATGAATGGTTTTTTTGATCCGGTAATACCGTACAATGCGATCGATGAAAATGATTATCAGGCGATGATCGATTTGAAAGAAAAAAACGGGATCCACCGTTTTCTGATCGTGGGTATCTACAATGGCATCCGCATTACCGGATATCCGTCAGATGAGGATTTCCGCAAACTTGGTGAAAAGATCCGGGCGATCCGGGAAAAGGTCGAGCCGCACGGCATTGAAGTAGGCTGGTGGTGTCTGCCCAGTTTGAAAACCGGCAAAAGTCCCTATCAGGCGATCACCGATATTTCCGGCAGGGAATCTCCGATCAGCACCTGTCCGCTTACGGAGGAGTTCGCCGCAGATTTCGCAAGGCGGATCAAAATCGTCGCTGAAATCGCCAGACCGGGTATGATCCTGCTTGAAGATGACTTCCAGCTGACCAACCATCCCGGATTCAAACTGGGGTGCTTCTGTCCGCTGCATCTGAAAAAATTTGCCGCTTACGCCGGAAAGACGTACTCCCGTAAAGAGCTGGAACAGCTCTTTACCGCCAAGCCGCTGCAAGCGGTGGAATTGCGCCGCAAATGGGCGCAGATGTCCCATGATACCATGGTGGAAATTTCGGAAAAACTCCGGCGGGCACTGGATGAAGTTTCTCCGGAAACCCGGCTCTGGCTCTGCGAACCGGGCAGTACCGATCTGGAAGGCAACCTCTCTGAAGATGTCCCCCGGGCGCTGGCAGGGAAAAATACCCGCCCCGCGATCCGGATTTTCGGCACGCAGTACGGTTCAAGTGATGTGGGCAGGGATATCCCGTCAAATTTGATGCATACGATGTATTCGGCGGAACACCTGCCGCCGGATTTTGAACTTTTCCACGAATCGGACACCTATCCGCACAACCGGTACTTTTCCAGTGCCAAACTGATGGAATCCATTATGACCGGAGCGGTGATGATCGGCTGCGACAGTTCGCTTTTTATCGGCGGTCAGTATCTGGACAACCATCTGGAAGATTTCGGTTATTTCAGCATGTATGCCAAAAAGATCAAACAGTGGCGGGTATTGCAGACGGAGATCCGGGGCAGTTCCTTCGACGGGGTCCAGCTGCTTTACCGTCCGGAATTTGATTTCATCCGCTGTGCGCCGGTCTGGGAGAGTTCCAGTGCGCTGTACGGCATGAAAGCATGGGCAAAGGCGTTGGGCAGATTCGGTTTCCCCTATACGACACTGCCCAAAAAGGTCAAATTGCTCTGCAAAGCCGCTGTGGAGTGCATCAGTGATGCGGAGATCACAGAAATTTTAAGCAGTGCGGTATTGCTTGATTCGGATTCGGCATTGGCATTGCAAGAGCGCGGCTTCGGAGAATTGCTGGGGGTCACGCTCCGGGATGTCGGCGCGATCCCGGCGGTTGAGGAGTACATTCTGGATAATGCTCCGGGCAATTTGAATTTGGGCAGACGGATCTACAACTTCGCCTACGCTCCTTCCGGCAGTGAGGGCGCACAATATGCGCAATTGACTGCCAAAGGCGCCGAAGTATTGACCGTTTACCGCAACCCGTATGATGAAGCGATCCAGCCGGGATTGACCCGTTTCGTCAATAAACTCGGCGGTAAAGTGGCAGTGATGGGATGTTCCATATTCAATGAGAGCAGCAATCTGTTCAACTATCGCAAAAAAGAGGTTTTGCGCGGGGTGCTGGATTGGCTCAACGGCGGGGAACTGCCGGCGGCGGTGATCGATGCTCCGAATATGTGGCTGCTTTTCCGGGAAAACGGGGAAACAGCTTACATGATGGTCAACAACCTCTCACCGGACAGTACGCAAGAGCTGCAAATCGCCCTCGCAGCTCAATGGCGCAATAAGCCGATCGGCGAATTGGATAACGACGGTCAGTGGGGGCCGGTGAAATATACGGTTGCCGGCGGTGTAACGGTGATTTCCGGCAAAAGCGATTATCTGACCCCGAGAATATTCCGGATCGGTTGAAAAAATCCCTTTCCGGTCATTCCGGCACAAAGGTAAATTCGCCGCATTCATCATGTTTCCACTGCCAGGCGGCAGGTGAATGGTGAAGCGGCGAAAAACGGTGAAAAGGAAATATCGCTTTTCTTTGCGGACTGCTCTTTTCCGGAAGATAAAACCGGGTTATTCACTTTTCCAGTCTTACTTCTTTTCTTATGAAAAGAAGTAAGAGCAGAAGGATTTTTCAGTGAGGTCGGATTGAGCGCGGGCGAGGAATTCGATGCCGCGCTGACAGCCCCAGGAGTAGATGAGTTCGAGTTTGCCGTTATATTCGCACATATCGAGGTCGGAGGCGTTGATATTTTCGGCGGAAGCGATATGTCTGGTCAATTCGTGGTTGAATGGCACCATAAGTTTCCGGTCTTCGTCACCGTAATCCAGAACGGGATTTTTGCTGCTGATCGTCCAATTTTTCAGGTCGGTCGATCTGGCGACGCAGGTGCGGAATCCCTGTTCGTATGAGCCGCCGAGGTAGAACATATAGAAGTAACCGTCGAAATAGCGGATCATGGGGCCGCCGGTATAGAAATCTTTACCGAAGGAGGCATCTTTGATCCAGTGCCAGTTGACAAGGTCGGTGGATTCAGCGAAAAACATGGTAAACGGTTCTCCGACGATCTCGTCAGGTTTACCGAGTTCAAAGACCATGACAAACCGGTCATCAGCGCGGCATACAGAGGTGTTATAACCTGCCCAGGAGGGATCTTCGAGGATGACGCGGGGGGTGGTCCAGTTGACGAGGTCGGTGGATTCGAGCTGGTAGAAGCGGCTTTTGCCCCAATTTTCGACGGCGGTAACGATCATGCGGTCTTCCCAGACGAAAGCGTTTCCCATGTGCAGTCCGATGCCGAAAGGAGCGGAATATTCACCGGTTTCCTGATCAACGAAGCGGAAATAGGAATCGCCGAGGCGGTTATTGTAGTAGCCGTTATGTCCCTGCCGGGAACGGATATATTCAAAGCGGAGCAATTTCCCCTGCCAGACGACAGGATTTGCTTCTACGATATCGCAATCGACGGTTCCAAGTTTGCGGATGATGCTGCTCATAGAAAGATCCTTATTGTAAATTGGTTGCGTTTATTTCTTGTGACATGCTGCACTCTGCTGCGCTGTTTTCGTCATCAAGTTTTTTATTCACGATAGCGCAGATACAGGAGTCTGACCAGACATTGACTCCGGTTTCCACCATATCAATAACGGTGAAAATCGGCAGGATGATCCCCATGATGCCGAGCGGAGCGCCCACACCGGACATCAGGGAAAGGGTAAGGAAGTAGCATCCCATCGGTACTCCGGCATTGCCTACAGCGGAAATCACGGAAATCAGTATCCAGAGCAGAATATTCGGCAAGGTCAGAACCATACCGCCATTTTGCATGACAAAGAGGGAAGTAACCAGAATAAATGCCGCACAGCCATTCATATTGATGGTACAGCATACCGGCAGAATGAAACGCGCGACCTGCGGTCTGGCATTGAGGTTCTTTTCGGCGGATTCCACGGTTACCGGCAAAGTTGCGGCGGAACTTTTGGTGAAAAATGCCATCAGCAGAGCCGGGAGCATACCTTTGAATACCTTGAATGGATTAAGTTTGCCTGCCAGCAAAAAGAGCGGCAGAATGACAAAAAACTGCAAAATATTGCCGCCGAGAACCACTGCGACATATTTTCCCAGCGAACCAACGATCATGCCGGCGGATACCTGGGCGGACAGCTGGGCGGAAAAAGCGACGATACCCACGGGCAAAGCCCAGACGAGGGCTCTGATCAGAGCAAAAAGCACCTCCTGGAATCCCAGAACAGCTTTGGTCAGGATTTGGACATTGGCAGAATCTTTCAACGCAGCCAACGCCAGACCGAGAGCGGCAGAAACCAGCAGGATACTCAATACATTGCCGGAAGAAAATGGCAGCAGCACATTGTCCGGCACAACCGCCAGGATGTGGTCGTACACCGAAATGGCTTTCAAATTCTGCGGGACATCTGCTGCACCCTGCCTGACAGCTTCGACCGGCAGATTGCCCGGAGCGATGACTTTGTACAATACCGCGCCCATCACGGCAGCCACCAGCGTGGTCAGCAGGGTGTAAACGATGGTATATTTAAATATTTTGCCGGTATCTTTTTGAGTTCCGAGGGTTGCCAAAGTGGTGGTGATCGCCAGAGCGATCGTCGGAACCGCGATGAATTTGAAAAGCCGGGTGTATATCGAAGCGATGAAATTGCAAAGTTCATCGAGCCAGTTGATTCCCAGCGTACCGAGTACGGCACCGATGATCAATGCCGCCATCCAAATCAACAGACGTTTTCCCTTGAATCCCCCGGCAGGTGATGCAGATTTATTCATAAATATCCCTCTTAATCAATGTATTTCTCAATATTTTTGGTCAACAGCCATTTGCCGTTGACTTTAATGAAACTGGTGGTACAGTGCCGCATTTTATCTCTGTCAATATCCTTGATGGTGTAAACCAGATCTGCGGTATTCCCGGAAACCTTGCAGGAGATGACCCGGTAGGTGTTCAAGCTCTCCTTGAATTTTTTGACATGGGCATCAAGTTCATCTTTGATCTCCCGGATGACCGGCACGAGTTCTTCCATCATTTTCTGCCCTTCAGGAGTTTTTTCCAGCTCCCGGAATTGCTTCCTTTCGGCATCAGTCAATTGGTGTCCCCGGATGGCGGCATAAAATTCCATGAACTCCACCAGTGTTATTTTTTGATATAACACATTTTTCATAAATGACATTGCCGCGCCCAGGCGTTTGATTCTTTCATACTTGATTTCTTTGCCGGTGGCGGAGATTTCGATGAAAGAAGGATGCAGTAAAGAGAATGCCTTTTCCACATCCAATTCGGTTTGCATCTGGAGATATTCGCGGTGGAGTTGTCTGACTGCGGATTCAGAAGCAAAAATGCTCCCTCCGCCAATCAACAACAGCATTAAGAGGGCAAATTTTTTCATTTTTTTCTGATGTTAAAAAACGGTTATTCATCGTCGCTGCCGAGGAAAAGTTTGCGGTACCGGATGAAGTAACCCAGACCGGAAAAGAGCGTGATCAGCACGATACCGGTCATAAACGCCATCCACACATACCAGAGGCGGATGCCGAACCACGATGCCTTGAGCAGATATGTGTCACCGCCGTCGATCGCCCAGGCGATACCGGCGATACAGAGCATCGCCATTTGCAGAGCGGTTTTCAGTTTGCCCCAGCGGTCAGCGGAAATAACGATCTGTTTTTTTGCCGCTAAAGTCCGCAAGCCGGTGACCATGAATTCCCGGAAAAGCACTGCAATGGCGATCCACGCCGGGATGATCATGTATTCCACCGCCATCAGCATGGTGCCGGTGACAAAAATTTTGTCCGCCAGCGGGTCCATCAACGCTCCGAAGTCACTTACCCAGTGAAATTTCCGTGCCAGATAACCGTCGAGCAGATCGGTCAATCCAGCCAGCATTGCCAACACGACAGCAGCGATCCGCAAGCCGTACACCCAACTTTTATCGCTGATCACCGACAAGTGCGCCACCGAAGCGATCGCCACAAAAATAAGCACCGCAAAAATCCGGCTGACCGTTAAAATGTTTGGAATATTTTTTCCCCGCACGCTTCTACCCCCAAATTAATATTTTTACTAAACTGAACTATTTGCTAAACAACCCCTGATAACACAAACGTCCGCTCCCTGACAAAATGCCGGAAACGGACGTCGCAACAGTATGACCGCCGCTTTATCAGCGGCCCCCGCCGCACCGGAAATGATCCGGCGTTTTCGCAGGAAATTACTTGTTTTTGTGCCGAAGCAATTTAAGCTGCTTTTTACGTTTGTGCTTGGCGATTTTTTTACGCCGTTTCTTTTTCAAGTTACCCATTTTGAACCTCTTTAGTTTCAGTTTTTGCCATATAGCATTGTATTAAAATATCACATCTTTGCCGATAAAGCAAATCCGATATGAGAAAAAAGCCGCATTTTTTAACTTAAAAATCACTATTCTGCCATTTTTTGTTCTTTTTGGCGGCGTGACATGGCATCATCGAACCTTTTTTCATACTCCGACAAGTCATAAATTTCGTTAAAATCCACCCCGGCGATATCCGCCAAATCGATACAATGCCGGACATAGGTACATGGGCAGTGCCGGTTAAGCGCATAAACAGCTTCCAGATGGGTCAGGCGCAATTTCCGGAGCATTTCCAGCGGTTCGGCATCGGGGCGGCAGATCAGAGCGGCTTTTTCAAATGCGGTCACTGCCGGAATTTCGGCGGGACAATCCAGGGCTCCCCCCGGGGCATAAGCGATGATATCTTCCGGTAAAAATCCCAACAGTACATTCAATTCGATCCGGGCTTTTTCCGCTTTGAGCATGGCGAGGTTGTCTTTCCTGCCCGAAGCACAGAGCAGTTGGGCAAACGCACCGCGTATCGCCGGATGTTTCGCCGCCGGAGCCAGTTTCAGAGCATCGTCAAGAGCGACCCGTCCCGATGGCAGATGTTTGTGAAGTTCCAGACTGACCGCGGCGGCTTTTTCCGCAGCCGGATCATGGCTGAATTGCAGACACCCGGCGGTAAAAAACAGTACCGGCAGCATAAACAGATATTTTCTCATATTCCTTCTCCTGTAACAAGGCAGATTTTATGCAATTTATTACGCCAGATCTCATACAGCCGGGTCTGAAAACGCGTTTCAAAAAGTTCCGTATCCTCCCGGATGCCCAACACCAGCACGGTCCCGGACGGCAATCCGGTACACCGTCCCGGCGGGATATCCAGCACCGCCGTATGCCGGAAGTACCACAACGCCGGAGGATCAGCGCCAAAAGAGACAAATACCGGATGGTTCTCCGGGAAATTGGTATTGATAAACCCGGCAGTTTCCGACGGCAGGAAATCTTTTTTCATAAAATATGGTGCATAAAAATCATCCTGACCGCCGAGCGATACCGCCGGAGAGAGGAGTTCGCGGGTAAATTCCAGAGTGGTGAACAGCCCCCATACGACCGTGGCGATCCTCAGTATGCGCCAGTACTTTTCCGGGACTTTACGCAAATATCCCGCCGTCAGCAGCGCCCAAAGCGGGAAAAGTACAAACCACACCCGCGGGAATGGTGACACCGGCAGCAGTACTCCGCCAAGGGGCAGAAACCATATCAGCATCCGGGGGATGTTCCGCAGGACCGGACGGTGAAAACATACTGCCGCGGTCAGCGGGATAAAAAATGTCACGATCCCGGCGATCCCGACTGCCAGCAGAGCGTATCCGGCATGGTGCCAGCCTTCTTTCAAAGCAAAAGCATTGAACAGATCCCGGTAAATCGGCGCATAAAAAAGCACCAGTGCCGCAAAAGGAGCTGCCGCCAGCAGATACAGCCGGGGATTTTTCCAGAACTTCCTGCCGCAATACGGCAGCAGAAACAATCCGGCTCCGGCAAGCCCCGCCAGCGCCGAAGGCATCACCCCCACACTCAACAGCGAAAAGATGAACCAGCCTGCCAAAAACCGCTTTTTGCCGCCCAGAGCGAAGCGTTTGCCGCAACACAACGCCCCAACGGTGAAAAATGCCGCAAGCATATAGCCGCGCAAAGCTCCGGCATACAGCAGAAACGGCGGCGAAATCACCAGAGCCGTCAGCGATATGATCAGCGGCAGTTTGCCGAATTCACGGGAAAAATTTTTCCACAACAGCCAAATTGTTCCAGCTCCGCAAAGAAACGGAAACAGCCTTGCCGCTTCCGGAATGATGCCGATATCCAGCAGCCAGTGGATGAAAAACGTATGGATCAATTGATTGTTGGGAATAAAGTATGAGCGGTAGATCGACGCAACCGATCCCTGCATGGCAAACTGCAGTGTCAGCACTTCGTCAAACCATAACTCCCGGATGAAATACTCCGGAAATGCCAGCAGCACTGTCGCCGGCAGCAAAAAATAAAAAAGCCGACTGGAAGAGATTCTTCCAATCAGCTTTTTCATCTTTACGACCGCGATTACAGAGTGATCGCTTCGGTCGGGCAGCTGGCAACGCAAGCGCCGCATTCGATGCAGCTGTCGCCAACAACGGCTTTGTCGTTTTCGATGGTGATAGCGCTGAGCGGGCAGCTGTCCACGCAAGCACCGCAGCCGACACAGGTTTCCTGATTAACAGAAGCAGCCATTTTCTTATCCCCTTTTAATTGGAAAAATAATTGTTTTCGATACTTTATTCTGACAATAAGTATCCCGTAAAAGTTAATATAACACACTTCTCCGGAAATATCAAGTAAATTTTTTTCTTTTCCCGGCAAAAGCCTTCCCAGTCATGCCGGATCGCATCGGCGATCGCCATGACCTGCACCAAAGCGAAACGTGACCTTGCCTGACACTGCTGTGCAAAAATTGCATTCATATCGTTTAGGGGTAAACTGCGCGCCTTGTCACGGCGGAGCGGAGCAGGGACGGATCGTTTCCTTATGATGCTTTTCCTGTCTTACTTCTTTTCTCCCCGAAAAGTGATGACTGCTTTTCTTTGCCTACTTTCTTTTCGTGGGAAAAAAGTAGGGAAGTTGGCTTTTCCTGTCTTACTTCTTTTCTCCCCGAAAAGTTAATGATTGCTTTTTTTTGCCAACTTTCTTTTCGTGGGAAAGAAAGTAGGGAAGTTGGCTTTTCCTGTCTTACTTCTTTTCTCCTCGAAAAGTATTTTTGCTTTTCTTTGCCAACTTTCTTTTCGTGGAAAAGAAAGTAGGGAAGTTGGCTTTTCTTGTCTTACTTCTTTTCTCCTCGAAAAGAAGTAAGGCGGTGGTGGCGGAGGTGGCGGCATTCCTGACACATGAATTCGTCGAGGCCGCAGATGGAAGCGAATTCTCCGGTTTGGTGGAATGAGATTTTTTCGCCGACATTGACGGTCAATTTGACCGGATCGTTATCAGCCATGATCAAGCCGGTGCTGCGGAGGATTTCGACGGTGACGGAAGCGGTTTCGGGGAGGACGAGGTGATCGACAGCTTCGGTAGAGTTGCTGAAAGCCAAACCGACGCCGGTACGGAATGTACCTTTAGTGATGCTGCGGTAGTAAGCGGTGCTGCCGTGGACACCGGCGAAGCAGATGCCGTCGCCGACGACTTCATTGGCGTACAATTCGCCGTCGATCCAGACCCGGTAGCGCAGAGCGGTGGTATAATCGGCGGTATGCAGAACGAGGTCATTGATTCCGGTGACGGAACCTGAACTGCAGCTGGCGACAAGTTTGGGGAGGTGTGAAGTTTTGAGTTGCCCGTTGACGAATGCGGCGATGACACATTTGGTTTCGTGGAGTGAGCAGGTTGGAGCGGTTTCTTTATCGCGCAGCGGCAGTTTAAGGATACCGGGGAAGTCGCGTTCTGCGCCGAGCAGGGCGCCGTCGCCGCCGTAAGTGACGACGAGTTCAGGAGTTTCGTTTTGGCACTCTGTAAGTCCGTAATTTTCGAGAATATTCCGGACATGGCAAAGATTTTTACCGAGCAGTTTAATTTTCATTTTTGATCACCACTTTTCCCCGTTTTTTTGCATCGATCGCATAAGTTATTGCGGCGGCGGCGTTACCGACATTGATGGAAGCCTTGCTGCCATTCATGGGGAGCGAAACGATACCGTCGCATTTTTCCAAAGCCTCCGGAGCGACACCGAGAGCTTCATTGCCGAAGATCACCGCCAGCGGGAAAGAGTACTCCATTTCCCAAGCCTCTTTACCGCCGGGTTCGGCGGCAAGTACGGTATACCCTGCAGTGTGGAAAAAATCCACGGCATCGGCGGAAGATTCAAAGTGTTTCCACCGGACGGTCTTATCGGTACCCATGGCGGTTTTTTCCAATTTAGGGTGTGGCGGACAAGGGGTATAACCGCAAGCGGCGACCCCGGCATCCAGTGCTTCGGCGATCCGGAAGATATTTCCGGTATTGTGCGCACTGCGCAGCCGGTCAAGGATCAACACCAATTCCGGCAAATTTGTACTGTTGTTCTGCATAATTATTATAAATATAGCGTTTCATTGCACTTTTTACAAGTTTTTCTCTTGCGGTAATGCGTTTTTGATAGTATATTAATTAATTGGAGTGCGTATCAACCCTTTTAAAGAAGGAGCAATATTTATGGCAAAGATCCATCCTACAGCTGTTGTCGAAGACGGTGCGATTCTCGCAGACGGCGTTGAAATCGGTCCGCTTTGTTACGTCGGTCCTCATGTGAAAATCGGTGAAGGCACCCGGCTGATCTCCCATTGCAATGTCGATGGTTACACGACGCTGGGAAAAAACAACGTTCTGCATCCGTTTGCGGCGCTGGGCCAGTGTGCGCAGGATCACTCGGTGGTGCCGGGTGCGCCGACTTACCTCAATGTCGGAGACAACAACACCTTCCGTGAGGGTTGCACCATGCACACGGGTACTGCCCCGGAAAGTTCCACGATCATCGGTAATAACAACTACTTTATGGCTGGCAGCCACGTGGCGCACAACTGCCGTATCGGTAATGACATCCACCTGATCAATGCGGCGGTGGTCGGCGGTTACGGTGAAGTGCATGACCGGGCGATCCTCTCGGGATTGGTGGCGATACATCAATTCTGCCGGGTGGGTAAACTGGCGATCATTTCCGGATGTTCGGCATTTTCCAAAGATGTGCCGCCCTTTATGATGGCGGAAGGCCGCAACGGCGGTGTGAAAATGATCAACAAAGTCGGGTTGTCCCGTGCCGGTTACACAGCGGAACAGATCAACGTGGTCAAACAGATTTTCCGCATTTACTACCGCAGCGGGCTGATTCCCTCTGTCGCACTGGAAAAGATCCGCACTGAACTGCCCCAGACCGAAGAAGTCCGGGAATTTCTGGATTTTTGCGCCAACAGCAAAAAAGGTGTCGTCCCCGGCAATGCCAATGATGGGCACCGCAGCTGAATCAGAAAACTATCAACATTTACATACTTTTTAAGGAAATATCATGGTCAAACCTTTGGAAATCAATTCTTCGTTCACTCCGCGCCGCGGCCCGGTGGTACTGGCGATCCTCGATGGAGTGGGCTACGGAAAATATGCTGACGGCGATGCCGTCAAACTTGCCAATACTCCGGTGCTGGATTCGCTGATGGCAGAGTGCCCCAGCACCCGGCTCAAAGCTCACGGTACAGCAGTGGGCATGCCGTCCGATGCGGATATGGGCAACAGTGAAGTCGGTCACAACGCCATCGGTTCAGGCAGAGTTTTTTCGCAGGGAGCCAAACTGGTCGGCGAAGCCGTGGCTTCCGGCAAACTTTTTGAGGGCGACGTCTGGAAAAAGGTGATTGCCAACGTGGTGGATAACAATTCTGCGCTCCATCTGATCGGACTGGTTTCCGACGGCAACGTCCACAGCCACATCGACCACCTCTACGCAATGATCGATGCCGCGTATGCCGCCGGAGTGAAAACATTGCGGGTCCACGCTCTGCTCGACGGCAGAGATGTCCCCGAAACCAGCGCACTGGAATATGTCAAGCCGCTGGAAGAAAAACTTGCCGCACTTACCGCTCAAGGCGTGGATTATCTGATCGCATCCGGCGGCGGCCGTATGGTCATTACCATGGACCGCTACGGAGCCAACTGGGATATGGTCAGACGCGGTTGGGAAACCCACGTGCAGGGCAAAGGCGAACTTTTCCCCACCGCTGTCAATGCCATTGAAACACTCCGCCAGCGTACCGGCGCGATCGACCAGGATCTGGGCGCGTTTGTCATTTCCAAAGACGGCAAAACTCCTGCCGGCGCGATGAAAGACGGTGATTCCGTGGTGCTTTTCAACTTCCGCGGCGACCGGGCGCTGGAAATTACTGCCGCCTTTGAAGAGGGTGCAAGTTTTGACAAATTCGACCGCGGCACCGTGCCGCAAGTGCTTTTCGCCGGTATGATGGAATATGACGGTGACCTGCACGCTCCGGCAAACTATCTGGTCAATCCGCCGGAAATCGACAACACCATGGATGAATATCTCTGCGCTTCCAAAGTCCGCCAGCTGGCGATCAGCGAAACCCAGAAATATGGACATGTTACCTACTTTTTCAACGGCAACCGGTCCGGAAAATTTGACGAAGAGTATGACGATTATCTGGAAATCCCCTCGGATGTGGTGCCGTTTGAACAGCGCCCGTGGATGAAGTGTGCTGAAATCACCGATGCCGTGGTCGCCGCTATCGCCGATAATAAATACCGGATGATCCGGTTGAATTTCCCCAACGGCGATATGGTCGGACATACCGGCAGCATGGAAGCTGTTCTGGTTTCCATGGGGGCTCTGGATCTCTGTCTGGCACGTATCCGCGATGCCGTCAAAGCCGCCGGCGGCGTGCTGGTCATCTCCGCCGATCACGGTAATGCCGACGATATGCTGGAACATGATAAACAGGGCAACGTCAAAAAAGATAAACAGGGCAATCCGGCACGCAAAACCAGCCATTCGCTCAATCCGGTGCCGTGCATCATCTACGATCCGGAATCCAAAGGCGAATATGAAACCACCCTCAAAGAAGGCCTGGGTATCAGCTCTCTGGGCGCAACCTGCATCGAATTGCTCGGCTTCAAAGCCCCCGCAGAATATGATGAAAGCGTCCTGAAATTCAAATAATTGTCATCATTGTTGTGATGCAATTAGCCCGGCGTTTCTTTTGCAGGGGGGCGCTCACGCCGCCCCCCTGCACCCCCCAGCGCCCTTTTTGCTTTGCATTATGGGCAATCTCACGCCTTGCTTGCGTTGCCCGTTCGGTCACATACATAGTATGCTCCCTCCCGAGCGCCTTGCAAAACGTGACCTTGCCGCATACTGCTGCGCA
>SUWL01000018.1 GCA_015061495.1 Lentisphaerota bacterium
CCGCTTGTCGGCATCACGCTGCACCACACCGCCGATCGCCGCCACGATCTGCAGCTGCGTGGTTCCTTCGTAGATGTTGGTGATACGGGCATCACGATAGTAACGCTCCGCATTGAAGTCCCGCATATAACCGGTACCGCCGTGGATCTGGATGCCGTCATAAGCGATCGAATTGGCACTTTCAGTAGCCAGAGCTTTGCACATCGGAGTCAACTGCGCAGCCAGTTTGGTGTAGTATTTCTGCTTGGCGCGGTCTTCATCCGTGGGCGTGCCGTGTTCGACCAGATGCGTATAGGTGTTGCGCAGATCCACCACCCGGGTTGTTTCATAGAGCAGCGCACGGGCAGCAGTCAAACGGACTTTCATAGAACTGAGCATGGAGTAGATCGCCGGGAACTTGTCGATGCTGCGTTTGAATTGTTCACGTTCAGAAGCGTATTTGCGTGCCTGACGGTAGGCTGCTTCGGCAATACCGACCGCCTGCGCACTGATCGCCACCCGGGCACCATTCATCAAACTCATGACGTAACGGATCAATCCCAGACGACGTTTGCCGCAGAGCTGTGCCGGAACATCATTGAACTGCAATTCGCAGGTCGCCACTCCGTGGATACCCATTTTATCCTCAATGCGGCGCACCACCAGCTGCGGGCATGCTTCGCAGATGAACATGGATAATCCGCGGCCATCGGTCGTACCCTCTTCAGAACGGGCAAGCACCAGATGCACTTTGGAACAGCCATTGGTGATGAAGCGTTTCATGCCGTTGAGGTACCACTGACCGTTTTCGTCCTGATAGGCACGGAGACGGACGGACTGCAAGTCTGAACCGTAATCCGGTTCAGTCAAGTCCATGGATCCGTCAAATTCGCCGGATGCGAAACGGGGCAGATAGAAATTTTTCTGCTCGTCATTGCCGAAAAAGTTGATCGTTTCAGCGATGTCCTGCAGACCGAAAATATTCTGCAGGGAAGCATCCGCACGGGAAACGATTTCCGTCATCATCGTGTACACGGAGCAGGGGAAATTCAAGCCGCCGTATTCGTGACCGAGCATGACTCCCATCAAACCTGCCTGCTTGAGATCTTCAAGATTCTGCAGCGTCAGCGGATGGTAGATCACTTTGCCGTCTTTGAATTGGGCGCCGACCTGATCGACAGTCCGGGAACGCGCTTCGATGCGTTCCGCCGCGATTTCTCCGATGATCTTGAGCGCACGCTCATAATTGTCCAGCGCATCTTTGAAGTCCACCGGAGCAGATTCAAATTTTTCCGCGTTGGTGTAATCTTTTTCCAGCAAGCCGGTGATTTCAGCAAGCTCAAGATTTTTCAGCGTGAATTCAAGATCCTGGTTATCTGAAAAATAGTTCAACATTGTAAGAATTTCTCCTGTTACTGCTGCTTCGCTTTGAAAGCCTTGATCATCTGCGGGATCACCTGATTGAGGTCTCCGACAATCGCGTAGTGGGCGCAACTGAAAATCGGAGCATCCGGATCGGTATTGATCGCAATGATCTTCTTGGATTCACTCATGCCGGCAGTGTGCTGGATGGAACCGGAAATACCGCAGGCAATGTAAAGACGCGGACGCACGGTCACGCCGGTCTGACCGACCTGATGATCGTGGCTGATCCAGCCGGCATCGACCGCCGCACGGGAAGCACCGACTTCGCCGCCGATGGCTTCGGCAAGATCGTAAATGAGTTTGAAGTTTTCTTTGGAACCGACACCGTAGCCGCCGGCGACGATGATCTGCGCTCCCTGCAGATCGACTTCTTTATCGGCACGCACTCTTTCGATGACCTGGATAACCGTATCTTCGGCGGTGAGTTCCACCGGGACACGGAGCAATTCACCTTTGCGGGAGGTGTCAGCTTCTCCAAGTTTCATCACGCCTTCACGGACGGTGACCATTTGAGGATCGTCCCAGGTGTTGACGATAGTAGCGATGATGTTGCCGCCGAATGCCGGACGGATCTGCATGAGTTTATCGGTATAGCTCTGATTATTTTTCTTATCTTCAAAGTCATCGATCTGCAAATCGGTGCAGTCGGCAGTTAGTCCGGCGAGTTTTTCAGAAGCGATACGGGGGGCAAGTTCGCGGCCCTTGAGCGTTGCTCCGAAAAGCAGGATATTAGGTTTATGTTCCAAAATCAGTTTCATGATGACTTTGGCAAAAGGCAGCACGGTAAAAGGTTCCAGTCGGGGATCTTCCGCGAGAATGACCCGGTCGCAGCCGTAATGATAGAGCGTGTCGATACATCCGGAAAGGTTGTCACCCAGCAGGATGCCTTCCAGTTTCACACCGAGACGGTCGGCAAGTTCGCGTCCTTTGGAAACCAACTGCAGACTGACACCGGCGATTTTACCCTGTTCCTGTTCGATAAAGACCCAGACATTTCCAATATTAGCCATATTTATTACCCCAGAGTGTGATCGCTGATGAGTTCATGCATAAGTCCGGCGATACCTTCGGCATCAGCGGAAACGGTTTTTGCTTCTCCGGCGGTAAGAACCACGCTCATGACCTGTTTGACTTTGGTCGGAGATCCGGGGAAGCCGATGCGGTTGGGATCGGCATCGATATCTGCCGCAGAGTACTCTTCGATGAGCAAACCGCGGGATTTCAAATCTTTCTTGACCTGTGCGGCATCAGAAATTTCACCTTTTTTAGCGGCTGCATCGATCTCTCCGGGAGTCCGGGCGCGTTTGTATTTCATCATCAATTTGACATTCATCGGACGCGGATCATTGGCATCGATGACGGTCAACAGCGCGGGAGTGGGGGATGAGAGGATCTCATAACCGCCTTCAATAGCACGGCGGGCAACGATTTTGCCGGGTTCCAAAGTGGTGACTTCTTCAACATAGCAAATTTGCGGGATGTGAAGTTTTTCCGCGATCTGGGGACCGACTTGAGCAGTGTCGCCGTCGATTGCCTGACGTCCGCAGAGAACGAGATCGATATCACCGAGTTTTTTCGCCACGCAGCTGAGGGTATAGCTGGTCGCCAGCGTATCGGCACCTGCCAGAGCACGGTCAGTTACCAGTACGGCACGGTCGGCACCGCGATAGAGCGACTGACGCAGAACTTCAGCGGCGGCGGGCATGCCCATTGTTGCAACGGTCACATGGGCCTGATAACGATCTTTTAACTGCAATGCCAGTTCCAACGCATTCAAGTCTTCCGGGTTGAAGATCGCAGGCAGAGCGGCACGGTTTACAGTGCCTTCGGGAGTCATCGCATCACCGGAAATATTTTGAGTATCCGGTACCTGCTTGACAAACACCAAGAGATGAAAACTCACGGGGTTACCTCCATAGTTTCTTTCAATACAAGGCACAATTGTGCCACACCATTTCATATAATATAATACAAGAGATGCCAATTTTCAAACCCGGAACGCGTTTTTTTGTATTTCTTGCTGTTTTCCGGGTTGACTTAAACGGAATAATGTTGTATTGTATAATCGGGCAGGATGTTTTTACTGATTTTTTTTGCAGAAAGGAACTTGTTATGACGGAAAATGCACCATTGGAGATTCAGTGGTTCGCTTATGTGCTTGCAGAAAAGGGTATTCTCAGTGATGAAGAAACCCAGAATTTCTGGCAGGCTTTGGGGTGTCCTGATGATGTCACTGTGTTGGCGCAGGAGATATTGAACTGGTGGAGCGCGCAACTGCCGCCGGAAGATCAGGAGGCTTGTGCCGCCCAGGTACAGGAGATGCTGGATTATGCCTGTTCTCAAGCCGGAGTTTCCGGGGGAGACACAGCTGCCGGATATGCGCAGAATATGTACAGCAGTGATGCAGATTATTCAACTTTGCCGAAACTGGATGATACGATGATGATTTCTGAAGAGGAGGTTCAGCAGAAAGTTGTGACTCTTTTGACCAGTTTACGCGCCCTCGGATGCAGTGATCTGCACTTGTCTGCCGGTTCTCCGCCGTTTGTCAGGCGAAAGCTCCAAATCGAAAGGATCGATTCTTATACTCTGACCGCAGATGATGCCAGGCGGTTGAATTTTGCTTTGCTTTCTGATGCCCAGAAACAGGAATTTCTTGATACGCAGGATATGAGTCTGGCTCTTGAGGTCGGTTATGACCGGTTCCGGGTTTGTCTGATGGACCAGAAAGACGGGGTTGCCGGAAGTTACCGGTTGGTTCCGGATCGCATCCAGTCTTTGGAAGAGTTGGGTTTTCTGGAACGGGATGTCGTCAGTATCAAACGGCTGCTGGATTATCACAACGGGTTGATTCTGGTGACCGGTCCGATCGGCTGCGGCAAAACCACTACTCTTGCATCCATGATCAACGTCATTAATGAGAAACGGCAGGATCATATCATTTCTGTTGAAGACCCGATCGAAATTTTGCAGATGTCGTACAATTGCCAGGTCTCCCAACGGGAGGTCGGACGGCACACCAACAGTTACCGCAGCGCGTTAAAAGCCTCTTTGCGCGAAGACCCGGATATTATCGTTATCGGTGAAATGCACGACCTTGAAACGATTGAAAACGCTATTACCGCCTCTGAAACCGGACACCTGGTCATCGGTACATTGCACACCGGTAACGCAGCCAATACGTTGAACCGTCTGCTGGACGTGTTCCCCCCAGCGCAGCAGCCGCAGATCCGCGCAATGACTGCAGGCAGTATGCGTGGAGTGATCTGTCAGAAACTGGTTCCGGATGGATTCGGCGGTTTGGTGCTGATTTACGAATTGATGCTTAATACGATGGCGGTGGCAAATATCATCAGTGAAGGAAAAACTTTCCGCTTGCAATCGACGATGGCCACTGCTTCTGCACAGGGGATGTGTACCTTTGACCAGTGCATGTATGAGAAGTATTCGCTCGGTTTGATGACCAAAGAGGCCGTGCTTGCTGAAATGAAAGATCAGACTGTGATTGCCCAGGTGCATATGTTGGCAGCACGGCGTGAAGCGGAGCAGGCAATGGCTGCTCAAGGAAGATGAAATTCAACGGAGATCATATTTATGGAACGACAGGAACCGATTATCAATGGATATCTGCGGCAAATGCTGGACAATGGCGGATCAGACTTGCATTTGTCAATCAATTTCCCGCCCAAAGCTCGATTTCACGGTAATATCATGCCGTTGAGTGAGGAGATCCTTACTCCGGAATTCATGGCAGAGTTGATGGAAGAGATCTGCCTGCCGAAAAAACGCTGGGAAATTTTTATGCAGAACCACGACTTGGACTTTGCACATGAGATCCCCGGATTGGCACGATTCCGCTGTAACTTTTTCTACAACTATCACGGCATGGCGTGCGTTCTGCGCCAGATCCCCAGCAAGATCCTTACCCTTGAAGATCTGCATCTGCCGGAAGTGCTTAAAGAAATATGTTCGTACAAATCCGGGTTGGTTCTGGTTACCGGACCTACCGGAAGCGGTAAATCAACCACCCTGGCGGCGATGATCGACTATATCAACACCTATACCAGCAAGCATATCGTCACGATCGAAGATCCGATCGAGTTCGTCCACCAGAACAAGAATTGCACCATCGTTCACCGGGAAATCGGTATTCACAGCCATTCGTTTCCTGAAGCACTGCGCGGCGTGATGCGTTCGGATCCGGATATCGTACTGATCGGTGAGATGCGTGATAACGAAACCATGCGCCTGGGGTTGACATGTGCTTCCATGGGAATGCTGGTATTCGCAACGTTGCACACGAATAACGCTCCCCAGACGATTGATCGTATCATTGATGCGTTTCCCTCTGATGAGCAGGCGCAGATCCGCACCATGCTCGCAGAATGTTTGCAGGCGATCGTTTCACAGCTGCTTTGCCGCAAAATAAATGGCGGGCGGGTGGCGGTCCACGAAGTTCTGCTTTATACGGACGGCTTGCCCAATACCATTCGCGAAGGACAGATATCCAATATCCGCACCATTATTGATGCCGGTGTCGGGCGTGGCATGATGGCGATGGACAACTCCATTCAGCGGGAATATGATGCCGGTAATATCAGCGCCGAAGAAGCCTATATGAAATCCAGTGATAAAGGCAGGTTTATGCCGATGTTGAAAGCTGAAAAAGAACAGATGGAGCAATGGATGGCTGCCCAACTGGCTCAAGAACAAATGCCGCAAGAATAAGCAGAGCAAGAGCAGGTTGATACAACAACGGGGATGGTGTAAATGGGGTTAAAGCATTTTTTATGTCCTGAATTGAAGCGTTCCCTTGTATTGCGGATATTGTTTATCGCCGTTATCAGTGTTGTGTTTTTTGGGATCTTCCGCCCGTGTCTGATCGTGGGAAGCAGCATGGAACCGTCTTACCACGATCGCAGTGTAATGTTGAATTTCACGTTACGTTACATGTGTTCACCGGTCAAACGTGGAGATGTGGTGATCGTATCATACTTCGGGAAGGAGTATTTATTGAAACGGGTGGTGGCCCTTGCCGGAGATACCGTGGAATTCCGTTCCGGAAAATTGCTGGTAAACGGAGAAACGATAGAGGAAAAATATGTGAAGCATCCCGGGGACTGGACGATCCCGGAGGTTACTGTCGGCGAGGGGTGTTGTTATGTACTTGGAGATAATCGTGGACAGTCTCATTTGGAGCATAAACACGGACAGATATCCATGGATCGTATTTCAGGAGGGCCTTTGTGGTGAAAAAGTGGATTTTTGTAATTGTTGCAGCATTGACAGTTGCCGCTGCTGCCGGAGTATGGTATTTTATCATAATCAGGGATCGTCGGGAGGTTCAAGCTCTGGTGAATAATGTCGCCGCATTAGCTTGCAAGAAAAAGGATAATCTGCCTCATTCCGGGATATTCAAGCACACTAAAGTAGATGAATTATTTGATGAAAAGGTGAGAATCAAACTTTTTAAACCGGCGGTTGATATGGATTTGACCAGAGAGGATTTGAAAGGTCGTGTCGCGGTCTTGCTGCGCATGGTCGATTATCTGCAGACAGAAGCCGGGAATGTAAACGTTGAAGTTTCCGGGGATCAGGCAACATTCTCATTTGATGCTCACGTCAGCGGCAAAGGCAAATCCGGCAGGGATGATTTTTCCGATGTGTACCAATGTTCCGGCAGCGCAGTAAAACGTGATGGTAAATGGCGAATATCTCTGTTGACCGCCGAGCCGGTGATAAAGTGAGAACTTGTAAACGCAGCATTCCGGTAATATATTATAAGATTGACAAAATTTCTTATGCAGGATAATCAAAAATCGGAGATCGTATTTTGAAAAATTTGTTTGTTTCCATGCTTCTGGCATTGTTCTGTTTCTGTCCGGCAGTTGCTGCTCCGCGTACTTTTACGGTCGGATTCGATGCCAATTTTCCGCCTTACGGTTATGTGAAAAACGGCGAATATAAAGGGTTCGATCTGGATCTTGCCCGGGAAGTTGCCCGCCGGAACGGTTGGCAGATCAAACTTAAAGCGATCAACTGGGATGCCAAAGATGGGGAATTGAACAGCGGTATGATCGATTGTATCTGGAATGGATTCACCATCAACGGCAGGGAAAATAATTACACCTGGAGCGATCCTTACGTTATCAATGAGCAGGTCGTTATGGTCAAGTCCGGTTCTCCGGTGAAAAAATTGACTGATCTTAAAGGTAAAAAGGTCGCCGTCCAAACCGACACTCCAGTTCAAAAAGCTCTCTCCCCCGGAGGTGAATGTTACGCCTTGGGACAGACTTTTGCCGGTTTGATCGTCGTCCCGGACTATAATAATGCTGTCATGCAGCTTGAATCCGGCAGTGTTGATGCCATCGCGCTGGATATCGGCGTCGCTAAAACCAAGTTGAAAACCGGCGATTTCCGGTTGTTGAACGAAATCGTTATGAAAGAGATGTACGGTATCGGTTTCCGTAAAGGCGATACTGCGTTGCGGGATGCGGTTCAAAATACGCTGTTGGATATGGCTAAAGACGGAACCTCTGCCAAAATTTCCGCAGAATATTTTGATGGCAAAAACATCATGGTTCTCGGTAAATTGAAGTCCGTTCAAAAAAACAATGGGCAAAATGACAATGTTTTGTCATCGGAATCCGTGCTTTCGTTTTCGCAATCTTTTACGGTCGGATTCGATGCCAATTTTCCGCCTTACGGTTATGTAAAAAACGGCGAATATAAAGGGTTCGATCTGGATCTCGCCCGGGAAGTTGCCCGCCGGAATGGTTGGCAGATTAAACTTAAAGCAATCAACTGGGATGCCAAAGACAGTGAATTGAACAGCGGCATGATCGATTGTATCTGGAATGGATTCACCATCAACGGCAGAGAAAATAATTACACCTGGAGTGATCCTTACGTTATCAACGAGCAGGTTGTGATGGTCAAGTCCGGTTCTCCGGTGAAAAAATTGACTGACCTTAAAGGTAAAAAGGTCGCCGTCCAAACCGACACTCCAGTTCAAAAAGCTCTCTCCCCCGGAGGTGAATGTTACGCCTTGGGACAGACTTTCGCCGGTTTGATCGTCGTCCCGGACTATAATAATGCTGTCATGCAGCTTGAATCCGGCAGTGTTGATGCCATCGCGTTGGATATCGGCGTCGCTAAAACCAAGTTGAAAACCGGCAATTTCCGGTTATTGAACGAAATCGTTATGAAAGAGATGTACGGTATCGGTTTCCGTAAAGGCGATACTGCGTTGCGGGATGCGGTTCAAAATACGCTGTTGGATATGGTATCTGACGGAACCGCCGCCAGGATTTCTGCAGAATACTTTGACGGCAAAAATGTCATGGCGCTTGGCAATTTGAAGCACGTTAAAAAAGATAATGATAAATCGGGTGATAAACTGGCTTTTTACTCCGTCCTGAAAGAGTTGGGAAAGGGGTTGCTGGTCTCGATGGCAATTTTTGTGTTGACACTGGTATTTGCTCTGCCGCTTGGATTGCTGGTCGCAGTCGGCAGAATGAGCAGAAATTTCCTGTTGCGGAATGTTTTCCGGATTTTTATTTCAATAATGCGCGGGACTCCGCTGATGCTGCAATTGCTGGTTTGGTTTTTCGGGCCATATTATCTGCTCGGAATCCAGCTGTCCAAATTGAGTTTTTGCGGTCTGGATTATCGCTTTATCGCTGTAATTATCGGTTTTTCTTTGAACTACGCCGCCTATTTTGCGGAAATTTACCGGGCGGGGATCGAATCCATTCCCAAAGGGCAGTATGAAGCCGCCGGGGTGTTGGGATATTCTTCCTGTCAGACATTTTTCCGGATCATTTTGCCGCAGGTCATCAAGCGGATATTGCCGCCGGTGACCAATGAGGTCATCACGCTGGTCAAAGATACATCTCTGGCGTTTTCACTGGCAGTATTGGAGATGTTCACCATCGCCAAACAGATCGCCAGTGCTTCATCATCAATGATGCCGTTCATTGTTGCTGGTGTCTTTTATTATGTGTTCAACTTTATCGTCGCCGGTGTGATGGCGCTGATCGAGAAAAAACTGAATTACTACCGGTGAAAAAATGAATCTTCTGAAAATAAACAACTTGTCAAAAAGTTTCCGTGGTCATGAAGTGTTGCAGGACATTTCTCTGGAAGTGAATAAAGGTGAAGTGGTCGCTGTTATCGGACCGTCCGGCTCCGGAAAGACTACTTTGCTGCGCTGCGCCGTGATGCTGGAAAAGGCCGATGGCGGCGATATGTCTGTTGCAGATGTCCAGGTTATGACAAACGGTGTGTACGCGGCTAAAAATATCATTGACCGTGCCCGCCAGAAGTGCGGAATGGTATTTCAGAGTTTTAACCTTTTTCCTCACATGTCCGTCCTTGAGAATATTATTGATGCTCCGGTGCATGTGCAGAAAGTAAAACGGGATGTCGCGATCGAAGAGGCAAAGGGTTTGCTCGCGAAAATGGAACTGTCCGATCATGCAGATTCTTATCCATGCGAATTATCCGGAGGACAGCAGCAGCGGGTCGCGATCGCCAGAGCATTGGCATTGCATCCGGAGATACTGTTTTTTGATGAACCGACTTCTGCACTTGATCCGGAATTGACGCAGGGAGTATTGCGGGTTATCCGGGCTCTGGCTGCGGAAAAGATGACCATGATCATCGTCACTCACGAAATGGAGTTCGCTGAAAAAGTTGCCGACCGGATCATATTTATGGCTGATGGTGTGGTCGTCGAAGAGGGCAGGGCGGCTGATGTGATCAACCATCCGGAGAATGAACGGACAAAAGCATTTATTGCCGGTTTGAAAAAATAAGAGGTGTTTTCGTGAAAAAATATGTGGTTTTTGCAATTCTATTTGCATTATTGCTGCCGCTTGCTTCGGCTGAAAAAAATGTGCTGCGGATGGTGACATCGGCGGATTTCCCCCCTTATGAATTTTATTCCGGCAGTAAGATCGTCGGAATCGATGCCGATATAATCCGGGAGATCGCCAAGCGCAATGATCATGAACTTGTAATCGAAGATATGAAGTTTGATTCGATCATCGCAGCAATCCAGTCCGGCAAGGGGGATATTGCCGCATCAGGATTATCCGTGACAGAAGACCGGAAAAAGAAGGTTGATTTCTCGGTGTCTTATGTTACGGCAAAACAGGTGATCATTGTTCCGAAAAATTCTCCGATCCGTACTCCGGAAGATTTGAAAAATAAAAAAATCGGTGTGCAGCACGGCACTACCGGAGATACCTATGTTACTGAAAATTTGGGAGAACCGCAACGATTTGACAATGGCAGCACTGCCGTTGTTGCGTTGCTGAGGAATAAAATTGATGCCGTCGTTCTTGATGGAGAGCCGGCATTGGTGCATGCCGCAAAAAATCCTGATCTGCTGATTTTGGAAAAACTTCTCACCGAAGAAGAGTATGCATTTGCCGTGGCAAAAGGAAGAAAAGATCTTCTGGATATGATCAATCGCACCTTAAAAGAAATGCAGCAGGATGGTTCTTTACAGAAAATCGTTTTGCACTATCTTGCTCCGGATGTGATGAATGATTCAGGCAATTCCCCGGTTTCCACACCAAAGGAGACTTCCTTTGTTGAAGGATTGCAGGATGATTTATATTTGAATTTTGTAAAAGATCAGCGTTGGAAATATCTGGTCAATGGATTTTATATAACGATGACGGTTGCTCTTGCTGCGGTTATATTGGGCGTTGCAATCGGGTTTCTGGTTGCGATCATTCGCAGTACTGCGGATTTGACCGGAGGATTGACGGTTTCGAACTTTCTGTGCAAGGTGTATTTAACGGTGATTCGCGGAACGCCGGTTGTCTTGCAGCTGCTGATCATTTATTTTGTTGTATTCGGTTCGATCGATGTGAATAAAGTTGTGGTTGCGATCATTGCCTTCGGCATCAATTCCGGAGCTTATGTCGCAGAAATCATCCGCTCCGGGATCATGTCCATCGATCGTGGACAAATGGAAGCGGGGCGCAGTCTGGGGCTGTCATATTTTCAATCCATGCGTTTGGTCATACTGCCGCAGGCATTGAAAAATGTTTTGCCGGCGTTAGGCAATGAATTTATCGTTTTGCTGAAAGAAACCAGTGTGTGCGGATTTATTGCTCTGCAGGATTTGACCAAAGGCGGAGACATTATCCGCAGTCAGACTTACAATGCATTTCTGCCCCTTATCGCAGTAGCTTTGATTTATCTGTTCTTGGTTATGATATTCTCGTATGGATTGCAGATGCTGGAAAAGAGGTTGAAGAAAAATGAAAAATGATGTGATATTGGAAGCTCGTGATCTGGTGAAGCAATTTACCGGCCTTAAAGCGGTGGATCAGGTATCCTTGTCGGTTCATCGTGGCGAAAAAGTCTTTATTGTTGGACCGTCCGGTTCCGGAAAAAGTACGTTTCTGCGTTGTATAAACATGTTGGAAATTCCCACGAGTGGTGAGGTGATTTTTCAGGGAAAACAGATTGATCCCTTTTCCCGTTCGATCAACAGTTACCGGGGCAAAGTGGGAATGGTTTTTCAGCACTTCAATCTTTTTCCGCATTTGACCATTTTGGAAAATATAACTCTCGCTCCGATACAAAATGGAGCGATGTCCCGTTCCGATGCCGAAAAAGAGGCTGTGGCGTGGCTGAAGCGGATCGGTCTGGAATCAAAAGCCGATGCATATCCGATGCAGCTCTCCGGAGGACAGAAACAGCGGGTGGCGATCGTCAGAGCATGTGCAATGCATCCGGATGTGCTGCTGTTTGATGAACCGACCTCGGCGCTTGACCCGGAGATGGTCGGCGAAGTGCAGTTGTTGATGAAAGATCTGGCAGCAGAAGGTATGACCATGATGGTCGTCACCCATGAAATCGGTTTCGCTGCAGAAGTGGCAGACCGAATGGTTTTTATGGATCACGGCAAAATCGTGTCAGCCGGTACTCCTGATGAGTTGATGAATTCGACCAGTCAGCGGATGAAAGAGTTTTTTAACAAGGTATTGTGATTATAAACATATAAGGAGATCTGATATGAAAAGATTACTGATCGCGTTGTGTGCAGTATGCTGTTTGTGTGGTTGTGTTACTCAAAAAAGTACTGATTCTCTCCAAAAGGATGGAATTTTTGTCCGGGAACAGCAAATCGGTCAGGAGATGATCGAAGCTTTTCAAAAGCAGAATTATGATAATTTTGTCAAATATCTGCCGGAAGGAGGTAAAAGAGTTTGGGGCAAAGATAAGTTCAATGAAGAACAGCGGGAGGTTGCTTCCAGGTTGGGAAAAATCGATTCATACCGGTTTCTTACCAAGCTTGAACTTGAGCCTGCGCATCATCTGGTTTGGGTCGTCCGCTTCAAAAGCTACACCTTGAAGGGGGAAGAGACTTTTAAGGAGGCGCTTTTTTCTATTGTCGTTGGGCAAGTGGATGAAAATTTGAAGGTTTTTCTTTTCGGATTTAAATAAAAAAAGACTTGCAAAACTGAAAAAACATGCTACATTATATTAAATAGTTAAGTTAACCTTACATATATACAGGAGATATGTAACCAAAATGAGAACCCAGCAAAGTAGATGGCGTACGGGGGCAGTGGCATTTATGCTGGTCGCTGCAGCCGGGTGTTACAGCTATAAGCAGCCGTCAGTGGCTACTTACGGTGAAAGTTATACGAAACGGCAGAAAGATGCATCTGAAGATTTGCTTAAAGATGTGAAAATTCTTTCGATGCGTGACGCACAGCGGATCGCGATCAAGAACAATCCGACTTACATTGCGGCGTTCCACTCTATGGAAGCTGCCAGATTGAAGTATTTGCAGGCTTGGGGAGCTTATTCACCCACTCTTACAGCCGGATTTGATTTGGGGTTTTCTCAAACTTGGCAGACCCGTTACCCCCGCGGCAGTTATCCAACCTATACCGGTCGCAATCCGCGGAACAATAATTTTACCACTCAAACCGGAATTCAGGCTAATATGTTGCTTTTTGACGGTTTTGCCCGGATGTTCCGGTTGAAAGCTGCCAAGAGCGGATTCAATTATCAGGCCCTTATGGAAGAGGATGCCTGCCGGACGATGATGGAGGCTGTTTCCTACGCCTACAATACAGTGCTGCTGGCAATTGAAAACCGGCGGATCGCTATTGAAGACCGTGACTTCCAGAAAAGTTCTCTGGAAAACACCCGGCATAAATTCAATGCCGGTGCCGCGCCTTTGAGCGATGTGTTGAACTTTGAGATTTATGTGAACAGTGCAGAAGTAAGTCTGGTCGAGGCAAACTATCAGTATGAGGTCGCCATTTATGCTCTTGCACAGTTGATGGGATATCCGGAGGGGGTCCTGCCCGCGCATGTCAAATTTCCCACTGATTACAAAGCCGAATTTGCAGATCTTCCTGCGGTTGAAATCTATCTTGATGCGGCACTTGCCAACCGTCCTGACTTGAAAGCGTATCGCGAACAGTTGAATATCGCCAAATACCAGGTCTATCAGGCATGGGGAGCCTATTCTCCGACTGTTAATGGTTACTTTAACTGGGGTTATAACACTAATCGTGTAGATGGTTACTCCAGTAACTATCGCGCCCAGCACAATGACAATATGAGCATGGCGATGGGGATCAATGTGGACTGGGTGATCTTTAACGGTGCGATCCGTTATAACCAGTTGCGTGAAGCAAAAGCCAGCCAGGCAGTTCAGGAATATCAGGTGGCTGCTAAATGGGCGGCTGTCGTGAGCGAAGTGCGTTCAGCCTATTCCAACTATATCAAGAGCGTGAAAAAGACCAAGTTGTATGCTCAAATGCGGACACTTTCTGCTAAACAGCGTGATTTGGTCGATGAAGAATACAAAGCCGGTAAAGCCGAATTGACCCGTTTGAATGAGGCACAGCGCGACTTGGTCGAAGCTGAAACCTCATTGGCGTCCAGTTATATCAACGTGCAGAATGCCAAGGCCCAGTTGTCGGCAGTTGTCGGCGGTAATAAAGCAGATTTCTATATGAGTGACGTATCCGCTGCCAATGCCGCTCCTGGTTTGGAAGGTTTGCCGGATGCGGTGAAAAATGCCGATGCATCATCTGCAACGCAGACTGCACCGCTTGCAGTTCAGGATGTAAAACGGAATTTTCCGGAAAAACCGGTAGCAGCCATCCCTGAAAGTGCAACTGCTACCAAGTAATTAAATTATGTTTTTCAAAAACAAAAAAAAATCTTTTGTGGTTTACACTGCCGGTGCCGCTGTCTTGAAAGAGGTTGCGGCTCCGGTTGTTGCTGTTGATGATGAGATACGGCAGTTGGCATCAGAAATGCTGGATGCTATGCGTGTTTTTAACGGTATCGGTTTGGCTGCTCCGCAGTATGGTAAATCATTGCGATTGGTAGTATTTGATGTGCCTATGGAAAATAGCACCGGAACTCCCGGAGAAGAGTACCTGCTGCCCCAAATGCCTTTCGCGGTCATTAATCCGGAAATCATCGCCCGCTCGGGAAAAACTGAAGAACGGGATGAAGGGTGTCTTTCCGTGCCGGATATCTATGCTCCCGTGGTTCGTCCGGCAAGTGTGGTTTTCAGGGCCCAGATGCTGGATGGCGAGTTTATAGAACTTGAGTGTGGAGGATTGCTTGGACGGTGTATTCAGCATGAACTTGACCATTTGGACGGTTTTCTTTTTACAGATCGGCTTTCAACGGCGGCAGAAAATGCCATTCGAGGAGATCTGAATCGTTTGAAAAGCATAGGTCAAAGTTGTAATTATCGAAGGATAAGTGGGAAATGAACTTTTTTCGTTCTCTTTTCGGAACATGTTGCGGAACTTATGTTTTCAGTGAATTGCGTAAAAATTCCTGGGGACGGGCATTCCGGCATTTATTATTGCTGTGCTTTTTTTGCAGTATTGCTATCGGGATCGGCAATTACTTGCTGATCAAATACCGTTGGCGTGCGGCATATAACAGCTATAACGAAATATTCGGAACCAGAATAAACTTTTCCGAGAATGGAATTGTGCCGGAGAAAGATCCCGGAATAAGCAGACGTCAGGAATTTCCCTACAATACATTATTGATTTATGTGTCATCTGAAAAAGGTGCAGAGGAGTATCCTGCCGAAACGTTGCGTGACCGTAATGTTATTGTGTATTGGAGTCAGGCTTGTGTCGCGATTTTTGCCAGACAGCATGATCTTTGGTCCATGATGGAGATCACTCCGGATGCCAAATCTGTGGCAAACGATAAGAAAACTCTGACGTTTGAGGAACTGGAAGGGGAGATCAAGCGTCTTTCTGAACTGCCGGCTTCATCGAAGTGGGTGTTCCCGGAGGAGTATAAGAATGGATTGAGCAGTTCGCAAATGTTTCAAATGGTGCGGATCGGTATTGTCATAGGCAAATCTCTGATGTTTTTTATCGGCGGATTGTTGATGGTGCTGTTCATTACCTTGTTTTTCTCAATCGTGTATCGGGCGTTTTCAGTAAATAATCCCAAGCGTTTTGCGTTCTGGGAGCTGTGGAAAATCGCAATATATACGGCATTTCCTGTTATTTTGGTTGTATCTGCTTTCCCGGTGTTGCAATTGCCGTTGACGGGCTATTGTCACTATATGTTTATAATCGGTTGGTCGGTGTATCTGTTCTTTGTGTTGCGTTTTCTGGCGATGCATCAGGATGAAGATACGGATAAAAATTCCGCAGGTGAAGTAAATGAGTAAGGAAAGAGACTTTTTGCGGGTTTCCAGTTGGTATACTGCACTTGCGCCATATACGTGGGATACCAAATTCGTAAAGTTGCGTAGCGAAGCTGTTGCTGCGTTGGCATCCGGCATGGATGCAGAGGCAGCAAAGAATTTTCTTTATACAGTTGCCGGCAAAGCAACAATGAACGATCTCGCCGTCCCGATGGGCGATATCCCTGGAAATGCATTTGTGTTTGTCGATACATGTGCTCCGACGGATACTGAACGTTTTGCCAGTAAAGGCGGGGCGGTTTATTCTCCGCGCAGTGCGTTGTTTTACCTGCTTCAAAGTAAAAAAATAGCCAACGCCGCTGCCAATGGAGAAGTCGAGTATGTCTGTCTGCGACCATTCCGCAACATCACCAAGGCCAGAGAGTTCCGTTTGTTTATTTATGAAGGAGAACTTTCTGCAATGAGCCAATACCATTTGATCCGGCATTTCCGTCGTTTGGAAGGGGTGAAAAGTAATTATTGGTCATTGGCACAGGATTTCGTGAAAAACATCGTGTGGCGGATACCGGTAAAGACCCTGGTGATAGATATCTATATTACTTCGTCAAAAGATATTTTGATCATTGACTTGAATCGCTGGGGAGAGTGTGATCCTCTGCTGTTGCGTTCATGGGAACGGGATTGGAGAGACCCTGCCGGTATTCAGGTGATGGCTCCTCCGACGGAAGTTTCCGGAGATGTGAAAGTTTCATTTTGAGTCAAGTTTTTACCAGACAGGCAGCGTTTTGGCGAATTGCTTCAAAAGTTCCTGTCTTGTTTTGAAATCCGGCATCGCCTCTTTGACCAATCTCCAGAAATTCGGGGAGTGGTTCAGTTCTTTCAGGTGACTCAATTCGTGTACGATCACGTAGTCTACGGTTCCCGGCGGGCATTGGATCAGTTTCCAACTGAAAGAGACGGTTTTATCCGATGTACAGGATCCCCATCTGAATGATGCTGAAGAAATACGGATCTTCCTGGGGGAAACACCGCAAATATTTTCCCATTTCCCGATTCTGTCTCTGATGATTGTTCCGGCAAGTTCCCGGTATAAAGTTATCAGAGAATGTTTCATCTTTTCTGCGTTACCGGCCGGGATCAGAAATGCCTGATCAAAAGTGCGCAGTCTGGCTGTGATGCGCAGCGGGTACGGAATGCCGAGCAGCATGAATTTGCTTCCATCAGAGAAATCCGGATATGTTCTGACCGGAGTGCGTTTTTTCAACTTTTCCAATTTCGGCAGATTATTGATGACTGCCTGCCGCAAATATGATTCGCTGACATCTTGAGGTGCAAGGATTTCCAAGATCCCATCCGGCGCAAAACGAAAAGAGATCCGTTTGCGCCGCAGAGATCTGATGATTCTGAACTCACTTATTGGCATCAGCAAGATACTTTTCTGCATCCATTGCAGCTTTTGCTCCCATACCGGCTGCAATGATCGCTTGCCGGTATCTGGAGTCTGCACAATCTCCTGCTGCAAAAACCCCGGGAATATTGGTGAGAGTTGTATTCGGTTTAACAACGATAAAGCCGGAAACATCTGTTTCAACACCGGCATCTTTGAATATTTTGCTGCATGGCACATGCCCTAACGCTGTGAAAATTGCCGAACATGGCAGCACAGATTCTTTGTCAAATGCACGATCCAGAATTCGCACGCCGGAAACTTTTTGATCCCCGATGATTTCAGTGATCAGGCAGTTGAGATGAAATTTTATTTTGGGATGATTTTTTGCCCGTTCTGCCATGATCAGCGAAGCGCGTAATTCGTCCCGGCGGTGGATCAGATGGACTTCTGATGCAAAACGGGTCAGAAATAAAGCCTCTTCCATTGCAGAATCTCCTCCTCCGGCAACTGCGACCGGCACATCTTTGTAAAAAGCTCCATCGCAAGTGGCACAGGCTGATACGCCATTGCCGAAAAGGCGCTCTTCTCCGGGAACATCCAACTTTCTCGGTGTTGCTCCGGAAGCGATAATCAACGCATCGGTTTCGATCATTCTGCCGTCTGATACCATAAGTTTATGGGGTCCAGTGGCAGACAGTTGCAGAGAGGTTATCTCTTCGTATTCGTACAAGGCACCGAATTTTTCTGCCTGAAATTGCATGTCCATGACCAGATCAAAGCCGTTGACTCCATCCGGAAACCCCGGGAAGTTTTCCACATCGCCAGTTTGGGTAAGCAATCCTCCGGGAAGACTGCCGGCAAATACAACCGGCTTCAATCCGGCCCTGGCTGCATAGATCGCTGCAGTTGAACCTGCCGGACCATTACCGATGATAACGAGTTTTTCCATATTTTATCCCCTTCGTTTTTTTACAAGTAACGCATCTCATTACTAAACGTACATCGAATATGCTTTTTTTTCTACTGTATTATTGGAAAAAAATTACTTTTTTTAGTTATTTTATTTGACATTGGAAAAATTTGGAGTATATTTCATAGTATGTCAACTGTGCTAACAAACTTTTAATTATGCGTTTTACATACATATCAGGCAAACGTCGAATTTTTGAAAAATTACGCAGGGAAGGGCGGATATCCCGTGCCGAACTGGCGCGTAAATGTTCGCTTACCAGACCGGCAGTTTCTGCGATCATCGAAGAGTTGATCGCAGATGGTTTGGTTCGGGAATTGGGGCCGGGACGTTCCACCGGTGGTAAGCCGCCGATCATGCTGGAGTTTATTCCGGATGCCCGATGTGCCGTCGGTATAAATTTAGGCGGAGATGGGCAAATCGAAGGGGTTTTATGCAATTTATCTTGTGAAATACTCAATTCCGAAGCAGTAGCCTACGAAAATAATTTTGAAAATATCCTCAATGGTTGTGAACGTCTGATACGGTTGTTGTCCAACAGTATTTCCGGCAGAAATATTTCCGGGGTAGGGATCGCCGTATCAGGAGTGGTGGATAATAATGGTTTCGTATTGCAGTCGATGCTGGATATTGTTGGCAAACCGCTTGCAGAACAGTTGGAACGCAACACAGGAATACCGGTGAGGATCGATCGTCGTCCAAATGCGGCAGCTGTGGCAGAGGCACTTTTCGGAGCCGGGCGTGATGCAGCAAAACTGGTCTATTTGACCAGCGGTATCGGTGTCGGAGCCGGATTGGTCATGAATTGCGAGAGCTTTACCGGCAGCAACGGCTTTGCCGGAGAGGTTGGTAAATTGCGTTTGCCGGATTCCCGTATCCTTGAAGAAGCTGCCCGCCCGAGTGCGATGTTGAAAGAATATATTGAAAAAACCGGAAAAAGTACTGATATGAACGGTTTTATCCGGAGTTTTTTCAGTGGCGACTCCATTGCAGTGCAGCTGGTGACTGAAAATGCTCATTTTCTGGCGTACGCTGCCAGTGTTGCCGCCAATCTTTTTGATCCGGATGCGCTGGTTTTGGGTGGCGATATTCTGGAATTCGGAGATCGGCATTTTGAAATGTTCAAAAAAGAGTTCCAATCAATGTCTGTCGCTGCCGGACTGGGGAAATGTCCGGCTCTGGTCCGTTCGATTTTTGGCAGACAGGGGGTGGCTGTCGGAGGAGCGCAAATAATTCTTGATTCGCTGGTTCAATGATTTGCAGTCAAATTAATAAAGAAAGGGTATAAAAATGGATGTAAAGGTTTTTGACGACAAATTCGCTCTCGGCAAAGCGGCTGCCGCGCTTGGCGCTGAAAAAATCCGTGCTGCGATTGCTAAAAAAGGCAGTGCCAATGTGATCCTTGCGACCGGGGCCAGCCAGTTTGAAATGCTTGAGGCATTGCTGCAGGAAAAAAACATCGACTGGAGTGTTGTCAAATTTTTCCATCTTGATGAATATGTCGGGTTGCCAATTACTCATCCTGCAAGTTTCCGTCTCTATCTCTGGACCCGCTTTATTCAGAAACTTCCGGTTCCGCCGGCAGCATTTTTTCCGGTCAATGGTTCTGCGGATGATATTCAGGAGGTTCTTAAAGAACTTGAGAAAAATATTACTGCCAACCCGATTGATGTCGCATTTGTCGGAATCGGCGAAAATGGTCACCTGGCATTCAACGATCCCCCGGCAGATTTTGATACCGAAGATGCTTATCTGGTCATTGAATTGGAAGAGCGCTGCCGCAAGCAGCAGCTCGGCGAAGGCTGGTTCCCGACCTTTGATGATGTTCCGACCCATGCTATCAGTATGAGTGTCAAACAATGTATGAAAAGCGCTTGCATCATCAACAGTGTGCCGGATCTGCGTAAAGCAGAGGCTGTCAAAGCCGCATTGGAAGGTCCGGTTACCAATATGTGTGCTGCCAGTATGCTGCAGCTGCATCCTGATTGCACGACTTTTTTGGATAAAGATTCCGCATCGTTGTTGAGCAAATAAGATGATCACAGAATTTGTTTATGTCCGGCACGGTGAAACCGCAGCCAACCGTGCCGGGATATTGCAAGGCGGTGGAGTCAATGTTTCTTTGAATGAAAATGGTGTGAGACAGGCACATGCTGTTGCTGAATATCTGTCGAAGGAACATTTTGACATCGCATTTGCAAGCGAGTTGCTTCGCGCTGCAGAAACGGCCCAAATTATCGCAGAACGCAATGTGAGTGGATTCCAACTGCATTTGGTTCCGCAGCTGCGTGAGTGGTGTTGCGGTGAAATGGATGGTATGAATTTTTCGGATATCTACAAGCGTTTTCCGGTAGAGGGTCGTTCGTTTGCCTTTGAACAGATCGAAACTCAAATGCCGGGAGGAGAATCCGGAGTCGAGTTTCAGGCGCGGGTCGCGAACTTCGTTACAGAGTTAAGTCGCACTTATGCCGGAAAAAGAATTCTGCTGGTTGCTCATGGTGGAGTTTTGCAGAGAATTTTCCGCATGGTAGCGGGGGTAGTTCAACGTGAAAACATGCTCCCGTTGGCAGGGAATGCATCTGTGAGCAGTTTTATTTATAATGATGAATTGGATGCCTGGCAACTGACCTCGTGGAATCGCAATGACCATTTGAAAGGAATTCCCCACGCATTTGTCTCGCGTGTGATATGGCTTCATTGATCTTATCTGCTGCCTGAGTTTTATTTTCCGGCAGCGTTTTTTTTGCAATTTTATTTTTAATCGTACAGTTTGGTGAATAAGATTTTGCACATATTGTCAGTCCGCTGCCGGATGATCGCTTCAGCCTGTTCGATATACTGCATGGCATCATGCATATATGTTGTACTGTCGTTTTCATCTTTCCAATGATAGTTGCCTGCAAATATTTTTACGGGAATCATCCCGGCGGTACAATAATCCGTCAGCAGTAATCCCCGGGCAAAACAGCAGAAACCGTCAATCCCCATAAATTTGTCAAAACAAAAGTGATTGACCGAAACCAGTTTTTTCAAGATGTCATTTTGTTGAGGTGAAGCTGTCAGGATATTATACAATTCGATGAGAAACTGGTCAAAAAAATCATGCCAGTCATTTGTTCCGCGATAGCAGTTTATTGTGGTATTATCAGCCCGCCAATTAGGTAAAACAGCATAATTGCCAAGCAAATGACAGATTTTTCTGAACCGGCGCACTTTTTCCCGGATTTCATCAGACGGCGCATATTTTTCCAATCCGTAAAAGTGCCCCGGATAATTGGGATTTGCTTTGCCGAACATGGTGTGAAAGGTGTTTAAGGTTTCGCCCCGGTATTGTCTGCTGCCGCTGCCGCAATTGTTCATTGATAATCCGGGAAGCAGATCCTGCCAGAGAATGACATAAATTGCCCGCATGATATTCGTGTCATCGCAATCAAATTTTCTTCCAGGGCAACCGAATTTTTGCGAAGAATACAACGTTTCAAAATCGAAATTACGGATGTTGTTAAGATCACCGGACAGGTGGTCGTTGATAAAGTCTGAAATCAATTTTTTGGCATCATGTCCCATGATAAATCTTTTCTTTATTTGCATTGTTTTTGTTGGAATGTCTTAAATTTTGTAAAACTTGCATTCAAAATTTGTTGATTGCGATGATCACAAACACAAAAATATATCACAAACATTATGATTTGTCAACTGCTCAATAACGTCTTGATTAACATGGTTTGCCTCTGTGTTGTGAATTGAAACGGGGGATGCAATGCGATCATCCTTCGCCGAGACTCCGGCGGACGTAAAATCAAATACCTCCTTACCACAGTTGTGAGTACATCGTAAGCTTAAGCAAAGAGGCAGCTCTACTGCCGCCGCAGGGCGATTTCGTGGAGAAGCAGCGCACATCACAATAGATGGGACAGTCACGAAAAATTCAACTGCGATTGCTTGAAAACAATAAAAATTATGTTATTTTATGCAAAGAAATAATGTATTATTCAGTGGCGCGTTTGGGAATCTTTCTGCTCATCCGCAAATGAAAGGAGCAAACAATGAGAGAACTTGCAAAAAAATACCATGATGGGCAGATGCGCCGTGGAGAACCTGCTGTACCTTATATTGTTCATCCGCAAAATATTGTTGATATGCTTGCCGCATGTGGGGAACCGGCGGAATCTTCTGCGGTATCCATTGCATGGGGACATGATCTTCTGGAAGATACGGTCGTATCCGAATCGGAAATCATCCGAGCCGCCGGTCGAGAGGTATTGGATGCTGTCAAATTGCTGACTTGTCCCAAAGATATGGACAAGCAGGAATATTTACGAAACATTGCAGCTTGCGGCAATCGTAATGTCCTGCTGGTTAAACTAGTTGACCGTATTTGCAATGCCCGTGACTTTATCCGGTTGAATGGGGCACTTTATGCATTGCGTTATTTGCGCAGCGCAGATTGTTTGCTTCCGGCGCTGAAGGTGTTTACTGGAGACAGAGTTGTTGAAAATATGCTGGTCAAACGTGACGAACTTTGCAAGTCGCTCCGCAAAGAATCTTATCGGGATGCGGTTCGCGGTTGTTTGCTTGGGGGAGCCGTCGGCGACGCACTCGGTTCTCCGGTTGAATTTATCGATCTGCGTGGAATCAAATTGCTTTACGGAGATTTGATTTCTGATTATGTGGAATATTCGGATGGTACCGGAGCGATTACAGATGATACTCAAATGACCATTTTTACCGCAGAAGGATTGTTGAGGGCAAAAGTTGGTGAAAAATCGGGGAAGGAATGCAATTTGACCGAAATGGTGCATCATGCTTACTTGCGCTGGTTGAAAACTCAATATCAGCAGCCGGATGCTCCGGAAAATATTATAAACAGCGGATGGCTTGTCGGGCAAGAGCCATTGCATCGTGTGCGGGCACCGGGATCTACCTGTATCGCCGCGTTGAATTGCAATTCAACATCGCATCTGGCAGATAACAACAGTAAAGGCTGCGGAACAGTAATGCGCATGGCTCCTGTCGGATTGTGTTTGGAACCGGAAGCTGCATATCGGTATGGGTGTGAATTCTCGGCAATCACTCATGGACACCCATCCGGAGTCACCGCCGGAGGCGCGTTCGCGATGCTGATTTCTTACCTGCGGGATGGAATCAGACTGGATGAGAGCTTGGACTTGGTGGAAAAATATTTGTCATCCAGAGATGATGCAGGAGAAACTCTGGCGGCAATCCGACACGCCCGTTATGCTGAATCAGTCGCTGAACTCGGCGAGGGATGGATTGCCGAAGAGGCTCTTGCTATCGGTATTTTCTGTGCGCTTCATCATCAGTCGGAGTTTAAAACCGGGGTGCTTGATGCAGTCAATATTGTTGGCGACAGTGATTCTACCGGTTCGATAGCCGGTAATATTCTCGGCGTTATCAATGGGGAGCAGGCTATCCCGGAAGAATGGCGCCGTAATTTGCGTGAATACGATATTGTCAGTCAGGTTGCCGATGATTTAAGTATTGGTATCCAATTGGCGTCGGATGGAAGTGTCAGCAGTACGTGGCAGGATAAATACCCCGGGTTTTGAAGTTAGGGAATTTATTTAATCATGCCTTGATATAAATTTATATGCATAAGTTGCCTCATCGACGGTTTGAGACAGAATATCACAATGATTTTCGTCTGCCCCGTCTGCTTGATCGCGCGCGAACGGCTTTGCAGGGAGGCGCTTACGCCGCCCCTGCATCCGGCGCCTGCTGAAGCAGGATTTACTCGGGTTTGCACGCACTTCCCGGCGCGGTTGCCGCACCCGGGGGGAGTTCCCGCCGTACTCCCTTGGGGCTCGCCTCGCGTCTTGCCACCTCTGTCCTGCAACCGTTTGTATGCATGCTTTATGACACAGACGATTTGATGCGGTCACTATTATGCCACGCTTCTGATTTCTCCGTAATTCTCCGTGCTCATCCGTACGAACCGTCAGTTCTCAATAATAAAGGCAAGCCAATCCCGTGTTGAGTGTATCCGTGAGAAAAGGCTTTTTTTTTACTTTTTGAAGAAATATAATTCTGTTTTCAATCCCGTTTCGCAGTTTTTTATATTTTTCTGCGTATTTCTGTCACAAACCGTCGATGAACCCATAAGTTATTGACAGCATCGGTAATAATATGGGCAACCTTGCCGCACTGCTGCGCCTTTGATAATGGCAAATTGTTGTTATTTGGAACGTCTTACTCCAATGGTAAAAAGACGCTCTCCTGCATTGGAAGGCAGAGAAAATACCGGGGTGTTCTGCCAGGAAAAATTTTTCATTTCAGCGAGTTGTTGACTTTCTTCCGCAGCTTGAGCAGGAGTTTTGTAAAAGATGAATTTGCCATTGTGTTTGGGGAAATTCGATGCTTCTTTACAAATTTTGGGGGAAGGGGCAACTGCCCGGGCGGTAACTATATCAAAGCGGTATTGAAATTCTTTGCGGCAATTTAATTCAACAGATCTGCCGTGGAGTGCTGTCAGATTATTCAACTGAAGCAATTGGGCCGCATCGGCGACAAATTTGATTTTTTTGCCGATAGAATCAATTGCCGTGATTTGCAGATTTGGAAATGCTGCTGCCAACACTAAACTTGGGAAGCCCGCTCCGCATCCGATGTCAGCAACAGATAATTTGCCGGAGGCAATTTCCGGAAATACAGTTGCGATGCTCAAGGAATCGGCAATGTGTTTAAAATAAAAATCATCGACCGAAATCAAGCGGGTCAAATTGACATGTTTATTGCACTCGGTCAGATACTCATGCAGGGCGATGCATCGGCTGATAAATTTATCCGGATCAGGTATGAAAACGGAATGGATAAAAGAAATAAAGTCGGCAGGAGGAGTATTCATTTCTCTTTTACATCGTCGTTATCTTCGGCTTCAAAAGGTACATCTCCGGCATTCCGGCGCATGCTTTCGCTTTTTTGAGCAAGTTGATTAAGCTCCTGATGCATCCGCAAGTTTTCCTGTTCCCGCAAAGCATCTGCCGCTTTGGCTTTTTCGGCGGCTTGGGTTGCTGCTTCCATTGCAGCTTGTGTATTGATTTGTTCTTTTTGAGCGACAGCTTTTTCACGGAGTTCGTATTGACGGAGGTATTCGATAAGTTCCGGAGTCATGTTTTCAGATAAGCCGGTTTCAGTCATCTCTCTGGCATCACTCATCGCTGCCGATCCGCGGGCATTATCCATGGCAGAAAAGTATTTTTCGGCATTGCGCAATTCGGCGAGTTTGATTGCACTGCGCTTGAGAACATCGTTGTCAGGGTAAATATGTCTGGACTTTTCAATGACCTTTTGCGCATTGGCGATTTTCCCACGCACCAGGTAGAATTGTGCATCGGCAATAGTTGAATTGCTCTCCTGAATGCTGACCAGAGTAGCGACATGGTTTTGAGTTTCATCCAACGCAAAAATCTTTTTACCCTGAATCACCGCTGAATCAGAATTTTTATTTTCCACGCTTTTGAAAAAACGGACAACCAAGGATACCCTTTCAATCGGGGGCTTGGGATGAACTTGCCGTTCGCACCCGCAACAAAGTGCAAACAGCAATACAATTCCTGATAATGTTGTAAATAAATTTTTCATATTTTATAACATACTTCCAGAATGATGATTTTTCAAATTTCCGGCAAGATTTTTTTCATTTCCGGCAATTTTAATGATCATTCCTGGCTTATGAGAGCCTGCTGGAACACATACTGACAGATAATTGTCGCTCCATCCGGAGAGGATACCGTTATGTTCCTGTTCAAATATGACCGGTAAATCTTTTCCGATTTGAGAAAGAGCAAAATTGGCGGCAAGTTTTTGTGATTCTGCTGTTAATAATTTCATTCTTTCTTTAGTAACTGCTGATGGCACCTGATCCGGCATTGATGCAGCCGGTGTCCCCGGACGGACAGAGTAAGCAAACGCATGGATATTGGCAAAGCCGATCTGATTGGCTGCCTCAAGCATTTTTTGGAAATCATCATCGGTTTCTCCAGGGAAACCGACAATGAAATCGGTGCCGATATGAATGTCCGGAATCAGTTTGCGGATATTCTGAACCAGAGTTGTAAATTCTCCGGCGGTGTATTTACGATTCATTGCCTGTAAAATACGATCGCTTCCGTGTTGCATGGATAGATGCAGAAAACGGCAGAGTCGGTTGGCGGGATCCGCCATTAATTCCGGAATGATGAAGTTCGATGGGTGAGGTTCGGTCGAACTCAACCGGATACGGAAATCGCCCGGCAATGCGGCAATTTCCCTGATCAAGGCAGCTAAATCTTTGCCATCATCCAGATAATTGCAGGTGTTTACTCCTGTCAGAACAATTTCCGGGAAACCGGCTTCAACTGCATGGCGGCAATCGGCAATGCATTCTGCAAATTTGCGGGAACGGGATGCCCCGCGGACATATGGAACGATGCAGTAGGAGCAGAAATTGTCACACCCTTCCTGGATCTTGATGAAAGCCCGGGTACGGAATGGAAAGACAGAAACAGTGTTTTCTTGAAAGTTATCTTTCCCGGTATCTCTGCTTTTTCTTCCGCATGGTTTTGCTGCCGGAAAGTTTTTCTTATCCGGGTTGGCGAAAACTATATCGGCTCCGCTTTCCCGGAAGTTTTCAGGAGAAAGTTCTGCAGCACAACCGGTAACAACAATTTTTGCTGCCGGATGTTCCCGGCGGAGCTTGCGGAGCAACTGGCGGCTTTTACGTTCAGCTTCAGCAGTAATTGCACAACTGTTGATGACGATCAGATCCGGAGATGGCGGATCGACCGCAAGGAGATATCCGGCTTCGCTTAAACGGTTGGATATCAAAGCGGTGTCGGCATGATTGAGCCGACACCCTAAAGTGAATATTACTGCTTGTTTTGACGGCATGATGCTTCAGCGTTTTTTACGCCAATCCAACGCTCCGGTCGGACAGGCATTGATACATTCACCGCACTCTTTGCAATCCGCTGGAAATCCTTGGTCAAATGCGGTACCGATGCAACTGGCAAAGCCGCGTTTCTGTAAAGAAAGCAGAGATTTGTTGACCACCTCTTTACAGATTTTTACGCAAATTCCGCACTTGATACATTTGCCGCGATCTTGAATGATTGCCGGATGTCGGACATCGTAAGATGCGGTCAGGCGGACTCCGGAATAAGCATCGGTTTTGCATCCTGCTTCTCCGGCAAATTTGCGGAGCTTACATTCTGCTTTGTCCGAACAGCTGCATTCGATACAGCGTTTGGATTCCGAAGACAACTGCTCCGGCGTCATGGAACAAGTTACTTCATTGAAGGTGGTTTTGCGCTCCTGGGTCGGAATGAAAGTCAGTTTTTCCCGCGAAGCAGAGGAGAGATTGTCCCGCAGCACCACCAGTTCATCTTTGGACAGATCCTGCCATTTGCCCCGGCTGACATTGATCGGATTTTCTTTTTCCATTGGGATGCCAAGCAGGTCACTGGCGGCAACAAGAGCCGCCTGCCGTCCTCCGGCGAGAGCTTCTACAACAGTAGCAGCACCGGAAACACAATCTCCGGCAGCATAGAGTCTTTCCGCAACCGTTACACCGTCATCTGCTGTTGCCAGAGAACCATAACGGTCCACCGGCAAACCTTCCGGAGCGGCAGTTTTTTGACCGATTGCGGCGATTACAGTATCAGCTTCGATTTCAAAATCGCTGCCAATTTCCGGAACCGGCTTCCTTCTGCCGGAAGCATCCGGTTCACCGAGAACCATCTTTTGACAGGTGAGGATCAGTTTGCCATTGCGTTTTTCCAGCTTGACTGGAGCGGTAAGAAATTGGAAGTGGATACCCTCTTCTTTAGCTTCATGGATCTCAATTTTTTCGGCGGGCATTTCTGCTTCACTGCGGCGATAGATGCAAGTGACATCCGGAGAACCGAGACGGACACTGGTTCGCAAACAGTCCATCGCAGTATTGCCGCCGCCCACGACCAGTACTTTTCCGGGATTGGGGGCAACGCAATTGTTTTCGACAACATTGCGCAGGAAGTCGATTCCGGAGATGGCAAGTTCTTCACCTTCACAACGCATGCCGGAAGCCTGCCAGCAGCCGATGGCAATGATAACCGCATCAAAGTTGGATTGCAATTCTGTCAATGACAGATTTTTGCCGAGAGTTTTACCATAGGAAAACTCGATACCCATTTTGACGAAGTGTTCGATCTCTTTATTCAGCAAAGCTTTGGGCAGCCGGTATTCCGGAATCCCGTACCGGGTCATGCCGCCGGCAAATGGCATTTGTTCAAAAATAACGGAACTGATTCCGGAGAGGCGCAGATAGTACGCCGCCGACAAACCGGCGGGACCACCACCAACGATCGCCACTTTTTTGCCGGTAAGTTCAGGAAGTTCCTCCATATAGGAATCAAAGCACTTATCAGCAGCGACACGTTTGAATTCATTGATTGCTACCGGTTCTCCGTCAATATTTCGACGGCATTGCTTTTCGCAAAAACGGGGGCAGACTCTGCCGACCGTAATGGGCATGGGAATACGCTCTTTGATAATTTTTAAGGCCTCTGCAAAATTGCCGTTACCTGCTGCCCGGACATATTCTTCAACCGCTGCATGAGCCGGACAGGCAATAGTGCAGGGCGCTTCGCAGTCTCCATTGTGTTCACTTAAGAGCAAATTAAGTGCGGTGCGGCGCATTTCCAATACTTCTTCAGTAGTAACTTCGATTTCCTGCCCATTGGCAGGCATCGCGGAACATGAGGGGAGAAATTTGCCGGTTTTCTTATCTTTTACCACGCATACAAAACAACTGGTTGTTTTGCTGATCCGTTTTTCACCGCAAAGTCCCGGTATTTCGATCCCGTTGGCTTTTGCGACCTGCATTATAGTTTGACCGGCCTGGGCTGTGACCAGCTTGCCGTCAAGGAAAAATTCTATACTCATTATTTATCTCCTTTCGCCACCCGGCTGATCGCGTGTTTGGGACAACTATCAAGACAGCTGTTGCAGCGGGTGCAGAGTGCCGGATCAATAACAAAATCATCACTGATGGCATTGACCGGGCAACTTTTCAGGCAAAGTTTACATTTGACACACTTGCTTTGATCAAGCGCGACATCAACCATTGCGTTGCATTGCATGGCATCGCATTTGTGTTCGTTGACATGTTCAAGATATTCATTGCGGTAGAATCGCAAAGTGGCAAGCACCGGATTGGGGGCTGTTTGTCCCAGTCCGCAAAGTGAACCGGCTTTGATTTTTTTGCCGAGATCCTCCAGCGTGTCAAGATCAGCTTCGCAGCCTTTGCCGGCAACGATTCTTTCCAGAATTTCATACATGCGGGTCGTCCCAACCCGGCAGAAGGTACATTTGCCGCAGCTCTCCCGGTGGGTGAAGTCCAGAAAGTATCTGGCAGTTTCGACCATACAGCGATCCCGTCCGATAACAATGAGACCGCCGGAACCCATGATAGCCCCAAGCGAACGCAGAGAATCATAGTCAACCGGGGTGTCGAATAATTCGACCGGGATACAGCCGCCGGAAGGACCACCGGTCTGGACGGCTTTTACCTGTTCTCTGTCCGCACCGCCGATTTCAAAGACGATTTCGTTGAGCGTGGTTCCCATGGGGACTTCCACCAGTCCGGGGTATTTGAGGTCTCCGGCAAGGGCAAACAATTTCGTTCCTTTGCTGCCCTCTGAACCGGTTTGTGCAAAAACATTGCCGCCTTCGCGAAGAATCACCGGAACATTACCGAAGGTTTCCACGTTATTGATCATGGTCGGTTTACCCTGATATCCACGATCTGTCGGGAAAGGCGGACGGAAACGGGGCATTCCCCGCTGTCCTTCCAGGGAGGCTATAAGAGCGGTTTCTTCTCCGCAAACAAATGCCCCGGCACCTTCTTTGATGGAGATTTCCACGCTGCGGTTATCAAAAATATTGAGTTTTGCCGCGTAGATCTGTTCAATCGCGATTTTGAGATGCTTGATCGCCAACGGATATTCTGCACGGCAGTAGATGACCAGACGGCTTGCGCCGGTGGCATAAGCGGCAATGAGCATGCCTTCCAATACCTGATGCGGCACACTCTCCATCAGTGAGCGATCCATGAATGCTCCGGGGTCACCCTCGTCGGCATTGCAGATGACAGTTTTATCAAATCCCGGTTTCGCAGCAAGGAAACTCCACTTCGTGCCGGTCGGAAATCCGCCGCCTCCACGACCGCGCAACCCGGAAAGTTTAATTTCATTGATGACCTCTTCCGGGGAGAGAGATAACGCTTTTTTCAGTCCCTCATATCCTCCGTTCGCGATGTAATCGTCAATGTCAGTCGGGATGATATGCCCTGCTAAAGCAAGCACTTTGAGCAGTTCTTTTTTCTTTCGGACTTCGGGGATGATGAAACGGCTGTTCTCTCCGAGAGCAAGAATATTTTGAATGCTTTTTTCATCCGGTTTGACATTGCAGTACATTACTGATGAACCATCGGCAAGACATGCTTCGACCAAAGGTTCCGCATAACAGTGACCGATGCATCCGACCTCTGTGATCGGCAGGGAAGTGGCATTTTTCAGCGCGGAAAGCACTGCTTCGCCGCCGGCGGCAATACCGCAACTGGCAAGACCGATTTTGAAACCGATAATCTGCGCATTACTCATTTCGCTGCATACTCCTTCAAAATTTTCATCATCGTCTTGCGGTCAAGTTTTCCATGGACTTTACCGTTGACGCTTATGACCGGTGCCAAACTGCAGCAACCGAGGCAGGCGACGGTTTCCAGAGAAAATGTACCGTCAGCGGACGTTTCTCCCGGTTTGAGTCCAAGTTCCTGATTGAGCCATTCATGGATGAGCGGAGCACCTTTGAGGTGGCAGGCGGTGCCGTCGCAAACCGAAATTTGAAAACGTCCCGGTTTCACCCGCTTGAATTGTGCATAAAAAGAAACCACTCCCTCTACATCAGCTTCCGGACGGTGAAAATATTCTGCCGCCGCCCGGATGCCATCTTCAGAGATGTATCCTTCAGTTGCTTGCAGCAACTGTAGCCCTTTGATCAGATTGCCCGGATCGTCAGGGATCGTTTTGAGAAATTCATACTCTTTTTTCATAGAAAAACCTTAATAGTTACTGATAAATAAAGTCATCTTTATAATTTACATCTTGGCTTTGTAATTGTCAAGTGTATCCCGGTAGGATTTCAGAGCATCCGGAAATGGCGAAAGCACCGTGGATATGACTCCGCGGCATGCTGAAATACACATGCCGTAATTACACACCGGTACGCCGGCTTGCCGGGCAGTACGCATGCGGTTGAGCATCGCCCGGCGGTTGAGCATACAGCCTCCGCAATGGACGATCAATTTGAATTGCGACAAATCTGCAGGATAATCACTTCCGGCAAAAAAGGTGAAATCAAGTTTACCTCCGCATTTTTTCTCCAACAGCTTGGGGATTTGGATTTTTCCGATGTCATTTTCAGCTGCGTGGTGCGTACATGCTTCGGCAATCAGAATTTTGTCGCCGGGCACAATGGTTTCGATGGCGGCACACCCGGAAGCAAATTCGCAGATGTCGCCCTTTAATCTGGACATCAGAATCGAAAAAGTCGTTTGCGGAATTGCCGGATCGGTCGTCGTTATTAACTTATGAACAACCTGCGAATCGCAGACCGCCAGAGCAGGAGGGACCGCCAGTTTGCTGTAGATTTCCGGGAAAGCATTTTCTTTGGCGATCACCACTTGAGCATTCCCGTCCAGAGCATCTCTTATAGCGGTTACTTCCGGCATGATCAGTCGACCTTTGGGAGCCTGGGAGTCGATGGGAGTCATCAGTACGACCAGTGAGTTTTCCGGGATCAGGTCTTTTAAAAAAGGCGGAGTCGTCAATGATTCGGGCAATTTGTCCAGCAAATTAGCAGTCAACTGATCCAGAAATAATGAACGCTGATTGCGAGCTGCAGCATTGACGATCAGCGGCTCTGAAGAACATTGGGACTTTACTAATTCGGAAAATTCTTTGGAAGCCGCTTTTTCGTACTGATTTATGACCGGAACGATCGGGATACTCCGGTCATTTGCCATTTGCAGCAAATGTATTTCAGTTTCATCCCAAAGTTCCGGAGTCAGAACCATGATGACGGCATCTGCCCGGTCAACGGCGGCAAGGGTTTTTTGCCTGCGTTTTTTGCCGATAACCGTGTCATCGTCCATTCCGGCGGTATCCAGCAGACAAACAGCCCCCAGCGGGCGCAATTCCATGGCTTTTTCCACCACATCGGTAGTTGTTCCGCGTTCAGGAGAAGTGATCGCCGATTCCTGACCGGCTATGAGATTGAACAAAGTCGATTTGCCGGCATTGACTCTGCCGCAAATCGCCAGCTGCATCCGCATGGATTTAGGTGTGCTCTGCATAATTGATAGAAATCCTTCGCCAAATTGTGATCGACTTGTACCAAAGATAATATACTATCACAGCCCGATGCTTGAAAGAGAAAAAGTGAAAAAATTGCAAAATTTTTCGATAATAAGGGTGCAAAAAATGATTTCAGGTGTTATATTCTTTTACATGCACGGCAGAGCGATTGTTTTTTGCTGAAATTTTATAGAAAACTTAATATAATCGGAGAGTTTATAAAATGTCAAAATGTTTTGAAAACGCCAAAGAATGTTATGCATCCATCGGAGTTGATGTGGAAGCTGCAATAAACCGTCTGAATGAGATCCCGGTCAGCCTCCATTGCTGGCAGGGCGATGATGTTGCCGGATTTGAAAATTCCGGTTCTCTTGATGGAGGGTTGGCGGTCACCGGTAATTATCCCGGCAGAGCGCGCAATGCAGAGGAACTTCGTGCGGATATCGCCAAAATGTTGACGCTGGTTCCTGGCAGCAAGCGATTGAATCTGCATGCGATCTATGCGGAAACCAATGGCGAAAAAGTTGAACGCAATGAATTGGAAACCAAACATTTTGCCAACTGGATCGAATTCGCCAGAGAGCAGCGTATCGGTTTGGACTTCAATCCGACTTGTTTTGCCCATCCGCTTGCTGTTAATGGCACTTTGACCAGCGCTGATGCCGGGGTACGCAAGTTTTGGATCGAACATGCTGCGGCCTGCCGCCGGATCGCCGCTGATTTCGGTAAGGCGTTGAATAACACCTGTGTTACCAACATCTGGATACCGGATGGTTCCAAAGATGTATTGTATGACCGCCTGGCTCCGCGGCAGCGTTTGATGGATTCTTTGGATGAGATCTTCTCAGAAAAAATCAATCCCAAATACAATTTGGATGCTGTGGAATGCAAACTTTTCGGTATCGGCGCCGAAAGTTGCACATTCGGTTCCCATGAATTTTATATGGGGTACGCGGTGAGTCGGGGTAAGCTGCTCTGTTTGGATGCAGGACACTTCCATCCGACGGAAGTTATTTCGGATAAGATTTCCAGTACGCTGCTTTATCTCGATGATATTCTGTTGCACGTATCCCGGGGCGTGCGTTGGGACAGTGACCATGTTGTTTGTTTCGATAATGAATTGCAGGCGATTGCTTCTGAAATCGTTCGTCACGGATTTGAAAAACGTGTGCATATCGGGTTGGATTACTTTGATGCATCGATCAACCGGATAGCTGCATGGAGTATCGGTGCCAGAAATATGTATAAAGCACTGCTTTGTGCATTGCTTGAGCCAGCGGAAATGCTCGCGGAAGCCGAAAAATCAGGAGACTACTCAACCCGGCTTATGTTGCTGGAAGAGCTCAAAACTCTGCCTTTTGGAGCGGTGTGGCACGAATATTGTAAACGCAATAATGTTCCATGCGGTATGGCTGTGATGGATGAAATCAAAGAATACGAAAAGAATGTGTTGAGCAAGCGGAATTAAAGTTTATGGATATGCAAAAAAACATCCGGGAAATACTCGTTGAACTCGGGGAAGATCCGGAACGTGAAGGTTTGATAAAAACTCCGGAACGCGTTGATCGCAGTCTGCGCTTTTTGACCAGAGGTTATCACCAGAAACTTGAAGAAGTTGTGAATGATGCGCTTTTTGAGGCAGAATCAGATGATATGGTCATCGTACGTGATATTGAGTTTTTCAGTATGTGCGAACATCACATGCTGCCGTTTTTCGGCAAGTGCCATGTCGGATATATCCCGCAAGGCAGGATCATTGGTGTCAGTAAGATCGCCCGGATCGTGGATATGTTTGCCCGCAGATTACAGGTTCAGGAGCGCTTGACTAAAGAAATTGCCCATGCACTTCAAGATATTCTTGGCGCAGAAGGAGTGGGCGTAGTTATGGATGCCCGGCATCTGTGCATGCAGATGCGTGGTGTGGAAAAGCAGAATTCTGTAATGACGACCAGTTCCATGCTTGGCAGTTTCCGCCGGGAATTGGCGACCCGCAATGAATTTACCAGGCTGATCCGATGAGAGCGCTGATCCAACGGGTAAGGGAAGCATCGGTTGTTGCCGATGGAGAATTAACCGGAAGTATCGGACACGGACTACTGGTATTGCTGGGGGTTGCACCGGGGGATGATGAGGAAATCACCGCTTTTCTTGCTGACCGATGTGTGTCATTGCGGATATTTGAAGATGATTGCGGAAAAATGAACCGGTCGTTGCTGGATGTCCGCGGCAGTATGCTGGTGATTTCTCAGTTTACCCTGTTTGCGGATACCACCCAGGGCAGACGTCCTTATTTTGGTAATGCCGCTGCGCCGGAGCTGGCTGATGCTTTGTATGAGAAATTCAAGAAACGTGCCGCAGAATCGGTTCCGGTGCAATGCGGTAAATTCGGTGCCGATATGCAGGTATCTCTCTGTAATGACGGGCCGGTAACGATTATGCTTGAGGCGATCCGCAATTCATCCGGCAGAATTACTTTGATTTGATCTGTTATTGAAATGAGTCCTCATGTGTGTGCAAAAATTAAAATTACGTATTGATTGGAGTGATTTGGATTTGCTCGGTCACGTGAATAATGTTGCTATCGTCCGTTATTTACAGGCGGGCAGGGTGCATTTTATGGAAAAAATCGGATTGCCGGTATTTCCCGGTATGAAAACCGGTCCGATCGAGGCTGCCACCGAAATACAATTCCGCAAACAACTGCATTTTCCCGGCGACATCGAAGTTCAAACCTCGGTGCGCGAAGTGAAAAATACCAGTATTATTCTGAATCATCAAATTTGCGATAAAGATGGAGACGTCGCCGTAAGTGCAACAGAAGTTATCGTGCATTTTGATTTTATCGGACAATGCAAAATTCCGCTGACTGATAAAATCAGAACGCAAATTATGGAATATGAGCGTTCGCTGCAATAGAGCTTTCTTAATATATTCTTAAAATCTTAAAAAAGTCCGCATTCCGCTTGCGGATTTTTTTATTCACCGTCGTCCGGAACCATTATAACATTGCCGATACCACGCAAATCTTGAGTTTCCATATCACTGCAAATGATGTCGCAAGATTGCTTGCGTCCATTGGCACGAAGCCATGGGCGTTTAGGCCTTTCTGCTGTCAAGACCACTTCTCGGGTGTTGACTGTATAAACGGCACGGTCTCCTCCGGCTCGCTGTATTTGTCCCTTGTCATCCCGGCGCAAAAGGGCAACCTTTTTTTGGCAGACGATCCGCTTCAAATCTCTTGAGTCCGTGATTGCAATACGGGTCGGTACGGAATCTTCTCCCATATCTACTGCAAATGGATCGGCATCAAGTGCTTCTTCGTCTAACTGTTCTTGGTTTTTTTGCGGCTTTTGTACTTTTATATTTTCAACGATCTCTTCATTGATCGGAGATGCTCCGGTGAAAATATACATGTCATCACAGGAAATTTCAGTATTTCCATCCACAATGTTGACATTGCCGTGGAATTCGGAGTAATCTTTGAGCAAATCACTCATCCCATTGGCTGCTTTCAACTTCCTCAATGTTTTTTGTCCGTTCGCGACCGTAGGGGAGGTTGCTGTAACCGAGCCGTCACATAAAATTTTGATCAGCTGGACTCCACCCGATTGAATCATGCCGGGAGATGGTTTTGCTCCTTCAGGAAGATCCCTGAAAAGCAGAGTCAATAAATCAGTTTGAATTTCATCACCGCGAGAGACCATATATACATCCCCCATTGCCATCAATTTGGTGATGGTTTTATTTTTTCCCTCCATGCCGGCAGCCATGGGAGCTCCCGAAACTTCAGTCGATTTGAGGGACGTGCTGCGGTCTGCGAGGAAAATATCCAGCCGGTCACAATCCAGAGCTGCTGCGGAATCTCTGATTTTTACAGTCCGATAGAATACCAGTTTGTTGTCTCGATAATTCAATTCAGCCTGTTGCGAATGTATTGTACTGGTTTCGATCACCTTTTGACCGGGGATGTCAGGGGAATTTTTTTCAGAACGGTTGATGATCCGGACATTGCCATTGGCAAAGAGCAGTTCGATTTTGTGACTGGATGTGCGCTGATCCTGAATGAGGTGTGCCCGCAGACTGTCGGTATGGAGCGTGGCACTCTGATCTGTGGCAACAACACTGCCGTGAAAGTTGGCGACATTACTTTTGCCATCAAAATTAGCCCGGTCGGAGTTTATTCTTCTGGCATAAAGCAGCATGCCTTTTTCATCACGAACCAGAGACGTGATGCGGCAATCCCGCATGACGAACATTTTGTCTTCGTTGCGGAGAAGTTCGATGCGTTTGCCGCTTAATTCTGAATCGCTTCCGCGGGTGAGGGTCGGGTTTTTATTGTCACCGGTGAGAATGATTATTTCCCGACGGACGTCATATTCCAAATGTTCTGATTCAGATGTTTGCAGTTCTGTTGCAAGTTTTGCTGGATCTTCCGGGCGCTGTATCAGCAGTACATTGCCATCTGCCAGAACTCTGCTGACGCCATCCAGCGATGCTTTATCATCAGCGACTGGACTTTTTTGACGGTAAGAAGGGGATTTCTGTTGATCAAGAAAGACCGTCAGGCGGTCACAGGAAAGCGTATTTCTGCCATCAATGACTTTTACGTTTCCGAGAAGCATTATTTTATTGTTCTGCCGGTCGATACGCAAACGGTCTGATGTTGCATGGATCAAACGCTGCAGTTTCGGCGGCTTTTCTCCGGCAAGTATTTTACGGGGATCAAGATCAGAATCCCGCACCACGATTTTTACATTGCTGGTCACTTCGATGACCTGACGGCGGAAATTTGCCCGGAATCCTTCTCCATCCAAGTCAAACATCGGAGTGCGCAGGAAAACAGGTTTACTGCCGAAAACCTCTTCGTTTTTCTGGTCAATTGAACATGACGAGGTGAAAATAACTGCATCGCTGATTTTGACACGCGGTTTCCAAAACTCAAGAATTGCATCGATTTTTGAATTCAGCGGATAAAGTTTGGTTTGCCATCCATCAGGGATTTCATCAACATTGGCATTGTCCAGCAGCATATCCAGCATCGTATTGTTAGCCGCCATCAAGCGTCCCTTGCGTTGTCCGGAATCTGAAAAAATCAGCAGCTGGATCTTTTTTTCTTTGTAAAACGGTATTTTTAAATGCTTCATCACCAAACCGTTCATTTCCGAAATGCCGTCAGCCATTGCATTCTGGGGCACCATCAGCAAAAACAGTAATAAAAACAGCAATTTTTTCATTTGCGGTAACGCTCCATTATCGTATCATACAAATTTTTTGCTTTCAACACCATGGTGATAACTTCCTTTGCCGCACCTCTTCCTCCGGGGGCAACTGTACGGAAGTCTGCGCATTCATCCAATTCCGGAACGGCATCTCCGACCGCCGCACCGATACCAGCCCGCCGGATGACCGGCATATCTACAACATCGTCCCCCAGATACAGACACTCATCCGGGCGGATGTTTTCCTGAACCAGAAGTTCCTCAAATGCCGCCAGTTTGTTTTTTACTCCGAATCTTGCCCACGCAATGCCGAGAATTTCTACTAAATGCCTGCCGGCAAAATCATCTCCTCCGGAAATAATTGCGACTTTCAGCCCGCTTCGCAGAGCCAGTTTGATCCAATGCATGTCATGGTGATCGAAAAACTTGACCACCTGCCCATCGACCATATAACCGGCGCGTCCATCGGTAAGAGTACCGTCAATGTCAAAAATCAGAGTAGTGATTTTTTTTAATTCAACCGATGAGATCATGGATCGCCTTGACTTGAATCAGGGTTTCGCGGATCATGGAAAAATCAAGTGAATTTGGACCATCGGACCATGCTTCCTGCGGACGGGGGTGGACTTCGGTAAAAAGGGCATCAATGCCGACTGCTGCCGCAGCACGGGCCAATGGCTGTACAAATTCTCTCTGCCCGCCGGAGGCGTTCCCCAGCCCGCCGGGGAGCTGGACTGAATGAGTCGCATCAAATACCACCGGAACTCCGATTTGCCGCATGGTCATCAGTGAACGCATGTCAACTACCAGATTGTGATAGCCGAAAGAACTTCCCCGTTCTGTAAGCATAACCTGCTCATTACCGGTGCTGCGGAATTTTTCAACTGCTCCACGCATATCTTCCGGAGCCATAAATTGACCTTTTTTGATATTTACCGGTTTCATAGTTTTGCCGGCGGCAACCAGCAGATCGGTTTGTCGGCAGAGAAACGCCGGGATTTGAAGCAGATCTGCGACTTCCGCCACCGGTTCAGCTTCGTGACTTTCGTGAATATCTGTAACCACCGGAATACTGAATTTTTCTTTCACGGCTGCCAGGTATTCCAGACCCTTTTTCATGCCCGGACCGCGACGGGAATTGCCACTGGAACGGTTGGCTTTGTCAAAGGATGCCTTAAAAATATATTGGATGTCCAGCTCTTTGCAAAGTCCGCTCAAATATTCTGCCACTTCCAGACAAAGCTCCTGACTTTCGGCGGTACAGGGACCTCCAAGCAATGCAAGTTTGCATCCGGAACCGATCGCGATATTGCCGATTTTGACTGTATTCATAAAATAATCCTCCCAAAAAATCAATTCAATGCGGAAATCAATTCATTTTTATAAATCGGCGCAGTACCGATTTTGCCGACCACAACTCCTGCGGCATGGTTGGCAATGATTGCAGCGGTTTCTGCATCGCACCCGCTTGCCAGAGCCATAGTGCAAACCGCAGCAACTGTGTCTCCTGCTCCGGAAACATCAAACACTTCTCTTGCCATAGTCGGAATTATGTTTAATAATTGTCCTTGTTGAAAAATCGCCATCCCCTGCGAGGCAAGAGATATAAGCAAATATTCCGGTTCCCATTCTTCGTAAATTTTTCTGGCGGCCAGAGCCAAACTCGCATCATCAGCAGGATCACGTCCGATGCCGGTGTCGTGTACTTTTGACAATGCGAATGCTTCACTGCGGTTTGGTTTCAAAAGAGTCAAGCCTTTGACAGCAGTTACTCCTCCGGCTTTGGGTTTGGGGTCAAGTACAGTTGCAACATTATGTTTCCCTGCCGATTTTATGATGCGTTCCAACATCCAGGCAGACAGTACGCCCTTGGCATAATCGTCGAAAATAACTGCGTTCACCGCATGGGATTCAATCAAATTTTCGATTTGATAAACCATTTTTTCGCGCAAATCATCTTCCAAAGCTATCGCATCCTCGAAATCAGCCCGCAATAATTGTTGAGAACCGGCGATTACCCGGCATTTTTCAGTAGTTCTGCGTTTGGCAGAAGTCACTATTCCGGAGTTGTCAACGCCAAGATCTGCAAGTTCCTTCTGCAGCATCTCTCCGGATTGGTCATTGCCGATCGCACCGAAAGCGATGACTTTGCCGCCGCAAGTGGAAATATTGCGCATGACATTGGCTGCTCCTCCGGGACAACTGGTACGTCTGCACACGTCAACTACCGGGACGGGGGCTTCCGGAGAAATTCTGGAAACATTGCCCCATAAGTACACATCAAGCATCAAATCCCCGATAACGGCGATTTTTGTGCCGGAAAACTTTTCTACGGCTTGTTGATATAAATTATTGTTTGTCATTGTTGTTTACCCGTTTGTTGATCAAAGAGCGAATGTATGATGCTGAAGACAGTTTTTGTTCTTTAGCAAAACTGCCATCTTTCAGTTTTGATGCGATCATATATAAATCATTAACGATTGGTTCGAGTTCATTTATATCTTCCGGAGTGAGCCGGTCGGCTTCTTTGCGCAGGTAGATAGCCAAATGATTGAGGGTGTCGGACAGCAATTGTTTTTCCATGACGGTGATATCATCTTTCCCGTCGACTTTTTTACAAAGGCTTCTGGCATCGTCAAAGAGCATCAGAACTTGCCGTTTTCTGATTTCTTGTGAAAAAATGTTTTCCCTTTGAATAAATACCGGAATGCTCAATGCAAGCAGAAGTTCCGATGTGATCATCAGAATGAACAGCATCAATGCGAAAAATGCAACATAATTGCGCTTGAAATTGGTTGAATATGTAATTTTTTGTGCCATCATCAACTCATTTTGTGTTAAAAAATAGTGTCACAGGAGAATATACATTGCATTTTGCATTTTATCAAGTGGCGCAGCAATAATATATTCGCTTTAATAAAAATATAAGTGAACATCGGGCGCACGAAAATAAAAAACTGCTGCAATCCAGTTGAGAAAGCAGCAGTGAAATCGTTGTCAGTCCGTTTTACGCGATAAGCTCAAATTTGGTGTTGATGTTTTGAGTGCTTTCAGTAAGTGTGCTTACACCGATGGAGGATTCCGGCAGAGTTTGCCAGATTGTAAGATCGGCGGCAGTGCTGTCGGCAAAGAGCGTATCATCCAGCGGAGATGGCGCGGAAGCACTCTCTTCCCAGAGGCATCCGGAAGCACTTTCCGGCATAGCGATTTCAGCGGAAGTTCCGGCGACCGCATCCCACGGTGCGGCGGCATTGGTCGCCTGGGTGATTGCCAACGTA
>SUWL01000019.1 GCA_015061495.1 Lentisphaerota bacterium
AACGCACCATCCCCGATAGTCGTCACACTGTCAGGGATCGTCACGCTCGTCAAACTCGTGCAACCGGAAAACGCCGAATCCCCGATAGTCGTCACACTGTCAGGGATCGTCACGCTCGTCAAACTCCTGCAATCGTCAAACGCCCTATTCCCGATAGTCGTCACACCATCAGGAATAACGATACTGGTGATGTTTTTATCTTTTACGCCGGTAACAGTTTTGCCGTCTGCACTGAATGCGAGGACTTTCAAAGCATAACGCCCGGCTTCTTTTTCGTGGTCTGTGACCGGCAAAACTGCCGGAGCGGAAGTGTTTTTATTCTGACGGCTGCCGCCGCCGAAAATAAAGCCGAATACTCCGGCAATTACCGCCACAAGCAAAATAATAAAGGCACTTTTCCAGATTTTATTTCCGGAATTTGTCACTTCTGCGGGAAATGGCGGCGGTGCAACCGGCGGTTGCGGTACCGGCGGCACTGGTGGTGCCAGATTCCATGAATCAAAGAGTTTTACTTCATCCCAGTCATCAACGTTGCCGTTCCAGCAGATATTTTGAGTGCCGGAGCTATTCATATTGCTATTCAACTGCTTACGGAACACACTGAAATTTTTTATTGCCGTATCACCGATGGTTTTCAACAAAGCTTTGGTAAAATAACCATGCCCGGAATCGGTATCTTCAAAGGCTTTTTCCCCGGATGAGCAGGAGTTCAAAATCAACGGCGGAATAAAGCCGCTTTGCATTTTGACCGCATTATTCAGCGCAATGGAACGGCTCTCGTTACAAACAAACGCCGTACTGCGCCCGGCAAGCAGATTGTCCCGGCAGCAATCCAGAATAAACAACCGCCGTACCCCGGGCTTGTTGGTCACATTCACCAATACTGACATGGGAAGAGAACCCATGCTGTATAAATTCGGATCAGCAAAGCCGTCTTTGGCGACCAGATAATGTTCATTATTCAACTCTCTGCCGTGCCCGGCGAAGTAAAAGACCAGCATATCGCCATCTTTCATTTCTTCGCAGAAATTCCTGACTTTGTTGATCAACTCGGAACTTTTAGCTTCGTTTTCCGGGATCAGTACCGTTTTGTCAAATCCGGCAGCTCTGAATTCTCCAAATAATTCGCTGGCATCATTGCACGCACAGCGCAACGGCGTAATATCATTGCCGTAAGCATTGATGCCAATAAATATCGCAAACCGTTTCATGGTATGAATTTATCCCCGTTTGATATAAATATTTTTCTTAATATAGCACAACTGCCGCATATTGCAAGAGTTGAATGATATTTTGCTTTATGTTTTACTATATAAGGCGATTTTGCCTGGCAAATCTGACACCGTAAAATAGAAATTTTGCAATTTTTCGCGTTGCATTATGGGTGCAGGGGGGGGGCGGCGTGAGTGCCCCCCTGCAAAACGCTTGCGCGCGTACAACCGTTTGCAGACTTCTGTCAAAAAACGGCGGTAAAGCAATAAAAATTCCGCTTTTCTTGAAAAGGGTTGGGGGGTAAAATCAATCATTCTCCGGAAAGAGGCGTTTGAGCAGGTTGACTACGGTGGCAACTCCGGGGAAGTCGCGGAAAAGCCAGCAGCGGCGGCGGATATGCGGGCGGGATTCAAAGAGTTTTTCAAACTCCTCTTCACTTTTGACCAGTGAACGGTCGATGCCTAAAATCAGCGGCAGATCGGGGTTTTCCGCCAGCAAAGTCAAACGGCGTTCGAGTTGTCCGGCGTGCCAGCGGTGAAAGAGTTCCGCATGGATAAGTTCACCGGCGGTCGAATGAAAGGAGAGATCCGGGAAGATCACCTCCTGATTGCCTGCATCGATAAAGGGTGTATCTCCCACGATCTGCCAGGTGTCCTGTTTGGCGTTAAAGAGTTTATGAAACAGACGGATCTCTTCGGGAATATAGGATGCCAGCTGCCGGTAATGGGAAACCAGTCCGTTTTTATGGGAAAGTTTGAGTGTCAGTTCCCGGTTTTTGATTTTCACTTGTGCTTTAAGTTCCCATTTGGGCAGCAATGCGATGGCGGGCAGCAGATTCGCCAGCTGCAAAGCGTATTTTGAAGTGGCATCAAAGAGCGAAAACGGCCCGGAAATCTCCATTTGCAGCTGATTTTTTGCCGGGATGGTGAAGTGGGCAAGCAGCCGGAAAAATTTGACGGTTTTCAATAATTTTCGCAGTTCACCGGGGGCGGCATTGCGGATCGTTACCGTCATGGATTTGGCAAAAAAGAGCAATCCCTGCGCTTGAGCAAGGTTGTAGCGGTGCAGGAGTTTTTCCGGAGAAACCGCTTCAAAAGCGGCAATTTTTTCAAAATCCGGCAGATCTCCGTAGAGGTCGTCAAGGGCGGCACAGGTACGCAGTTTTTCCGGATCGGTGATGCCGGAGTTCAGCATTTTCCCGGAAGCAAGGAAACTTTTTCTGCGCAATGCCGGATAATCCGCACTCTGCGCAGCGGTAAATTCCGTGCGGTCAAGCAGCAGTTTATTCAGACCGGCAGCGATTTTTACATCACAACTCCCCCGGATCAGCGCGCCGGTGAGTTCCTCAAGTTCCTGCCGGGTCATATTGCCCTCGGCGGCACTCTGGTAGATGGCGGCAAGTTCGCCCGCCAGATCCAGCAGAAACGGGGCATCCGGGGCGATCAGCCGGGGCTTGACATCCGGCGTGGTTATGCGGTAGAGCAGATGTTCACTGCGGAGCATAGGACAACTCCTTTTCAAGTAATAAACGCATCATGTTCACGCCTTCTTTCGCTGATGGATTCTTCGGAAGTATTGGCACTTACCAATTCGTAGAGTACTGCCTGTTTTTTGCCGGGGGCGGCGCGGAGTATCCTGCCCAGACGCTGGACATGTTCCCGGACACTGCCGCTGCCGGAAACGATGATCCCGACTGAAACCTGCGGGACGTCCACTCCTTCATTAAGCACTTTGCTGGTGACCAGCACCGGATAATTGCCGTTGCGGAATTCTTCCAGAAACTCCTTGCGTTCAGCGGCTTTAGTGTGGTGGGTAAGCACCGGCAGCGTAAAGCGTCTGCCGATGGTGTACGCCGCATCGTTGTCAGCGGTGAAAATGATGGTGCGTTCTCCGGGGTGGCGGGCGAGGATCCTGCCGATCATTTCCAGTTTGGCTGAACCGGCACGGGCAATATGCCGCTGGGCGATAAAAGAAGCCAGCGCATCTTTGCCACCCGGCAGACGCGAGGTGGCGATCAGAAAATCGCTCCAGCCGTTTTTGCGGGCAAAATTTATTCCTGCCCGGCGGATGAAATCGGTATAGATCGTGCGGTGATGATGGTAGGCGGCAGCTTCCGCACCGGAAAGTTCCACTCTTAATTGATGCACCTGATAAGCACTTAAAATATTGCCGGACAGCTCCCTGATCCCGATGTCACAGCAAATGCCGCCCATCATGTCGGTCAACACCCGGGAGTACTCCTCATCCAGTTCCGCCGTTGCGGTCAATCCCAGCCGGAACGGAGCAATCGCCATTGCCGCCGCCAGCCGGTTGCCCGGTGAAGGCAGATGGTGGCACTCATCGGCGATCAGCAAAGCAAAACGGCTGCCGATGAATTCCATATTCAAAACTGCTGAATCATAAGTGCTTACCGTTATCGGCATGATTTCACGGCTGCCGCCGCCCAGCATGCCGCATCTGACATTGAAAAATTTTTCAATGGTTCCCGCCCATTGGGTGAGCAGGTCGATCGTCGGTACCAGCACCAGTGCCGGGCGCTTCAAATGTCCGATCGCCATCATCGCCAGAATGGTTTTCCCCGAACCGGTCGGCAGGGAAACCACCGCCCGGCAGTCGGCGGCGATCCAGGCGGACAGAGCTTTGCTCTGATGTGCCCGTGGAGTGATATGCTGTTTGAATTGGAGATTTTCCAGTACCTGATAATCTTTTGCCCGGTCATTGAATGGGACCTTGCTGCGGATCAGTGCCATGATCACTGCAGAATAATCGCACGCCCGCGCGCGGAAAAGCGAACTGCGTTCATCGAATACCGCCAGAGATGCGACTGTTTCCGGCAGCGTACTGCAGCCGGAGAGGGTCAAGGTGCCGGATCGGAAATCTACTGTTATCATGGTTGAAAAACGAATAAAAAGTCAGCGGATACCTTCTTCGCCGCTTTGACCGGTATCCACAGCGGTTGAATATGGGCATTGCCCCATGAGTTGGAAACGGCGATCTCATCTGTGCCGGCATTGTAACCGATAATCAGGCAGACATGATTATTGGTGGTACGGCGGGGGATGGAAATTTTTTTCAAGGTGCGTTTCCAGTTTTGCACACTTCCTGCCCGCGGGCGGTTGAGGCGGCTGAAGTTGTAGAGTTTATTCAATTCGGCAGTGGAATGCATACACCAGCACAGCGGCACACCTTTGTCGATATACCGGGATACGCTTTTTACTGAAACATCGGAAATTTTTGCCATGCCCAGACCGGTTTTCCGGCGGATGAAACGGATACTTTTGTTGATCTGATCGACATTGGTACCATCTTCGGGGTCGGCACCTCCCATTTTGGCGAGGTGGTGCATATCCATATTTATGCCGTAATAGAGGAAAATTCTGGACAATGTCGCCGGGACACAATATCCTTTGCTGCCCTGATCGACCATGGGGATATTTTTGATGTACACATCGCCGAAGCCGTTGCGTTCCAGATTTTTTGAGAGATCTTTTTTTGCCGGAGCATCCTTCGGCTGCCGGACGGCGGAGGGCTGGATGTGCAGCATGATGAATTCATTTTTGTCGACCTCCAGCCAGATTTTGGCGAAGCGGCACTGCCAGAGATCCATTTTGGTGCGAACCGGAACAAAATCCGGCGATTCCCGTCGGCTTTTGCCCAGCAGGGTGTGCAATTTGCCCGAAATGATCCGGCGGGCATCCTGGATGTCCGAAGCCGCCTTACGGTCATCTCCCCGATTGGCGAAATAAATGGATATCAACGTGATCTGTCTGGCGGAACGGTCAGTTGTGATATGGATCTCTTTTGCCGGAACTCCGGCGATGTCCCCCCGGTAAAAGGTCGAATATTTGCCGCCGTTTCCGGCAAAACGCAAGCGGCTGCGCCGTAAGAACAGCTGGAAATCCCAGGGGTTCTTTTCTGCGAAAATACCGATACCTAAAGTCCGGTTCAGATTTTGTACCGTTACCGCGCCGTCAACGGTAACTGCGGCACCGATAATGAACAGCAGCAGCCGGAGATATTTCATCATATCACTTCTTTTTGGGACGCTGGAATCCGGCAGTGGCAAAGCCGATGCCGCCGACGATAACGCCGAAAATCAGCGATTTTACCGCCCCGGTACGCATGGCGATGCCCAGAGTGAATGCCAGGCCGAAACAGAACAAGCCGACCAGGATGGCTTTGTCTTTGTCAAAACGGGGGAGGCTGTGATCGTCTCTGGCAGCTTCCAGTTCGACTTCCAGGAGTTTTTCTTTGAGTTCCGGAGAAAGCTTTTCTTCGTCCATAACAGAATCCTTTCAACTTAAAATATTTTGCATATCCTGCGGCATCGGAGAGGTGAACTTCATGGTTTCTCCCGATGCCGGATGGGTGAATTCCAGCGATGCGGAGTGGAGAGCCTGCCGCGTCAGCAGGAGTTTTGCCCGGTCATCATCAGTCAGTTCTCCGGTGCGCTGCTTGAGGTAAAAGGTTTCGTCCACTCCGTAAAGTTTATCCCCGGCAACCGGGAACCCCAGCGAATTGACCGTAGCTCTGATCTGGTGCATCCTGCCGGTGGAAAGAACCGCTTCAACCAGAGATAAACCGTTGACAAAAGAGATTTTGCGAAAAGCGGTCTTCGCGCTTTCAAAGGGGGGTGTTTCCGGCATGGCGGTGACGAATCTGCGTTTTTTGCGGACGACTGAATTGGCATTGATCAGAAAACCGTCGGCAATGGTTTCTTCCGGGAAATTGCCGTGGACGATCACCAGATATTTTTTGCCGGAAACCGACCGGGTAAGTTTTTTGGCGGATTTCGGATCTTTGACCGCCAGCAGCAGACCGCTGGTTTCCCGGTCGAGGCGGTTGACGAAGTGGATCGCGCCGTAACGGGTGCAGAGCAGATGCCACAAAGTGTGTTTGAAAAACGGTCCTGCCGGGTGCATGCACAAATTGCCCGGTTTGTCGATGACCAGCAGCTGTTCATCCTCAAAGACCACCTGATAATTCAGGTCAGCCGGCGGTTCGGTGATATCCTGCGGACGGTATTCGATCTGATCGTGCAGCTGTAAAACGGTTTCCGGATCGACGGTTCTGCCGTTGAGCGTGATCTCTCCGGAAATTATGCGGCAGCACCACTCCTCGCGGGAACGGTAGGTGAATCTGCTGGCGAGATAGTCCGCCAGCAGTAAATTTGCTCCGCTCCAGTCAATGGTGCTGCGGATGATGCGCTGCGAAAGATTCATGGCGGTCAGAACTCGTCATCCAGGATCGACATTTCATCTTCGACGAATTCCAGCGCTTTGCGGTAGGCATCGGCGCGGTGGCTGATGCGGTTTTTCTCCTCTTGGGTAAGTTCGGCAAAACTTTTGTCGAATCCATCGGGCTGAAAGACCGGATCGTATCCGAAACCGTTTTCGCCCCGCGGTTCAGTAAGGATCGTACCTTTTACTTCGCCCTCAAATGTTTCGATAACTTCGCCGTTGGCGGCGATGGCGATGACGCAAACGAAACGGGCGCGGCGGTTTTCTTTGCCCTCCAATTCTTTGAGCAGTTTGGCGATCCGTTCGGCATCGGTGGCGGCGTAACGGGAAGAGTGGATGCCCGGTCTGCCGTCCAGCGCTTCGACCTCCAGACCGGAATCATCGGCAAAAGCGGGTACGTCGCAATATTTGCAGGCGGCAAGAGCTTTGATCGAAGCGTTTTCTTCAAAGGAGCTGCCGTTTTCTTCCGGTTCGGTATAATTGGGGTAGTCGTTGAGTGATTTTAGTTCAACATTCTGCCCTTCCATCAGGCGGGCGTATTCTTCAAGTTTATGCCGGTTTCCGGTGGCGGCGACGATATAAGCCATGATCTTTGCTCCAAAAAAATGTTCAACTTCTGCGCCTTGTTCTGTTGCATAACGGCGCGGCGGCGTTATATTATATAAGATAAATCATATCGGGTACAAATGCAAATGGATAATTCAATTTTTTCGAACTTTCGCGGGACGCTGCTGGTGGGTTTTTCCGGCGGGGCGGACAGCAGTGCATTGCTGCTGCTTGCGGCAAAAGGTGCCGCGGAAAGCGGCAGTGAAGTCATTGCGGTGCATTTCAACCACCATTTGCGCGGAGCGGAATCGGATCAAGAGGCGGCGGATGCTGAAAAATTCGCCCGCAAACTCGGAGTGAAGTTCCGGAAAATAGACCTTGATATCGCGCCGGGAAGCAATCTGGAATCCCGCGCCCGGCAGGCGCGTTTGGAGAAGTGGCAGGAGTTGTGTGCCACTTTCACTGATCCGCTGGTTCTGCTCGGCCACCATCTGGATGACAATATTGAAAATTTCTTTATCCGCATCGGCAGAGGGAGCAACAGTTCCGGTTTGAAAGGCATGGAGTTCTTTTCCGAAGTCAACGGAGTCAGGATCTGCCGTCCGCTGCTGATTTACACCCGCGATGAGATTGAGGAGTTTTTACGGGAAAACGGCGTGACTTCGTGGGCGGTGGATTCCAGCAATTTCAATTGCGACTTCAGCCGCAACGTGCTGCGCAACCGGATACTGCCGGAACTTTATCAGATCTTTCCGGGCGGAAAAAAGGCGGTCGCCGCCACGTTGAACAATATTGCCTGTGATGCCGCGTATCTGGACGGTTTGGCAAAAACATGGTACGATGATGCCGAAGACCGTTTGTCAACGCAGTTCTGGAAAAATGCTGACCGGGCACTGACCGTCCGGATGCTCAAAATGCTTTGCAAAGAGTTGTTCAATGATGATTCACCGCTGTCAATGGCGGCGGTCGAACGTTTTGACGATATGATCCTTGCGGGTAAAAACGGGGTCTGCGTGCTGGATGAAAAACGGCACTTGCGGATCAGCGGAGGAGAAATTTTTCCGGATGGCGCAGCGCCGGAGCCGGTCAGCTGGATGTGGCGGGATCAGCCGGATGTCCGCTGGGGGAAGTGGCATTTTACAGTCAGTATGGTGGATCGTCTGCCGGAAAAAATGAGTTTGTTTCAGAGTTGTTTCCGTTTTGCCGGTTTCCCGGAAGTTCTGGAGATCGGTGTTCCGTGCAAGGGGGAAGCAATGTTGCCGTTCGGCAGAAAAAAGATGGTGAAGATCAAAGATCTGCGCATCAAACGCAAAATCCCCGCATTTCCGGTCAATCCGGTGCTGCGGATCCCCGGTGGAAATGCACTGTGGCTGCCCGGTATCCACCATTCCGGAGAGCTGCTGATGCGTCCGGACGAGCCGGGAGTGATGATTTCGGCGGAAAAAATCAAAGATTTTGATTGAAAAACTTGCAAAAATAACGGAACGGTGATATAGTTCAATGATTGCAAAAATTTCAGGTAAAGTTCGGCTCGAACCTAAAAAAACAAAAAGGAGAAAAAAATGAGAGCTTTTTCCAAAATTTCCGCCGACTGGTGGGATTACACCACTCTTGACCGCGAGATCCTCGATGCCGCATCCAGAATCACCATCGAGAATCTGAAAAGTTTTGAACGTCCCGGATTCAAAATCAACCTTTTCGACACCTATCAGGAGTTCTACTGCGCCGAAGCATTGGAATACATCAACGTCTGGAAACAGGCCACCGCTGACAACCCCTGCGGTATCTGCGGCCCCATCGGTCCGACCGAACAGCTGCCGCTGGTCGCCCAGATCGTCAACGAAACCGGCTTGAGTTTGAAAAATGCCCACTTCTGGGGCATGGATGAATGGGCTCTGGACGGCGACGTGCCTGCCGGTCTGGATTTCCCCCTTGGTTTTGCCAAGGCTGACTGGGATCTCTGCTTCTCCCGCATCCGTCCCGAATTGCGCATGCCCGAAGAAAACCTCCACTTCCCCAACGGTGACCTCGCCGCTTATGAGAAGTCCTACGATGAGATCCGCTGCCGTCTGATGCAGGGCGGTCAGGGCGAAACCAAACACTGGGCGTTCAACGACCCCGTCCGCCGCGCCGGTGAATACAAAGACAATCCGCCCAGCCCCGAAGAATACCGCAAACTCGGTACCCGCCTGGTCGAATTGCACCCGATCACTCTGATCCAGAATGCCCGTACTTCCGGCGGCGGCACCGTGCAGAATGTTCCCAGCCGTGCATTCACCGTCGGTCCTGTGCAGACCTGGAAAAGCGACCGGGTCTCCATCTGGCATCCCGGACACCACGACAATCCTTTCGGTATGCGCCTGACCACCTTTATGATCTCCCAGAAGATCGCCGACAGCAGCGTGCCGATGTCATTGTTGAGCGACCACGACGATGTGGTGTTCAACTTCTACCGTCCCGGATTCGGTGTTTGTGACGTGGAGATGCATTGATCATGGCTAAAAGAGCAATCGCGATTGCCAGTCATCCTGACGATATCGAATTTATGATGGCAGGTACTCTGATCCGGCTCAAAGAGCTGGGTTATGAGATCCACTATATGAATGTTGCCGACGGCGCGCTCGGCGGCAACATGCTCAACCACAGTGAATTGGCTGCCCGCCGCCGCGAAGAGGCGATGGCGGCGGCAAAAATGGCTGGTGCCGTCTATCACGAATCCATCACCCACGATCTGGAAGTATTCTACAATACTGAACAGTTGACCAAAGTGGTGCGGGTCGTGCGGGAAGTCGATCCGGAAATCGTCCTGACACACGGACCGTTCGACTATATGGAAGATCACATCAATGCCGGACGTCTGGCGGTTTCTGCGGCTTTCTGCCGCGGCATGGGCAACTTCCGCGGCGCGGAAGATATCGCCCCGGTGATGACCGATGTGGCAGTTTATCATTCTCTGCCGCTGTCGCTCAAAGATCAGCTTAACCGCCCGGTGACTCCGGATATTTTTGTGGATGTGACCTCCACCATCCCGCTGAAACGGCAGATGCTCAACTGTCATCAGACCCAGAAACAGTGGCTGGATGAGAGTCAGGGCATGGATGCCTATCTGGAAGATATGGTTTCCCGCGCCAAAGCCATGGGCGACCTTTGCGGATTCTGCGAATACGCTGAAGGCTGGGTGCGGCACAATCCCAACGGCTTCTGTCCGGACAACTTCGATCCGCTTGGCGTGATCGCCCGTCCGGCAGTCAAGTGACTGTGCTGAAATGATTTCTGATCTGGGGGTGATCATCGCTGCGGGCGGCAGTTCGCAGCGGTACGGTGAAAAGGATAAGTTGATGGAGTACCTCGGCAATATGCCGGTATTCTGTCACAGCATCCGCAACTTTTTGCCGTTGACCGCCCCCGGAAATCTGGTGGTGGCTGTCCGGGGTGAAGCTCTGGACAGTTACCGCAAAATAGCGGATGGATTTTTCCCCGGCAACCATGTGAAATGGGTTCCCGGAGGCAAAAACCGGGTGGAGTCAGTAGCTAATGCACTGGCTCAACTGGATCTGCATTCCGGATTGGTGGCGATCCACGATGCGGCACGTCCGCTGGCAACGGCGGAACTGATGCTGAAAGTCGCAGCAAGGGCGCGTATCTGCGGTGGTGCCATTGCTGCCAGCAAGGTGGCAGACAGTTTGAAACTTGCCGGAGAAAACGGCATGATCCTCTCGCCGGTTTCCCGGGAGATGGTTTACTGCGCCGAAACACCGCAAATATTTGATTTGCAAAATTACCGTGCCGCGTGCGCCGCATTGAATGGCGCAGTGCCGACGGATGATGCGGAGATCATGCGGCTTGCCGGATTCCCGGTGGAACTGGTGGTCTCCGGAATATGGAATATCAAACTTACTTCGCCGGAAGATCTGGCAAAATTACGTCAATGTGATCCGGGGTACAGCAATGACTAAAAGAAAAATTTCGGCAGGATGTGACGGAGATTCCGATGCGCTTACCAGTTATCTGCGGGAATTGGGCAGCATTGAGGTGCCGGATGCAGATGAATTGCAGCAGTTGTGCCGGGATTTTGAAAATGCCGCCGGTAATTTGCGCCGCCGGGTGAGCCGTTTCGGATTTGCCGCCCGGGAGATCATCGCCATGATCGATCGCAGTGCGGCTGGTGAAGCGGAATTGACCGAATTGTTTCTGCCCTCCGGTTTCCCGGATGGCAAAGTCGCTGCACCGCCATTCTTTCAGGAGTGGAAAAACGCATTGCACGCCTTGCTTTCTGAAATCGAAAATGACCTTTCCAAAGGGAAAAATGCCGGTAAAAAGCGGGATCAACTCGAAGAGCTGCTGCAAAAATACGGCGTGCAATCCGGTGTCGCTGAAGAGTACATGAATATCATTTGCGGCTACATCCGGATGCTGATACCTGATTTTGAAGCCGGTTCTGCGGTGCCGACTGCAGCAGAATTGCTGGCGGCGGATGATGACCGGAAAGAACTGGTTTGCAGTAAATTGCTGATGAGCATGGATGAATTGCCCGGTGAAATTGCACTGCTCTGTTCCGCGGGGATGAAGTATTCCGCATGCCGCAACAAAATGGTTGAGAGCAATTTGCGTCTGGTCGTCAGCATCGCCCAGAAGTTCCGCAACCGGGGTATCCCTTTCGCAGATCTGATCCAGGAGGGCAATTTGGGATTGATGCGCGCTCTGGAACGGTTTGACTTCAAACTGGGATATAAATTCAGCACCTACGCCAGCTGGTGGATCCGGCACAATATTTTCCGGATCATTGCGGAGCAATCCCGGGTGATCCGGCTGCCCATGCACATGATCAAATTGATTTCGGATATCCGCCGTCAGGAGCAGAATTTCCTGCAGGTCAACGGCAGAGAGCCGGATAACAGTGAACTTGCCAAAATCATGGAACTGCCCGAAGCACGTATCAGTGCCGTCCGCAAAATGGCGATGCAGACCATCAGTTTGCAATCCCAGATCGGCAATGATGAAGATGGTACGGTTTTAGAAGAACTTATTGCCGATCAATCGGTTTATGAACCTGCCCGGGATCTGGCGCGGCGGATTTTGTATGACCGTTTCCGGGAGATGCTCGCTTCTCTGCCGGAAAGAGAACAGCAGATAATCATTATGCGTTTCGGACTTTTCGGCAATAAGCCAACTCCGCTGGATGAGATAAGCAAAAAACTGCACCTGACCCGGGAGCGGGTGCGGCAGCTGGAAATAAAAATATTGGCGACCTTGCGTTCGCCGGAAAAGTTGAAATATATAGACGGATGTATTCATCCGGGAGGTTTTTGAGATGTCATCGGTGAAGATCAGTGATCTGTGTAAAAGTTTCATCCCCGGCAAAAGGGTGCTGGATGAACTCTCTCTGGAAGTCGGTCAGGGGGAACTGTTCTTTATGCTCGGTCCGTCCGGGTGCGGTAAGTCCACACTGCTGCGGATACTTGCCGGATTGGAAAAACAGGATTCCGGTACGATCGAATTTGACGGAGTGGAGATCTCCAATCTGCCGCCGGAGAAACGTCAGGCGGCAATGATGTTCCAGAATTATGCGTTATGGCCGCATCTGACCGTGTTTGAGAATGTCGCATTCGGTTTGCGGATCATGGGGTTCCGGGGCAGCAGGCTCAATGAACAGGTTTCTTCCGCCCTTGACGCAGTACAACTGGCGGATTTCGGGGAGCGCCGGGTACCGTCGCTTTCCGGGGGGCAGCAGCAGCGTGTGGCATTGGCACGCGCACTGGCGGTGCGTCCGGCAGTGCTGCTGCTGGACGAACCGCTCTCCAATCTGGATGCCCGGCTGCGCGATACCATGCGCAACGAGATCGCCCGGATCTGCCGGGAACGCAACCAGACCGCCATTTATGTCACCCATGACCGGCAGGAAGCATTGAGCATGGCGGACCGGATGGCAGTACTCAAAGATGGCAGGATCAGCCAATGCGGTACGCCCAGAGAGGTTTACGACCATCCGGTTAACCGTTTCTGTGCATCATTTCTGGGGGATGTGAATTTTATATCCGGAGAGGTTTCCGGCGATAAACTTGAAACCGGTTTCGGGACATTTGCCCTCTCCGGAAATTGTGCCGGGGCAAGTTGCGGAGCGATCCGTCCGGAACGCATCCGTTTCGTGAGCGCATCCGGTGGCAAAAACGCTTTTTCCGCTGAAATCACCGGCGGTACATTTCATGGAGACAGCGCCGAATGGTTCTGCCGTGCCGGAGAGGTCACTCTGGCTGTCCGGGAAAGTGCCCCTCCGGAAAGGCGTGCCGGGGATAAGGTTTTTCTCGCATTTGATGACGGCTTTTTGCTGGCAATGGAGTGACGGATCATGTTGAAAAGGCTGTTGATCTGTGCGGGATTGCTGGGACTGCTGCTGGCATTGCCCTTTTATTTCCGCAAAAAGGAGGCACCGGAGGTATTTTCCTCTGATTCTGAAACCGATACTGTCGTGGTGATCTGCGCCCACAATAAAACCGTGCGCGACGAGTATGAGCAGGCATTTGCCAAATGGTATAAAGAAAAATTCGGCAGAAATGTCAAAATCGACTTCCGCACTCCGGGAGGCACATCTGATATCACCCGCTACATAAATGACCGTTTCCATGCTGAATTCCGCTTTTATCTGGAAAAAAAAGGCGTGGAGTGGCGCAAGGAATACGGGGATGTTTTTGCGGATAAGTGGCAGAAAGATCACCCGATACGTCGGGATTTCCTCGCTTCTGATGTCGGCATCGGGATCGACGTTTTCGCCGGGGGAGGCACCTTTGAACACCTCCGCATGGCAGATTGCGGTTATGCGGTGGACGGCAAGGTCAAAGAACGGCATCCGGAATACTTCAAGTACATTCCGGAATTTTTCGGCGGCGACAGGATCTATCACCCCGAGGGAAAATATTACGGAGTGGTCATGTCCACATTCGGTATTCTCTACAATCGAGACCGGGTCGGAGAATTGAGCGATAAAACCCCGCCGGAAAGATGGAGCGATCTGGGCAGCGGCAGATTTTTCAATACCCTGGTGCTGGCAGACCCCACCAAGTCCGGTTCGGCAAATAAATGTTATGAGATCATCATCCAGCAGTGCATGGCGGATACCGGATCTCCGCAGCAGGGATGGCGGGACGGAATGAATCTGCTGAAACGGATCTTCGCCAATGCCCGGACGATCACGGATTCCGCTTCCCGGGTGGCGGGAGATGTCGGCAAGGGTGAAGCTGCCGCCGGAACTGCGATCGATACTTACGGTTTCACCGAGGAGTTGTGGAGCGAACACTGTCTGGGGGAATCCCATGTGGTTTATGTTATGCCTAAAGGCGGCACCGCTGTCGGTGCCGACCCGGTTCAGATTTTGCGCGGTGCGCCCAACCGCAAAGCAGCCGAGGCGTTTGTTGATTTCCTGCTCTCTGCGGAGGGACAGAAACTTCACGCGTTCCGGGCGGGGACTCCCGGCGGTCCGGTCAAAACCACTTTGAGCAGGGCGCCGGTGAGCAAAGAACTCTACGAAGGAGAGAACCGGCAATATCTTTTCAAACCCGGATACAACCCTTATGCTCCGGAAAATACCTTTGATTATCAGCCGAAACTTACCGGCAAATATTACACTTTGCTACGGCAGTCGATCAAATGTCTGATGCTTGATCCGCATGATGAAATGCGCGAAGCGTGGCAGGCGATACTCGCCGCCGGCGGTCCGGAAAAAGTTCCGCAGGCGATGGCAAAATTCAATGAACTGCCGTTTGAATACAGTGAAGCAGGCAAGGCTGCTGCCGCGATCCGGATCAGCGGGGAAAACAGCGCAGTACAGGTGGCGGCGACATTGCGACAATGGAGCGAAACCGCCCGCAGCAATTACCGGGAAGCCGCACGTCTGGCGAAGGAGGGAAAATGAATTTCCGCAGAGTATTTCAATATTTCTTGATGCTGGCACTGGCAGGATTTCTGATGATTTTTCTGCTGCTGCCGCTCTTTACCGTCGTTGGCGAGGGGTGCAGCTGGCAGCTGATCTGTGAAGTTTTCCGATCCCCGGTTTATGTGCAGGGATTGGTCAACAGTTTTGCCATTGCACTGGTCACCACCTTGATCGTGGCGGCAATGTCACTGGGGCTGGCGATCCTTTATGACCGTTATGATTTCCCCGGCAAAGAGTACTGTTCACTGTTGATGCTTCTGCCGATGATCCTGCCGCCTTTTGTCGGAGCGTTGGGGTTCCAACAGCTGCTCGGACATTACGGCGTGGTCAATTCCATTCTGGTCGATTTGGGATTCGCAAGGGTCGATTTCCTCGGTGGAGATGGCAAATTCTGGGCGGTATGCCTGATCGAAGCACTCCACTTGTATCCGATTTTTTACCTCAATCTGATCACGGCATTGGGAAATATCGATCCCGCGCTTACTGATGCGGCGGCGAATTTGGGGGCTTCCAAATGGCAGCGGTTCGTCCGGATCAAACTGCCGCTTTTGCGCAGCGGTTTCCTCGCCGGAGGAAGTATCGTTATGGTGTGGAGTTTTACGGAATTGGGTACGCCGCTGATGTTCGGATTCAACCGGGTCACACCGGTTCAGGTATTCAACGGACTCAATGAATTGGAGAATAACCCATTGCCTTATGCGCTGGTGGTGATCATGCTGACTGTTTCAGCACTGATCTATCTGGTGATGCGCAAATTGCTCGGCAGTGCACCGGGCAGTGCGGCGGTCAAAGGTTCGATGGGGGCAAAAGCGGTGAAACTTGCCGGATTCCGGAGATTTCTGCCGGGGACAGCTTTCGGAGTGGTGGCGTTTTTTTCGGTGCTGCCCCACTTGGCACTGGTTGGAGCGGCATTTTCCCGGCGGTGGTACGGTACGGTGCTGCCGCAGATATTCACTTTGGAAAATTTCGACAATGCACTATCCAATCCGCTGGTGCTGCCGTCGATCATGAACAGTGTCCGTTATTCTGCATTGGCGATGATAATTGCAGTTTTTTGCGGCACACTTGCGGCATTGATCGTTACGCGCTGGCGTTTGAAAGGCGCCTGGCTGGTCGATCTGCTTGCCATGCTGCCATTGGCGATCCCCGGTCTGGTCATAGCTTTCGGTTTTCTGGGGATGACGGCGACCTATTCATGGGCGAAAAGTTTATTCAACCCGGTGGATAATCCGTTGTGGCTTCTGGCGATCGCATACGCTGTCCGGCGGATACCCTATGTAGTGCGGGCGGTGGTTTCCGGTTTGGAACAGACTCCGGAAGAGTTGGAACAGGCGGCGCGGAATTTCGGTGCCGGTCCGGTGAAAACCATGGCAAAAGTCACGTTCCCGCTGATCGGGGCAAATTTGCTGGTCGGCGGATTGTTTGCCTTCAGTTTCTCCATGCTGGAAGTTTCCGATTCGCTTATTTTAGCGCAAAAAAGTGCCTTTTTCCCGATCACCAAGGCGTTGCTGGAGTTGTCGCAGATATTGGGTTCCGGAGCGGCATCGGCATCGGCATTCGGGGTGTGGGCGATGGGATTTCTGGCATTGACGCTGGCATCGGCGGGTATTTTGCTGGGAAAGAAAATCGGTGCGATTTTCAAATTTTGAAAATTTAACAGAAAGCACTTGATTTTATAATCATAGTAATGTAAATTATAAAGAAGGAATTGTCAGGCAATATGCGTCGGGTATTTTGTTCGGATATCCCGGAGGCAGGCGAGGTCGCTATTCTGGAGCCGCGTGAGCAGGAACATTTGTTCAAAGTTCTGCGTGCCAGAGCCGGTGAACGTTTCGGTCTGCTTGACGGCAAAGGGGTGTGCGCTGAAGGAGTCGTGGAAAATGGAAAGATTCTGCGGGTCGTTTCGCGGGAAGTTGTTCCTGAACCGCAGGTGAAACTGCACTTGTGCTGCGCCATGCCCAAAAAACAAAAGCTTGATCAGCTGCTTAAACAGGCTGCTGAACTTGGAGTATGGAGCATCCGTCCGGTGCGCTGTGTCCATTCAGTCGCCGAAGGAGGCGGCAGAGAGCGGTGGGAAGTGCTGCTGCGTGAAGCGTGCAAGCAGTCGGGTAATCCTTTTCTGCCGCGGATCGAACCGGAAGAGAAATTGCCGGCAGTTCTGGAAAAGTTGGAACAGGAAAACATAAAAATATATTATGGTTCGGTGACAGTGGTGGAACCCGGCGGGAGGATCGCCGGGGATAAGGCAGTGTTGATCGGACCGGAAGGGGGCTTCGCCCCGGAGGAAATCGAAATGTTGGAGAAAAAGAGTGCTGAACCGTTGAACCTCGGACCCTATGTCCTGCGTTTGGAAACTGCCGCCGTCTGTGCATTGGCAGTTCTGCGTAAATTGTCAGTGTTTATGTTGACTTTGCTGGCAGTTTTCGTCATGACCGGATGCGGTGATGATTGTCAGGAGCTGATCGATGAGGGCAATGAATTGGTCGAGAGCGGTGACGGCAACGGGGCAGTGATAAAATTCCGGATGGCGATCGCCGAAAATCCTGAAAACCCCAATGGATATCTCGCCCTTGCCAAAGTTTGCGATGAAAAACTCAATGAGCCGGTCGAAGCACTCCATGCCTATGAGATGTATCTCAAAAAAATCCCCCAGGATGAAGTTGAACAGAGAGGAATTGTTGAAGCGGCTATCAAAAATATCAAAGACAAACTTGCCGGTGAGTGGAGCGATGGCAGCAGCACTGACAGCAATGCCGAAGTTATGGAGCTGCAGCATCAGGTGGAAGTATTGCAGAAAGAATTGAACAAAGTCAAGAAACAGCGCGACAAAATGATGGCAGACAACAATAAATTGCGTTCTGCATCTAAAAACGGAAGACGGTAATGAAGCATTTTATTGCCGCATTCGCCGCCATGTTGCTGCTGGCTGCCGGTTGCGCTCATACTTCCACGCTGGAGTGGGAAAAGGCGGCTCCCGGCAGAGTGAGCAGCAAAGGTAATCCCGTGGTTTACGATATGAGAGCAACGAACCGCGGGATGTACCTGTTTAATTGCATTCCGCTCTGGTCGGGAAACATGTCCGGACCCAACCGGCATGAGTACCGGTTGCTGCAGAATAAATTGACCCGGGCGGATATGAGAAGGATGTTTGAGGTACATCGGGAAAAAATGGGATTCGACCACGTGGAGGATGTGGAAATCAAGAGCTCTTCATCCGGGGCATTTTCACTGTGGATCGTGTGGCGCAGAAACATGTCAGCCACCGCTGTTGCAGTAAAGATGGCATCGAATCTTGAAAAAACTGAACCATGATATAAAGAAAAGACTTGAAAAAAGCATTTAATATGCTATATTTGTCTGTCTGCACGATTTTTTTAATGCGGGCGGATTGTGCTTTTTAGTTTAAAAAACATAATAATCAATATTAACGAATTTATTAAGGAGTAAGAAAAGATGAGCCGTAAAGTGATCATCGCCGGTAACTGGAAAATGAATAAAAATGCCGCGGAAGGCAAAGCATTGGTCGAGGAGCTCAAAGCGATCTGCAGTAATTGCTGCTGCTGCTGCGAAGCTGACGTGGTGGTTTGCCCGCCGTTCACTTCCATTGCAGCAGTTGTTGAAGCAGCCAAAGGCACGGCGATCAAAGTTGGCGCCCAGAATATCCACTGGGAAGATAACGGTGCGTTTACCGGCGAGATCTCCGGTGACATGCTCAAAACTTCCGGTGTTGAATATGTCATTATCGGTCACAGCGAGAGACGTCAGTACTTCGGCGAAACCGATGCCACGGTCAATGCCCGTTTGAAAGCCGCCCTCAAGTATGATCTGATCCCCATCGTTTGTGTCGGTGAATTGCTCCAGGAACGCGAAGATAACCAGACTGAAGCTGTCCTGACCCGTCAGATCCGTTGTGGTTTTGAAGGAATTTCTGCTGAAGATATGGCAAAGACCATCGTCGCTTACGAGCCGGTCTGGGCGATCGGTACCGGCAAAACTGCCACGCCGGAAATGGCGCAGGCAGCACATGCCCACATCCGCAAAGAGATCGCCGGTATGTTCGGTTGCGAAGTCGCCGAAAAGGTCCGCATCCAGTACGGCGGCAGCATGAAACCTGCCAACGCCCGCGAATTGGTCGCCCAGAAAGATATCGACGGCGGTCTGATCGGCGGTGCTGCGCTCAAAGCGGACAGCTTTGCTGAATTGGTCAAAGAAGCTCTCGGTAAATAATTTTGTGAGGAAAAAATGCCCGTTTTGACAGTTCTTCTTTATGTGGCGATTTTCATCGTTGCACTGCTGTTGATCGTGCTGATTCTGATCCAGCCGTCCAAGTCCGGCGGTATGGGTGCGGCATTCGGCGGGATCGGAGAGTCGGTTTTCGGCGGTAAAGCCGGCAGCCACCTGACCAAGACCACCGTTATCATGACTGCGATCTTTTTTGTGATCGCTCTTACTCTCGCCGCGGTTATCGGTTTGAACCGCGGTGATGACGGAGTCAGTAAGGCGTTGGCAAATGCTGAAAGCGTACAGCCTGCTGCTGCCAAAGGCGAAGCCGCTCCTGCGGCGAAAACTCCGGCTGACAAGTAAGCGGAGCGGAGGATGTTTGACAGATGGTGGATCATCATAGCGGCTGTGGTGCTGCTGGGTGGTTCACTGTCGGCTGGAAACAACAAGTTGATTTCCGGCGTGGATGTGGATGTGATGCTGGTTGAAGCTCCGGAAGTGGAGTATAAGTCCGGCAAAAAAATCGCTTCGAAATCCGAAGCGGAAAACCGGTGGCTGATGGTTCAGGTGGAATTCACCGCCAGAAACGCCGGAGTAAAGGCAAAACCGCAGCTTACGCGCAGCGGCAAAGGCTATGTCCTGCAAATGGGCGGTTTTGTGGATGATTTGCAGTTGGGTGTCCGGGTACTGCAGAATACCGGTCTGTCGGTGTCCGGCAAACCTTTGTGGGGAATGTATACCGGTGAGACCCGTTTCTATACTGTTCGTTTGGACGGGAAAAAGCATCTGGCATTGATGTTTGTGCCGGCGAAATTGATCGACCGTTACAGTGGTTCTGTTTCCGGAGATATCCGTAAGTTGAACAAAGATGACTTCAAAGTAGAGGTCGTATTCAGTGTCAACGGCAGGGAACTTGCCAGAAAGTACCGGGGAGTGTCCGGAACTGAAAGTTTTGAAGAATTGTGCAGAATGGTTCCGGTCAATATGGTTATGAATGATGGGGTGTTTCCGCGTTCCCGGACACCGTGGGCGTATTTGGGAAGCGAAAATTTTGATTTGGAAAGAGATTGGCCGGTGCCGCAGCACAGATAAATACAGTTTTGCAGAAAATTTGAAAATTTTGAAATAAGTTGGAAGAAAAGATGGGAAAAGACAATACAATTCTGACAGTTGATATTGGAAGCCGCAATTTGAGAATGGCGGAATTCCAGTTTCAAGGCAGTAATATCCTGCTGATGAATTTCCTCACCCGCAAAATGGAATTGATCGGGGAGGAGAGCATGGCAGATTGCTTTGAACGCAACTATCTGGAAATGCTCGCCGAAGGTGGATTTTCCGCTAAAAATGTACGTTTGGCGTTGCCGTCCAGTACCTCTTTTCAACGTTTGAGCAAACTTCCGCCGGTTCTGGGAAATGCTGCCAATGTTGCAAAGATCATCGAATTTGAAGCCGCCCAGGCTGTCCCCTATGCCATGCACGAGATCGAATGGGGTTATCAGCTGCTTCATCACGAATGGGATGATACCGTTGAGGAACTCAATGAAGATGGTGAAGTTGAAAAAGTCGATGTCCACAATGAAGAGTTTGAAGCACTGTTCGTTGCAGTAAAAACCGAGGATGTCGTTTGTTACACCGATGCGATTGAGCGTTCCGGCAAAAAGGTGGTTTCAGTTGAATTGTCGTCGCTCAACATCTTCAATGCGGCAGTGGTTGCCCAGATCAATGAAAATGAGTGTACCATGCTGCTGGAAATCGGTTCCAAAGGTACGTGTCTGATGATCGCGGACAACCGCCGGATTTTTATGCGCAACATCCCGATCGGCGGAGACAGTGTCAATGCTCAGATCGCCCGTGAATTCGGCGTTTCTGATCAGGAAGCTGAAGATTTGAAACGCCGCTACGGATTTATTGCTCTCGGCGGTGCTTACGATGAACCGGAATCAAAACTGGCGGCAACCATTTCCAAAATCGCCCGTAACGTGATGACCCGTCTGCACGGAGAGATCAGCCGTTCGATCAATGTCTGGCGTGCTATGCACAATGGCAACGCTCCGGTGAAAACTTTACTCGCCGGCGGCGGATCCACCATGCAGTATACCATTGAATTTTTCAAAGAAAAACTGCACATGCCGGTGGAATATCTCAATACTTTCGGTCTGGTGACGATCAATCCGGCAGTTGACCGCAATGTTCTGCAGGCATCGGCATCCATGGCGCAGAGCATGATCGGTATGGCTCTGCACAGCATCGGCAGTTGTCCGGTGGATATTTCGCTGATTCCGCGGCAGATCAAAAAGCAGGCCGAATTGGATGCCCGCAAACCCTATTTCTACGCTTCGGCTGTGGCGTTGATCAGCTGTCTGCTGATCAGTGTAGTCGGTATTCTGCAGGTCAAATATTTTGAAGATACCCGTGTCGGCAGAGTTGAAGCAGACGTTAAGCGCGCCGAGGCAGAAGTTTCCAAAATCAACGGTATGAAAGGTGAACTTGACCGGCTTCGCGGCGACTATGAGAAGTCGGTGAAGTTTTTGAAGACCCGTGATAATTTCGGTTCAATGCTCCGGCTGCTGCAGCAGGAGATGCCCAGCGACCGTATGTGGCTGGTGGCGCTGGAACCGGTGCTTGAGAGTGGCGAAGAGGATAGTATTGCCGCAATGGGAGACGAAGGAAAACCGGTTGCTAAAAATCTTGATCACAACAGGCGGATCACTCCCGAACAATTCAGTACGATCCGGGAGATCAAAAAACTCCGTTTGGTCGGTTACGTATGGCGTATTGACTCATTGGACAATGCCGAGGACCGTAACGTGGTGAAAGAGTTTGTCAACAAACTGGAAGAGAAAAAAGATGTATTCATCAGCGTTCAGCAGGATGAACGTCCGGACGGAAATAGCAACCTGAACTATTTTGAAATCGTTCTGGAGCTTAAAGAAGTGATTAAAAAATAGCTGGAGTTTGATCAAGTGAGCAAAAAAAATAACAAAAATCTGTTTATGATCGTGACCCTGGCTTCCACTGGTGTGGTGGCAGTCGGGCTGCTGATTTTTATGGTGATCGTGTTTTTTCAGTGGAATACTTCCCGGAAAAAGACGATCACAACACGCGAAACCATCCAGAAACTGGTCGCGTCCAAGCCTGCTCCCGGTAAGGAAAATGAAGCGCGTATCCAGGACGATATCGACTTTTATACCAAAGTCGGTAAAGGTTTGGTGGATAACTTCAAATCTCCGCTCAATGTCGCTGTGGATATCTTTATCGACGAATTGCAGCCGCCCAATATCAGCGCGCTGACCACTGAAGAGCAGGAGTTGTACAAGGTCGAGGGAAGCGGGGTCGAAGCGACCGATGAAAAACCGGCAGTTCCGCTCAAGATCCGCAAACTGACCAGAAGCGAATTCAAGGAGTTTTTCCAGAAACGCTTTGATGAGTTCTGTTCCAAAAAGAATATTTCCGAAGATCGTGATAAAATTTCGTTGACGACCCTCCGCAATTTCATCAGTGAATGCCGGGATATCTTCCCCACCGGTAACTGGAACTCCGCTGTTGCCAAATTTACCCAGGCGGCACGTCCGCTGACCTATGAGGTCATTGACGGGTCCAACGAATTGCCGATCCTGCTTTCCGCAATGGGAATGATCCGGCGGGTCGATGATCAGCCGGGTGTCTTGCGCAATCAGGTCAGCAGCATGATCCTCAAAATTAAAGGAAAAGTCCGGGAAAATATTCAGGAAAATATGAAAGTTGCCCTCAATGGCAAAGAACCGGATGAAGCACTGCTCAACGGAGCTGTCGATCACTTTTTTGCTGCAGATGCTCTGGCATTCATCGGCGGTGGCAGAGAGGAAAAGCATGACTCATTGACCGTAGCTGAATATCCGATGGCATTTTTCCATTGGGATGTATTCGGTGATATTGCCGCACGGCTCAGCGCCGTCAGAGTACACACTCTGGTCAAAGTGATTTTGCGCGGTAGAAATGCGGAAGACGGTGGAGACGGAACTAAATCTTCCGGTAAAGTCAATCTTGCTGAATCGTTTGAAGAGGACGGAAACTTCAAACTGCATCATTACACCGTGGTATTTACCGGCGATATGAATTCCATTCGCGAGGTGGTGAAGTCTTTTGACAACGCCTGGAGAGGGGATAAAAACGGTAATGGCCGGCGGATGTATATTGTGCGTTCACTTGCACTCTATGCCACTGATAACGGCGCCGTGAAAATTATTGAAGACGGAATGGCAGATGAGAAAAAAGAGCAGAGTACTCAACAAAATAATCAACCGCGCCGCCGTCGCCGCCGGATCATTGCAGAGAATCAGAGCAGCCGCAATCAGGATGGCAGCCGTCAGACTGAAGATGTCAAAAGTTCCGCCGAACTCTCCGTTAAAGAGGCCAGAGAGAGATATTATGATGTGATGATACGCCTGGAAAAAGAGGAAGAGGAAAGAAAGAATCCGCCTCCGCCACCGGAGAAAAAGTTTGTCCGGAATCAGGATGGCACTATTTCTGAAGTGTTAGTCGAGCCGGAGAAAAAAGAGGAAAAACAGCTTTCAGCTGAAGAAAAAGAGGCTTTTTATGACAAGTATGAAGATGGAAAGCCGGAAAATTTGAGATTCGGGTACGGTCAGACTGTTATCGGCAACCATTCCGATGAGTGTCTGGCGTACTTGGACATTGACTATGTGGTTTTGGAACAGAAGTGACGGATTGCCGGAGGATTGAACAGTGGATTTCTTGAAAAAACATTATGAAAAAGTCATCCTGTTGGGGCTTTTTGTATTTTTTATCGGATTGATGTATTTGGTTCAGTCAGTGATCAGCAGTACCCGGGAAGTTACCGATGCCGACTTGAAATTGCCGGTTCGTAAACCGGATTATGAAAAGGTCGAACGGAAAAATCCGGATTTTGATACTGTCAAACTTTGGTATGACAGTCACCTCAAGTGGGAAAACAATAATAAAGCCAATACCAATGACTTTGTGTCTGTTATAAAAATGGCACGCTGCCCGTATTGTGGTAAAGCACGGGAAAACGACAGCGAAGTTGAATATACTTCGATTATTCCCCTGTCTCACTTTTCGGACGGGAAATGTCCTGAATGCGGCAGCGAATTGAAACCGCCCTGGAATGTCAATGTTGACGAAATGATGGAAAAATTCCGCGTGCAGGATGCGGAAAAGCTCCGCTTGGAAGAAGAACGCCGCCTTGCTGAAGAGAAAAAACGTCAGGAAGAAGAAGAGCTCAAGCGTATCGAAGATGAAAAACGTAAAGAGGAAGAAGACCGTATCCGCACCGAGGAAGAGGCAGGAAACCGCCTTGCCGAAGAAAAAAGACGTATCGACGAAGATTTGAAACGCGAAGAGGACGAGCGTGTCCGTCTGGAAGAAGAGGAGACCCGGCGTATTGAAGAAGAGAAAAAACGTGTGGAAGAAGAAAAACGTGAACGTGACCGTGACGGTGATGGTATCCTCAATAGTGATGAAACCCGTTTCGGAATGGATCCGGAAGATCCCCACGATGCCAGATATGATAATGACGGTGACGGTTTCTCCAATATCTTCGAACTTGAACAGGGGTATTGGCCCAATAATCCGTTGGATCACCCGCCGCTGTGGTGGCGTTTGAAGGTAAAAGAGGTCAAAAAATCCGAACTTGACGTCAAATTCATGGCATTGAATGATAACGGCAGTTCGAATAAAAAGGATTGGATGGTTCAGTTCAACCACCCGGATCCGAACCCGCGCCGTAAAGGACGTATGACCAGTTCTTATCTCTATCTTGATACGGTATTCCCCGGTACGATCGACGGAAAACGTTACAAAGTGTTGGATATTGAACGGGTCACAGTAGAGAAAAAACGTGCAGCCAGCGCCCTTGAAGCCAGTGAAAAAGGTGAAATCGTCGAAAAGGTGGACGAATCTTTTGTGACCATGATTGAAATCGTCGAGCCCGGTAAAACTGCTGAAAAATTGAAATTCGTCATCAACCAGCAGGCGTATTCCAACGATCATCGGCCGATATTTGTGGATACCGGCAGTATCCGTTCTGCAAAGAGACGTGAATTCACCTGCCGTATCGGTGAAACTTTCAAACTCGGTTTGTTCGGCAGCAGTAATGAAAAAGGAGAAAAACTTACCCGTAAGCAGCTGCTTGGTGAAGTGCGTTCTTACCGTTTGAAATCTGTTGACGATGCAAAGCTCTCTGTCGTGATCGAAGAGGTTTTGCCGGAAGGTTCAAAAGAGAAGCCGCAGGTTTTTGAAATCAACAAAGATGGTAAGATCCCGGCTAAACAGCTGCCGATCCGGAAGGTTCAGAAACAGAATGTTGAAGACGATGTCTTGAAACAGGATGCTCCGATCGTTCAGGACGGTTCTGAAAAGCAGGATAAAAAGAAGAATCAGGAAGAGACTTCCGCCGATCCCCGTCTGCCGAGAAAACCCCTGATCGGTGCCCAATCCACTGATGGTTCACCGCGTCAATCAATGTTCGCCGATGAACCTGTGGAGGACGAGAATGATGATTACAACGGAATCCGCAGACCGTTGGGCAGATAAAACCGTCAGGATCAGTGTGAATGGTAAGGAATTGTAAAATTCATAAATATATTTCGGAAGGAAAAAGACGAATGAAAAAGAAGGCAGTATTTGCTTCAGCTCCGTTGGTGTTGTGTGCAGCCGCAGTAATGGTCTGTATGACATCTTCGCTTCATGCCCGCAGTGTGACGGAACAACATGAAAAAATCAGTGAGAAGGGATACGAAGAGCAAGAGAAAGCAGTTGCGCGCAGCAGAAATTTTGCAAAAGACGGCAAGTACGATCAGGCGATCCGGACTCTTCAGGACGAAGTTGTCGCGCCTTTGGAATTGGAAGCCGGTGAGATCGACAGCTGGAAGGCCCGCAAACGGCTTGCTCAATATCGTCAGGAGCTCCGCAATCTGCAGTTGACTTATGGTAATCTTAAACTCAAAGCCGCGGAAAATGCCATCGTGCAGGGACGTTTCAACGAAGCGATCGCGCTTGCCAACGAAGCAAGGTTGATCACTCCGCTGCTCAATGAAAAGGCTGAAAATGTGATAAGTTCTGCCAGCGGCAAAAAGAAGGTTTCTGACCGTACCGCTAAAACTTCTGCCGAAACATCCGATCCCGAGATCATCGAGCGCGAAGCAAAAATCAAACGTCTGCTTGATGAGGCTCGGGTCTGCTTCCGCAACGGCCGTTATGATCTGGTTTGGAAAAAGGTCGAGGAAGTTTATGTCCTCAATCCTTACAATGCCGAAGCAAGTTATCTGGCATCCCAGGCGTATAAAAAGTACTACCAGACCGGATATCAGCGGCGCAGAGCAGATATTCAGGCGCAGTTCGCTTATGAAGCATGGCAGTGGGTCGAACCGGTTTTCCCGGTGAAAAGTGAAAATATGTCTTCCAGCGAAGAGGATAAACCTGCTCCCGAGGTCAACGATTATGCTATCCAGAAAAAACTTGATGAGATCGTTCTGCCGGTGGTGACCTTCAACAAACAGGATATCGAAACTGTTATTCAGTTTTTGCGTGAGCAGAGCGCGCGTTGGGACAAAGACGGGAAAAAAGGGGTGAATATCGCTTTTATTCAGGAAGCGCGCAAAAAAACTCCGGCAGTTAATGAGTCTGCCGCCGCCGCTCCGGAAAATGCCGAAAAAACTGCCAATGCCGAAAATCCGGAAAATCCTGCCGGCGATGGAAATGATGACGAATTCGATTGGAATTCAGAAGAGAGCGATGCTGCCGCTGCAGAGGGAAAAGACAAAAACGCCCAGAAGGAAAATGGTATTTTTGTAACTCTGTCATTGCAGAACGTTTCGCTGCGGCAGGTTTTGAATTACGTCAGTTATCTTACCGATTTGCCCTATGTCGTGCGTGAGGATCGTATCCTTTTCGGTACGCCGGATAATGAGTTGACAACCAGAAAATATGAATTGTTCAACAGTGTCAAGGCGATGATCGCCGGACAGAAAAGTAATGCCGGAGCCGATGCGGCTGCCGATGCCGGAGCTGATGCGGCTGCCGATGCCGGAGACATGGGTGAAGGCGGCGATGCTGATGCTGGCGAAGGCGGTGATGCTGGTGCTGCTGAAGGCGCTGCTGCCGCTCCTGCTGCTCCTGCTGCTCCTGCGGCAATCGATGAGAGTGCCATTACCAGTGATGCATTGAAGAACTTTTTTGAAATTTACGGCGTTTATTTCCCGAAAGGCAGTTCAATAAGTTATTTCCGCGGCGAAGTGCAGATGAGAAACACTGCCGAAAACCACCGTCACATGCAGGAGATCCTCAAAGGTTTGAATGTGGAAGCTCCCATGATCGAAGTTGAGGTCAAATCCATTGAGCTTACCGAAAACGATATGGAAGAACTCGGATTCACCTGGGCTCTGGGCGTGATCAAAAATAATAAAGTTACAGTTCAAAAGGGCAGCAATACCTCGGTTGACGGCGAGGGCGCCGTCCTTAAAATGCTCGATGGTCTGCTCAGCGGTGTTGACTCCCGGATCGTGAGTAATCTCAATATTTTCCCGGATATTTTCGGATCATTCAAACCTTTCGGTATTGATGAAAGTTTCAACCTGACCCTGACGATCAATGCATTGGATCGCAGTGACCGCACCGAACAGATTTCCGCTCCGCGGGTACTGGTCGCCAATGGTGTTTCTGCCCGGGTCAAGATGACTAAAGCCTACTTCTTCCCTGAAGACTGGGAAGAGTTGGAAATTGAAACGGAAGAGGTCGGTGATAATGGTAATCTTTCTGTCAATATCACTCCGCCGAGTCCGGAATTTTCCGAAACTGAAGAGGATATCGGAACGGTCTTCACCGTTACTCCGACGATCCGTGAAGGCAATAAAGTCATCAATTTGAAACTCAATCCCAAAATTACCGCTTACACCGGTAAAGACGAAGCCGAAGTGGTGGTTGTCGAGGAACGCCGCGACGAGATCGGTTCCGAATGGGTGCAGACGATTCACCGTTATACCGTGTGGCGTCCGGTCATCGCCACCCGTGAGGTCACCGTGGATGTTGACTTGAACCACGGAGAAACGATGGTGATCGCCGGATTGTCCGACAGTACTTCCCAGAAACGCATGGATAGAATTCCGATTTTATCGGATATTCCATTTATCGGCAGACTTTTCCAGACCCAGTCTGAATTGTCGACCCGGAGAAATATGTTGATCTTTGTGACAGCAAGACTTGTCAACAATGACGGCATTCCGCTGCCTCGTACTGAAAGCCTCGGTAATGGCGGTATTCCCATGTTGTCACGCTGATTAAGATCGGAGGATTATAACGATGATAAATAAGAAGATGATGTTGTTGCTCCCGGGTGTGGTTTGGGGCGCAGTAGTTATGGCCGATGATCCGAGCGGCAAAAACGTGTTCCCTGCAAACTCCGGAGTTGCGTGGCAGGCTGATGTTATGGAAAATATCGGTCGTCAGAAGCTGTTGTTCGACAGTAATGAAATGGTCAAAAAAGCCAATAAACTGATGCTTGACGGCAAGTATCGTGATGCGATCGCCGAGTACCGTGCCATCGTGAAACGGTTGAAACCGTTCGGCGCAGGACGTGTATTCAGGGAAAGAATTGAATTTTGCCAAAAGCGAATCGCGGAATGTTATTACAATATGGCTGAAGATGTGATGAAACAGGCCGAAGATTTCGCTTCAACTTTGAATTTTGAAGAAGCCATCAAAATCTGTCAGGAAGCTGTCAAATTCTGTCCGGAACGGGAAAAAGAACTCCAGGAGCGTATCAAATACTATCAGCAGCGGCGGGAAGCTGCTGTTTACCGGGAGAGTTTGGAAATCGATAAAATCGATCCCGATTTTAACACGCAGAAATATGAGATCCAACTGCTGATCGAACAGGGAATAGTCCTGGTGCGCCGTAATGAATATATGAAAGCCCGCCGGAAATTTGAAGAGGTGCTGCTGATCGATCCCTACAATGCCGTCGCTCTGCAGAACCTCCTCGGAATCAATACCAAAATCAGAGATGCGGCAGTGCACCGTTCCAATAACACCAGCCGTCACAATGTCGGCGGTGTGGAGTGGAGTGCGGCGATCCCGATCGTAGCTGATTCTTCAGCCGGCATCGGAGAAAATCAGCTGGATGCTCCCGCTCAAAAGGTCGAAGGCGGGCAGAGTGAATTGGAAAAAACTCTCCGGGAAGTTGTGATCCCCAACTATGTGTTGTTTGACGATGCCATGTCTTTCCGCGAAGCTATCGACGAGTTGCAGAAACAGATCCGGGATGTCAGACCCCAGGGAATCAACTTCGTGGTTCGCGATGCAAGTTATGCCAACGAGGGGGAAGCCCCGAAAATGCCCGGTTTCGCCCCCGGAAAAATGTCCGTTTATGAGATCCTTAACGAATTGCAGAAACGCGGAGACCTGACCTTTAAACTGGAAGATAACGTGGTCGTGATCGCTGCAAAAGGGCAGGTGTTGGAAAAGATGACGGTCAAAGTATTCAGTTTTGGCATGTCCTCGGATGAGACCAATGAAACGCTGATGGAAAACCTCAAGTCCGCCGGTGTTACTTTTGATGCCGGTGCTTCGATTACTGCGTTCCCCGTGCGCAACGAGGTCATCTCCCGTAATACCCCCTCCAATCAGAAACTTATTGAACAGTGGCTCGCTGCCAACAGCGACAAGGGTACTCCCATGGTGCAGATCATGTTCAAGTTTCTGGAAGTCGCACAGAATGACCTTGATGAACTGGGATTCAACTGGGAGTACTCACGTTTCAACAGCAATGTCAGTTTTGAAGCCGGCGGTAATGCGCTGCTGCGCCATTATGCCAACGAAGATGCCAACGACCGTTTCGGCGGCACCGGAGTTACCTCCTCTAAAAATAGTAAAGGTATCGATGAGGATGCCACTTACAACGTTACCTGGAGAGACGGTAAAAATGCCTTGAGTTTCGGAGTTTACGCTCTGGATTGGGCTGATTCATCCGATGTTCTCTATTCGCCCCGGGTCACGACCAGAAATGATACTACGGCGGTGGTCAATATGGGTGAGAAACACCATTACCCCGGTGACTATGAAGATGTGGATAATGAGAGTTCCGACCTCGCCAGGGTGTATGTCACTGCCCCCCAGCCGACACTGGATGATGAGAGAACCCTCGGTATCCGTTTCTCCATCCGTCCCAAGGTTAACGGAAATCTGATCCAGGCCCAGGTCAACTTCAACATTCTGACCTTTGACTCCTGGCTGGTTGTAGACAGCCGTAACCTGAATGATGACGATGATGATGGTGAATACCAGAAAAAAGCGGTGCTTAACACCCGTGCCATCAACACCAACGTGACTTTGAGAGACGGTGAAACCGTGTTGATCGGCAGTATTTCCCAGGATCTGACCAATGTCATGCATGACAAAATTCCGATTTTGGGAGATATCCCGTTCGTCGGAAGATTTTTCCAGTCCAAATACACGGTCAGCAAAAAGAACAATCTGTTGGTGTTCATGACCTGCAAACTGGTCGGTCCCGACGGTTCCGCATGGAACAAGGATCCGAAAACCGGCAAGCCGCTTAATGTCGGCGGCGAACGCGGATTACCGACCTTCCCGAGAAACCTGTAAGAGTATAAACCCCCGGTTCAGCCGGGGTTTTTTTGAATGATGAGCATGGATAAGTGGGAATTTCAACCGATCGGTGTGGTGCATTCGGCGCACCGTTACCGCTTTGAAACTCCGCGTCAGGGTGTGTTTTCCGCCAGCGGCGGTGAGATCGAATTGTTTTCGGAATTTGCCGGGGATGCGATTGCTGATCTCGCCGGATTTGAGCGGATTTGGGTGATATTCTGTTTCCACCTGAATCAGCACCGGAACTGGAAACCCAAAGTCCGTCCGCCGTTTCCCGCTTCCGGACACTGCCGCAGTGTATTTGCCACCCGTTCGCCCTACCGGGTCAATCCGATCGGATTAAGTTGTGTGGAACTGGCGGGGATTTCCGGAAACCGGTTGTTGCTGCGCCATATAGATATGCTCGATGGTACGCCGGTGTTGGATATCAAACCTTATATTCCCGAAGCAGATGCGTTCCCGGATTCCGCCGTCGGCTGGCGCAGCGAAGTCCCGGAAGATCCGGATTTGAAGTGGCAGCTGGAATTTTCTCCATTGTTTACCCGGCAGGCGGAATTTATTTTGCGTGCCGGGGCCGTGGATTTGGCAAACTTCGCCGGAGTCCAGCTTGCGCATGAGCCGTTGGATGCTTCCCGAAAGCGCGTCAGGCAGATCGATGAGGAACGGTGGCAGTTGAACTGCCGGACTTGGAAGATCATTTTTGCACCTGATATGGCGGCTCGGAGCATAAATGTTTTGGAAATCGTTTCCAATTACACTGATGATGAATTGCTTGCGGATGCTGAAGATCGCTATGGAGATAAGGAATTGCACCGGAAATTCAACCGGGAAATCAAAAATATATGAGGTAAAACTATGATCGTTGAACTTTTACAGGAATTGATCCGCATTCCATCGGAAAATAACGGGGTGACCGGTTATGAATATGCCGTTCAGAAATACTATTATGACTTTTTGCGGAATAACGGTATAGATGCCGAAATGATCTTCCCCGATGAGATCCCGGGATTCGCGGAAAGTCCCGGACGCTTGAAAGAGCATCTCATGTATATGCGTCCGGCTGTCATCGCATCTCTCACCGGTAACCGCCCCGGCAAAACTCTGCTGCTTCTGGCACATGCCGATACGGTTCCGGTAGGTGAGATCGCCCGGTGGGAAACTCCGCCTTTTTCCGGCATGGTCAAAGACGGCAGGATCTACGGCAGAGGCAGCGGAGATGATAAATTCGGCATGGCTGTGATGGCGGGGCTGATCATCGAACTGAAAAAACGCAACTGCGATTTCCCCGGCAAACTGATCATCGCTTCTGTCCCAGATGAGGAGAGCGGCGGCGGCAACGGTACCGCAGCGGTATTTGCTCACGGCATTACCGCTGATGAAGCTGTCTTTCTGGATGGCGGATCCAATCAGACGGTGTGGAATGCCGGTATGGGCGGCGGATTCTGTACGATTTCCGGCGGGGATACCGAAGAGATCAAGCATGCCGTCTATCAGGTCAAAGAGGAGATCATCCGCAAAATCGAGAATCACCCCTGTTTCGGAGAGAGATTTTATCAGACTATCGGCAAACGGGATCGGTCGATGAGCGTGACCGACGGCGCGGTGACCTTTTTCTACGATACGCTGCCCGGCGACGATGAAGAGGCTCTCAAAGCGGCTCTGGAAGCGCAATTGCCGGGGTGTTCATTCAAATGGATGAGCCGTTTTCTCAAACCGGCTTATGTACCGGAAAATGCTCCGATTATCCGGGATCTCGGAGAAGCATTCCGCAAAGTTACCGGCAGGGAAATGGCGATACTCGGCGGCATCCAGAGCGATCAGGGGTTGGTGATGATGCTGGCAGATATCCCCTGTATAGATTTCGGCTGCAGCCGCCGTGGATTGCCCGGTGGCCCCCACCAGCCGGATGAATTTATCGAAATCAAGGTCTTGGAAGAGGTCTACGAAGCATTGCTGGAAATGATCGTCAACCGGAAATGAAGGGTGAATAATAAGATGAAAAAATGTGTGCGTGTCGGTCTGGTCGGTTTGGGACCGCGGTGTGAAACTCTGGCGGCGACCTTATTCAATTTTCCGTCAAGTGAGGTGGATATTACGGCTGTATGCGATATCCGTCAGGACAGAATCGACTTGATGCAGGAGATACTTTGCAGGCATGACCGGCAAAAAGCCCAGGAATTCACCGATTTCCGGGAATTGGCAAAGTTCGACCAGGTCGATGCCGTTTTGATCCCGACTTCGTGGAACAGCCACCTCGCCATTGCTGAAGAGATGATGCGCCACGGCAAATATTGCGCTATCGAAGTCGGCGGGGCATCTTCCATCAATGAATTGTGGCAGCTGGTGCGGGCGGCGGAATCCACCGGGGTGTCCTGCATGATGCTGGAAAATTGCTGTTACGGCAGAAATGAACTGCTTTGCCTCAATCTCGCCCGCAAAGGCTTGCTCGGCGAACTTATCCACTGCGAATGCGGTTATGAACATGATCTGACGGATGAACTTATTTTGCGTGATAAGGTCGAAACCGAACGGGCGGTCCACAATCTCCGCCGCAACGGTGAACTTTATCCGACCCACGGGATCGGACCGGTGGCGAAAATTTTGCGTATCAACCGGGGTAACCGCTTTATGACGCTTACTGCCACCGCCAGTAAATCCCGGAGATTTGCCGAAGTCGCGGAAAATGCCGGACTGGGACGCCGGGTATTCAACGAAGGCGATGTGATCACCACAGTTATTAAATGCGCCAACGGCGAAACGATCACCATGACTCACAGCGTGTCGCTTCCCCGGCCTTATACCAGAAATCTGCGGGTGCAGGGGACGAAAGGACTTTTTCTGGAAGATGCCAACGCCGCTTTCATCGAGGGGATCAGCCCGAGCCGTACCGAATTGGATGTCGCCGGCAATCCCTACAGTGTGCATGATTGGACGCCGGTGGCGGAACTTTATGAAAAATATGACCATCCCATTTGGCAGGAATTCCGCAACAATGTTGTCGGCGGCCACGGCGGGATGGATGCTCTGGTGATGGGGGCATTCTTTGAAGCGGTGCGCAACCGGACCGCTCCGCCGATCGACGTGTACGATTGCGCCGCATGGATGAGTATCACCTGTTTGAGCGAACAATCCATCGCTATGGGCGGTATGCCGGTGGCATTCCCGGATTTTACCGACGGCAAATGGATTTACGAGGGGCGCAGAAGTTCCGGCAAATGGGATCTGGACGAAGTCGATGATTGACCGGTGGTGCAGTTTGACAAAAATGCACTAAAGTATTTGTCTATCTCGCTGATTTTATACGTTTTTTTTATGTAAAAGCAGTGCGATAATGCACTAAAGTGTTGTTTTTTTATTCTTTAAACGATATATTTTGTCTGTGATTGGAAACAGACAGAAAAGGTGTGAAAAAAGATGAAAAAACTTCGCATTTTGTTTTTGCTGCTGATTTGGGCGGGAACCCATTCTGCCGTCGCGGGAAATTGGGAACTTCTTTCGGTTTTCTACCGCCCGTTCCGCGACACCAAAGTGCAGGCATGGGGCAGGGATTGGAATGTATTTCAAAGCAACGGCAAAATGTTGCGCCCGTGGATCGATTGCCAGTGGATGGAAAATTGCAGTACGACCTTTGAAATTTATCTGGTAAACCGGCACAGTACGCCGGTGCAGATCAAAGATATCCTGCTTGATGGTAAGAAAATTGCGGATTGTTACCGGGTAACGGGCAATGTGATATGGCACCGGGTGGAACCTGCAACTGTCATGCCGGGGCAGGTGGTATCGTTGCTGATAAAATTCTGGTATACCCCGGCAAAGAAATTTGAATTGACATTTCTGACCGGAAATGGCAGGGATTTCCGGTACACCGTTGATTTTTCGGATTTGCGCTGCAATGGATTGATCAGCCGTGTTACAGTTGATCCGGACATGGATAAGATCCATTTGTGGCTTCACGGCGGAAGTCCGGTCAGCCGGATACTGCTGGACGGGCGTGATTATACTTCCAAATCCCGGATCGGCAAGATTTACGGTAATTTTATCCCGGTGACGGTAAATGTCGGTGAAAAACTGCAAAAGGGTTCATTGCACAATATTTATGTCGGCAGAAAAGATATCGGCAGTGCAGTGACATTCCGGGCATTCAGCAATGATTTCCGTATCGGTATCTACAATGCTCCGATTGGCTGCGGGGTGAAGTATCACCACTTTGATGATATTTGGAATATCCATCAGGAACGGTTGGAATTTGTAAAAAATGCCGGAAATGAAGATCTCGGCATAATCGCTTCCATTCCCGATGGGCAGTTGAAAAATTATGCCGCTCAACCCAACATGACCGCCAATTATCTGCCTGACGAGCCGGATGCCGGAGAGGTGAGTAAATTCAAACACATCCGCTGGCAGGGACAGCGGTTGGGAATGCTTGCCCCGCAAGTCAACAGCAAGGCAAATGAGTGTATCCGGCATGCCGCGCATCTGCCGAATATGCTGGTGCTTGACAAGACCAACCGGCCTGCCAATTTTTTCGCCTACGGCAGAATGGCTGATTTTACAGCGGTGGATTATTATTGTATAAGTTCAGATCTGCAGCCGCTGACCTGTTATCCGACAGCCAGAGTTTCCCGTATCGCGGCGGAACCGCTTCCAAGCTCGATGGTGCTGGGATGTTTCAGCCGTCCGGACAGCTCCAAGTGGAAACGGTATCCGAATCCGGCGGAAATGCGGCTGATGGCGTGGAGTTCCATTGCCGGAGGCGCCACATCCATAAGTTATTGGATGTACCCGGATGGGAAAAAGACACGCGGACCGCAAAGCAATCCGGAATTGTGGAACAGTATGGGAAAACTTAACGGGGAAATGAAAATTGCAGGCGCATTGATCGCCAAAAGTTTCCCGGTGGATTCTTCCGTCGTGCAGGTGCCGGAAACGGTGATCGCTTCAGTATTGCGCAGTGCGGACGATGAGGCGACCATTTTGATCTTGCTGAATAAAAACTGCCGTTCGGATGCCGGTGGAATGAGTGTGCCGGAAATAACCGGCTTGCCGGTACGGCTGCAGCTGCCGCCGGCAAGCCGCGCCGCCGGATTGTACCGTTTGTCGGCAAGCGGGATGGAAAAGTGCCGCTTTACCGCAGAAAACAGCAGTATTTCATTTTTGATACCCGAGGTGGCGGAATGTGCTGTTTTTGCGGTATTCCATTCCGCGGCGGCGGCGGAAAAGCTGCAGCGGATTTATCAGCAGGATATCGTTCCTGGCAATAAGAGCGCTGATCAGATCCTTCATGGTAAATTATCACTGCCGGAAGCCGGCTTCAAAGAGTTTGTCCTGCGTTATCCGGCGGCGGAAAAAATTGCTCCGGAAGTGACCGGCAGTGCCGTCGCGGTTGATATCAATGCTTCGGTATTGGATTATCCGCAGGGGCAGAATTTTTTGCAGGCAGGAGAAAATCCGGCAGAGATATGCTGGACGCTGCCGGAAGAACCGGGATGCGCATTTTTGCAATATTCAGTTGGTGAAATAACCTCTGCAGAAATAATATATCCTGACGGAGTCCGGCAAATGCTGCTGCTTCCGGCAGATCGCCGGATCGCCGGATTGAAACATGATGGCAAAAAAGCCCGCTTGAAACTTTCATTGCCCGCCGGAGGCAGTGCGGGAAAATTTCTCGCTTTTGCCAAAGCTGAAAACGCCGCAGATTCATGGATTCCGCTGCCGGTCAGATGTACCAGCAGCGGTGATGAGCCATTCAGTCCGGAAAAGGCAGACACTCTTACTGACGGGGATTTGCTGAAAGGACCGCGCTGGTCAAATTCCAAAAACCGGCTGCAGAATAAAAAAATTTCCATAACGGTCGAACCGGCAGGCGATGCCGCTTGGCGGCGGCTGACAGTTTGCGGTCACTATAACCGGATGTATGGTATCCGGGAACTCGGCGGGACGGTGTTTTTTGCCGATGGTTCACAAATGCCGCTTGTTCCGCAAAAAAGTTTTTCCGGAGGGCGTGCCAATGGATACCGCAAATATCTGCTTTATTGGGAGCTGCCGGGGAAAACGGTGAAAAAAGTTGTCCTGAACCCGGTACCTGCCAATCATTTCTGGTTGTATTTCGGAGAGGTCATCGCACTTGGCGAAACTGCTTCATCCGGTATAAAAGGAGAGAAATAGAATGAGAAAAATGGTGAAAATGTTATGTTTATGCATGCTGAATTGTGCAGTAGCTTTATCGGTATCCGCCGGAGATTGGCAGCGGACGGCAATGACTTATGCTCCTGACCGGGGGTATGAAAATGCTGCGGCACATTATGTGGAAAAATGGGGCTGGAAAGATGCCGCCGGAGAGATAATCCAATATTATCCGAAGTATTTTACTCCGGGCGGGATGCTGGAAATGACTTTTATCTATCGGGGCAAAGAGCGCAAACTTCCCCCGTTGGAATTGTCGGTAGACGGAGTCAGACAGCAGGAGGTAATGGATCAGCCGGGGCGGAATGTCGTCTGGTATCGCATTACACCGCTTTCTCCGCTGCCGGGTGCCGTGGTCAGAGTGATGGCGCGTTTCCGCGCTCATCCGGATAAACCGGTTGCACTGCAGTTGAATTCCGGCACGCAAAAGGTGTGGGAAGAGGTGGTGGATCTCCGGAAGCTGCCGCGCAGCAGACTGCTCCGGATGACGATGGATGACAGCATGAAACAGCTTAATATTTTTGTGCGGCACAGTGCCGGAGCAAAATTGGGAAAGGTTTTGTTTGACGGAATGGATCTGTCCGCAAATGTCTCCGCCGGCAGCGTATATGGGAACATCCTGCCGCTGAAATTGACTTTGCCCATGCCGCTTGCCAAAGGCAGTCACCATACGCTGATTTTTGAGTACGGTTCAGTCGTCAGCAGTTATGGATTTCAGGCGCACCGCAATAACTTCGGATGTGCGATTTACGGCGGACCGCACCCGGAAAATATGAAGTGGCACAATTTTGATATCTATTTTGATCACGGTTCCACCCAGATCAGCCGGATCATGGCCAATTACCGCAACGGGATCGAGAGTGTATTCATGATCAAAGGCGCATATCACCAGTACCGGGAATTGCCCGGTATTCTGGGAGATTATTTGACCGATGAACCCGATGTGGGGGATTTTATGCACTATAAGAGTATCAATCCGCCATATTTGCGTCTGGGAATGAATGCTCCGAAACTGAATAAAAAGGTGCAGGATAAAAATCAGCAGGCTCAAAGTTTGCTCAATATTTCCACGATCAACGGTACATTCAAACCCGGAGAATACTACAATTACGCCCGGATCACCGATGTGGTGGCAATGGATCCCTATTCCGTATCAGCCGGACGCAGCGTAATGGAAGTTTACGATTTGGGCAAAGTTGTCCATGCCGCAAATGAACCGGGGATTTTCTGGACGCTGATCGGATGTTACGCGTACAAAAAAGCTCACTGGAAACGTTTTCCCAATGACGATGAGATGTTGTTTATGGTTCGCAGTGCAGTTGCCGCGGGTACTCAAAGTATCGGATATTGGATGTATGTCAACGGTTCACTGACCTACGGTCCGGTTGCCAATCCGGGCTTGTGGCGTACCATGGGCAGGATCAACGGTGAATTGAAAAATGCCGCGCATCTGCTGCGGAAATCCTGTCCGGCAGAGGTCCCGGTCAAAGTTCCTGACGGGGTCGCCGCACATTTGTTGCGGACGATCGATGATGAAGCAACATTGATCATGCTGATCAATACCGGATGTGTATCTGATGCCTCCGGAATCACCATCCCGCCGGTGAAAAAATTCCGGTTGGAAACCGTTTTGCCGCCGGGATGTCCTGCCGTCGAAGTTTTCCGTATGACTCCGGACGGCCCTGAAAAATGTAAATTTACAACCACGTCTGACGGAAAAACTGCCTTTGAGATCGATATGACCCATAGTGCATTTTTTGTGATCCCGCACCATCGCAATGCGGCAGATAAGATCATTGATATCTGGAAAAAGAAGATCCTGCCGAACAATCTGATGGCGGAGAAGATTTTCCGGGGGAGAACTGTCGCTGCAGAGAGCGATTTGAAAGATTATCCGGCGCTGGTGGATTCCCGATTGATCGCTCCGGCAAAAGAGTGCGGCGGCAGAGAAGAGACCCTGAACGGCGCATGGGTCGATCATTTTCAGGGGCAGAGCTACCGGAGAGCAGGCGAGGAAAAAATGGAGATCAGCTGGCAGCTGCCCCCGGAAGCCGGTGACATTTATCTGCAGTATTCATCTGAAGAACAGCCGGTCATTTCCCTTGTTAAAAGCGACGGTGTCCGGGAGGATATGATCCTGCCGCCGGCTCGGCGTACCGGTATAAAGATCGCTCATGACGGCAAGGCACAGCGGATGACACTGGCACTGACGTCCGGAGTTTCCGGCAGATCGCTGTTTTTCGTACCACGCGCACTGGCGGATAAAAAAATGAAGTTCCACCGCTCTGCGGATGTGAAAATTCTGGGAGATGAACCGGTTTCTCCGGAAAAAGCCGCCGCGTTGACCGACGGCAATTTGGTCAAAGGACCGCGCTGGTCCAATTCCAAAAACCGGCTGAAAAAGCATCAGCCGGTGATCCGGTTGGATTTCCCCGAAGCAGTGAAGTTGAAAAATGTGATCGTATGCGGCTGGAACAACCGTACCTACGGTATCAACCGGCTTTACGGCAAGGTCACGTTTGCCGACGGATCGTCTGTGACACTGCCGGACAGAAAAAGTTTTACCGGAGGGAACGGTATCTGGTACCGGAAATATATTTTCTGGTGGGATCTGCCGGATAAAGCGGTGAAAAATGTGGAAATTATTCCGTCTCCGGCAAATTTCCTCTGGATCGATATCGGTGAAATTATTTGTGTGGAACGTTGAGAATTTGATCCCCGGTTGTTGAGATAACGTATGCGTAACGCGGCAAGTATATTGAAAAATATTCTGTTTGAGCATGAAGATATTTCCAGACAGACGCTGATCCGTATTTCCGGACTGGATCCGCGGACGGTCAGCCGCTGTATGAGAACTCTGGCGGCAAAGCATCTGGTTGCCATCAGCCGGCGCAATTCCGGCTGCGGCAGACCGGCAGAGTATTATACTTTGCAGATGCAGAATGTCCGTTTTGTTCATTTTATAGTGACCAAAAGCGAGATCTATACTGTGGTCAGCGATGTCCGCCGCTTCCCGCTGTTTCTTGACCGGGAAGAGTTCTCCTGGAACCGCTCTCACCCGGAAAAGATGACTGCCCGGCTGAAACAGCTGGCACTTGCAGCTCTGGAATTGCCGGAGTTGAAAGATGCTTTTGTGGTTGCCGCCGGATTGGGGTACATGCTTAACAGAATACCGCCGGTTAATATCCGGCAGCGCTGGGTAGATGCGCTGGAAATGATTTTTCAGTGTCCGTGTCCGGTGTTGAGTGCCGATACATTTTTGTTGTCGCAATATCAGGTGAACAGTTGTCTTGCCGGTAAAATGGCGGGGATCACGTACAAAGATGATATCCAATGCGTGGCACTCAATGATTCGGTGACCGACCGGAATTTGCAGCTCAAAGCGGAAAAGGTGATCGCCGATGCCGGGGCAAAAGAGATGGGGTTTACCAATTTTATCTGCAAATTTCATCCAAACACATTGAAAAATTTGCAGGATTTCCCGCCGGGAAAATATTACAATGCTGTTTGTATGCTTGCTATGAACGGGGATGAACCGGCAGAAAAGCTGCTGCGTTCTTACGGTAATTTTTTGGGCGGGATTCTGGTGGAACTGGCAAAAACCGAGGCGTTTGATCATCTGACACTGCTGCATCCCCGGCAAATGGTAAGTGCCGGTGCCATGGAAACTTTCCGCGCCGCATTTCCGGAGTTGCCGCTTTATATGGTGAATTTTTCTCCCAATGGATTTATTCTCGCGCCGGCAGGATATTTGATCCGGGGCGTGCGGGAATTTGAACACGGCAGAAGATTGAATGGATATAACCGGTATTATCAACCATTTTCAGGAAAGGAATGACAGTATGAGTAAAAAATCAGCTAAAATCAGCTTCCCTTTCGGGAAAAATCGGCAGCAGAGAGATGTTTTGCCACGATCGGGGTGCCGGCGGATGCAGTTGTTTCAGCATTGCATATTCTCACTGCTCTTTAAAACGGACTTTTCTTTGAAAGAGCAAGATGGCGCAGCGGGTTGCGGAAAAACTCGCCCTTCCGTCTTCGTTTCACTACGCCGTGACGAGTCGCTTCGCTGGGGCTCGGATATACCATCACAAAGAAGCCCGCTTTTTTTGAAAGAGAAAGGGGGCGCGGGGGAAAGGGAAAACTTTTTTTCTCGCCCGCGCGGCGGGTTGCGGAAAAACTCGCCCTTTTCTTTGCTGGGGCTCGGACAATATATAACCCAAAGAGTACCGCTTTTTTTGAAAGAGAAAGGGGGCGCGGGGGAAAGGGAAAACTTTTTTTCTCGTGAAAAAAAGTTTTCCTTGTCCCCCGCACACTCCCATTTCACTTTAATAGAATTGCTGGT
>SUWL01000020.1 GCA_015061495.1 Lentisphaerota bacterium
ATGCTGTCAAAATCCGGTGACAGTATTATTTTCAACTGGGGAGATTTCGGGGTCGATTACGGAAAAAAATCCCAGAATGCCATCAATCCGGCAGGGTTCCAGTTTGCAATTTCCACCAAAGCCCCTACTTCCGGTCAGCCTTTGCCGGGGATCATTGCCACTTTGATCGTGGGCGGCGGCGCGGTGCTTTATCTGAAAAAACGCAAGAAGCTTTACGATGCAAAGTGAGTTTTGCAAAATGCCGATGGTAAAGGAATATGAAAAAATTTGGAAAAAAACGCATTGTTCTTATTTCTGCTGCCTTGCTGATACTCCTTGCATGTATCGGCATGACGGCGTTTTTGCTTTTTTCCAATTACCGCAATGTGGCACTTTTTAAAGAGGCTCAAAGCAACTTTCAGCGGGGCGATGATAAATCACTGGATGCTGCCGAAGCTCAACTTTTGCAACTTATCCGCAATGACGATGATAATGAAAATGCTTATATCATGCTTGGTGCCATTGCCGGAAAACGCAAAGTTTATCCCGAACAGGTCTATTACAACTTTATGGCACACAAACTCAATCCTTTGAGTGAGGCTAACAAAGTTGAATATATCAAAAGTTTGCTCTATGCCCGGGAGTTTGAGCGGCTGGAAAATTTTCTTTCGCACCAAACTGATCTTTCCAGTAGAGATAAACAAATTTTGCTTTATGCTGCCAGTCGCAACAACAATATCAAAAAAATACCGACTCAATTTGACCGCCGCAGTAATGATAATAAACTGGGCGAACTGGCACTGTTGCTCTTTGAGCATAAACATTTGACTGTCCAGGAAAAACTTACCGCACTGGAACTTGACTTCAAGAGCGATGACCTTTTCCTGCAGCAGGAAGTCCTGGCGGCACAAGCCGAACTTTATCTGCAAACAGGCAAGATCGACGATGCCGAAAAAGCTTTACAGAAAGCCTATAAACTCAATGAATTTGCCTTTGCTCCGGCGTTAGGGCGTTTTTATGCCAATTTCCGAACCTTCGGCAAAGCGTTGGAAGTGTTTGAAAAATATTTAAAAACCTATCACGATCAGGCTCTTGCCATGCAGACTGCCGAAATATACTGCTTGCTCAAATCAACTGATAAGATCGCTGACTTGCGAAAACAATATCAAGCCGACTCCGGCAGCAGCGGTATGTTGTGCTGTTATTACTTTGATGCATTAACAGCTTTGGCAAAAAATGATATGGCTGCACTGCAAGAATTTACCGTTCCTTTGCGGAAAAATATCAACACCCCGCTGGCGGCATTTATGTTTTGTGTGCCGATATTGAAGAGGGCAATTTAGTAAACATCCGGCAAAGTTACGCTGATTTGCTCACCCACCGGGAGTATCTGGATTTGCAGAACAAGGCGGATAACATGGTGGAACGTTTGCTGAAAAATTCTTTGAATAAGCCCGCAGGAAATATGGAACAAATGCTGTTGCTGGCAAATATGCTTTACCGACGTAAACCCACAGCTTTTACCGCAAAATTTATCCTGCTTGCCAGCCGCAACGGAAAAGTTTTTGACGGAATTTTATTGCAGGATGCACAGAAAAAGTTCGGTAACGATCCGGGCATCATCAAGATCGCCATTGAGTATAATTTGAACCGAGATCTTGAAGCGGCAAAGAGTTTGATCGCTCAATACAAGAAACTTTTCCCGGGAAAAGAGCAAGATACATTCCGCTACGAAGCAGTTCTGGCACTCAAAAATAAGGACTTTGAAAAAGCCTCCCAACTCTTTCAAGCCAATTACACTCCGGCAACGGCTCCGGAATATTGGCGTTTTGCAAGCTCGACCCGGCGGGAAGCTGATTTGATTTTTTTGAGCAAAAACAAGGAGTATTCCACATATTGTCAGGCATTGCTGCTGCTGAAAAAAGGTGAAAAAATGGCGGCTTGTGATCTCTTGGAAAAAGCATCCGGCACCAGAAATTTGGAGCTGCTCTTTTTTGCCGCAAAAACTCTGGCGGAAAACGGCAGAAACCGATCTGCACTGCAAAAATATGCCCAAATTCCGCAGGATTCCCCCTATCGGCTGGCAGTGTTGCTGAATACGGCAGAACTTTATGCCGAAAACGGTAATACAGTCAAAGCTCTGGATCTGGCACAGCAGGCATACGCTGAATCACCCGATCTGGCGGCAGTTCAACTTTGTTACGCCGATAAACTTGCCCGCACCGGTCAACATGCAATAATACCCGATATAGTAAAGTTGACGCAGAATTCGCCATACCGCCGCAAGTTGGAAATTTTGTGGACAGGAGGTATGCAGAAAAAAATCATTTCCGGAGATATAAGCAAAGAGCAGGAAAAAGTCCGGGAACTTTGCCGCAAACTGTTGGTAGTCGATCCGGAGAATAAAGTTGCCCAAGAGTATCTCAAAAAATTAAACAAGATGCCGCAGTGATATTATGAAGATATTTCTTAAAAGATCAATGAAACATCCCCTGGGAGTGCTGTACAGTGCATTGCTGGGGTTTATTGCTTTTTCTGCGGCAGTGCCAATGCTGAATTCGGGAGCGTGGGATGCGGCTTTGGTGGATTTGGTAATGGCGGCTGTTCTGATAACTCTTATGCTCAAAACATTTGTATCCACCTTCCGACGGGAATCCTCTTTGCTCAATAAAATCACGGCATGGAGTATGCTGGCAGTTGCCAATATTCTGGCGCTGCTGCCCAGTCATGACTTTCCCGGCAGTTTGAGTACGGCATTGGCTTTTTCGCTGGTGATTTGTGCATTGGTACTCTATTTCAGCGGCACACTTATGGCAAAAGTCTCTATTGTGCCAGCTTTGTGGTGTTGCGTATTCATGCCTTACCACGAAGAATTTATGCTTATGTTGAGTTATCCCTTGCGTTTAAGTGCAACTACGTTGAGTTCGCTGGTGCTGAAAATTTGCGGTGTGGAAGTGGCGATTGCCGGAACTTCTTTGAATTTACCCGATTTGAATATTGCCATTACCGACGCTTGCAGCGGTATCAATCAGCTGGATGCCTTTATATTGATCGCCTTTATTGCAGTGGAAGTGCTGCACAAAAAAACGGTGTGGAAACTTCTGCACTTTGCCTTTATGATCCCTGCCATAATTGCGGGCAACTCTTTGCGGATCGTTATAACTGTGCTGCTCTACAAAATTTTGGGCGATTGTGTGCTGGAAAATTTGTGGCATACGCTTTTAGGATATACTCAAATATTCTTTGCAATAATTCTATTCCTCCTTATCGGCAGAATTTTCCGGGAAAATCCCCCCGCACGAAATGAGGTTGAACAATGATAAAAGTTATTCTCCTCTTTTTATCGGCAGTACCGCTGGCTTGCCAAATACCCTATTTTATTCATGCATGGACCGGTTCCCGGCTTGACCATTGGGATTGGATCTATTATCTGCTGGGTGTCGGAGCGATGGTTGGAGCGTTGTATGATCGCAAACCCGGCAAATTTGATTGGCGGGGGGTTGCTTTGCTGCTGATTATGCTTATCTTGACATTTTCCAGATCATACCATCAAATCAATGCTTTGAGTATTGCGGCAGGGGTGGGAGTAATTTTTGCGGCGGCATGGAGCATTGGGGCGTGGGCATTTGCCTATGCTTTGCTTCCGGCAATATTCATATTGCTTATGGGTACGCCCAGTTCCAGTTACCACATATCGCTTTTACTCAACTCTCCGGTATGGGTGGCTTGGGGAGTGAAATTACTGCTTGCCATGATCTGTCTGGCTTGGATTTTGGGTAATCGCAAGTTCAAGTGGCAAATCAAACCTGGAACATTTTTCTTTGTTGCGGCAGTGCTGGCAACGGGTCTGCTGCTTATGCACACTAAAGAACTTTACTTTACCGGTAAAGCGTTTACCCCGGATTTCCCGGTGAAAGCCGGGGAGTTTTTCGGGCGGAGCATTGAGCCTGATAATAACACCAAACGCTTTTTTGCCACCAGCACCGTCCGGCAGTACCGTTATATGAAAAACGATTATGATATATCGGTTTTGGCAGTAAAGTGCGGCAAAAATATTCATGAAATCCATCCGGCAAGCCACTGTTTGCGTACCAGTTTGTGGAGAGTAAATGATGAAAAATTACACTATTTGCAGGATAATTTTGCGGTAACCGAAATCGATGCCCAAAAAGGTTCCAGCCGTTATCTGGTCTGGGTATGGTTCAGCAGTGAAGAGTTTTCCACGCCCAGTTTTCTGGGATTCCGGAGGCAGTTCAAGGTCAAAGGCAATTACTTTACCTATCAAATTTCGGTGCCGGTGCATAAAAATAGAGAAAAAAGTCAGGCTGTTTTGCATGATTTCATCAAGTCATTGGAGAATAACAAGTAATGGGTAAATGCGAAGATATAATCTCTCTGCGAAAAGAGCTGAAAAAGCCTTCGGTATTTCAGCATAACACCATCCAGTTCCGGATGCTTATGTGGCATATGACCATCGGGTTTTCGCTGGCATTCAAGCGGCTGATGGATATTGTGCTGGCAATATTGGCTCTGGTGATGGGATCTCCGATACTTTTGCTGACGGCGTTGCTGGTAAAAGTCACCAGTCCCGGACCGATAATTTTCAGTCAGATTCGGGTGGGGAAATTCGGCAGGCACTTCAAATTTTACAAATTCCGCAGCATGTATATTGATGCCGAAGCACGCAAAGCCGAACTTATGAAACACAATGAATCAAAAGACGGTGTCATTTTCAAGATGAAGCACGATCCCCGGATCACTCCGGTTGGCCGCTTTATCCGCAAATTCAGCGTTGATGAACTGCCCCAGCTTTTTAATGTTATTTTAGGTGATATGAGTCTGGTTGGCCCCCGTCCGCCGCTTCCCTCGGAAGTGAGAACTTATACTCTGGAAGAACGCAAACGTTTGAACATCACTCCGGGGATCACCTGTCTCTGGCAGGTTTCAGGCCGCAGTGAACTGCCGTTCCGGCAGCAGATGGCTCTGGATAAAGAGTACATCGCCAGCCGCAGTGCGTGGAAAGATTTTCTGATTTTGCTGAAAACCATTCCGGCGATATTAACGGGTAAAGGGGCGTGGTAAGATGAAAAATCTGCTGATCAATCCCTATTCCCAAGCGCAAGAGTGGTGCAAAGAGTACTTCCCCGACCGAAGTTTGGGCATGATGCCCGTAGCCGGCAGATGTGCGGCAGAATACTTTATTGATCTGGCGTTGCGCTGCGAAGCTGAATCATTACTGCTGCTGGGTCCGACTTACAACGAACACCTGGCAGAACACCTTTACGAGTATCAACACGGAGCATTGCAACTGGATTACCGCAAAGGCGGCGGTCATACCACGGTAAAAAATCTGTTGGAAATGTATAAGTCCGAGTGCGGCAATGATTGCCTGATACTGCACGGAATGATCATGCCCAAAGCCCATACACTGAAAGAACTGCAGAACTCCTTTGTGCCGTGTAACGATGACGGAGTTGATGACGGTATATATCATTACAAAAATGGCGTATTGCTGAAAAGCAATATCGAGTTTTACCTGCTCGATTCATTACAAAGTTACTTTGAGGTGAATTTTCAGGTATTGAACGACGATTTTTACAATCTTCCGGGCTACTCCTCCACCGGCAATATCCACACCGGAACCAATGTGGTGATCAAAAATAATTGTGAGCTTGCCGGACCGCTGATTTTAAGCGACAATACTTTTGTTGAAAGCTATGCCCATATAGCCAATGCCATTATCGGCGAGCGATCTTTGGTGGATAAAAAATGTGTTGTGGAGCACGCCATTATTTTTGACCGCACCTATACCGCCGGTAATCTTGAAATAAAAAACAAGATCGTTACGCCGGGGCGGATCATTGATCCTTATACCGGGGGCGTGCTGGAACGGAACAGTTTCAGTTACGCATTTTCGCCTATTCAGAACCGTTCGGCGTGGATATTGCGTTTGTGGGAACACTTTATAGCGCTGGTGTTTGCATTAGGCGGTCTGCTCCCATATCTGTTGCTTCTGCCATATTATTTAACGCACAAAAACTCCCACTGGTGCTGGAAACTTTCCATGGATCGCTATCCCGGGTACTGGGCAGTGCTGTTTTTCCGCAAAGAGCTGGTCAAAAGCCATCCGGCAAACGAACACTATGTCTTTCAGATGGGGGAGATTTACGGGTTGCAGAATACTCCGGAGCAACGGCGTATTTATGACTATTATTATCACTATCACTGTTCATGTTTTCTGGTGTTGCAAGTGGTATTAAGAGCTTTAGGCAAGAGAGGATTTGCGTCGTATGTTGACCGTAAACGGGCGTAAAAATTATACATCTTGCGGCGATGAAGCTGTGGAAAAGCTGTTGGATAGAGTTTTGGCAGAAATGCACGATGCTCTTACCGGCACCGATCTTTCCGTCTATTTGGGCGGCAGTTACGGCCGGGGCGACGGCGGAGTGCGGCAGGATAAAGAAAACGGCATACTCTACAACGATTTGGACTTTTTTGTTTTTGCCGGGAAAAAGCCCGCCAACGGTGAAAAGCTGCTGAAAGAGGTCGCTGAAAAGTATGAGTTGGAATTGAAAGTGGATGTGGATTTCAGCAGCATCATGAGCGTAAAGGATATGAAGAAAAACCGCAAACGCCTTATGATGCAAGAGCTTAAACGGGGTTATCGTCTGGTGTGCGGCGAAGATCTTTTAGCAAAGTATCTGCCGGGGATCCCGGCGGAAAAACTGCCATTTTCCGAAGCGTGCCGCTTGCTGCTGAACCGGGGTATGGGATTATTGCTGGCAGGAGAAAAGATCGCCCGGAATTCCGGCGAAGAAGATTTTATTCTGCGGAATATATATAAAGCGATTTTAGGAGCTGGCGATGCAATGCTGATCGGCTGCGGCAGATACTGCTGGTCGATCATTGAACGATTGGAGCGTATTGAAAAATCAGATCTGCCCGAAGCATGGAAAGACTATTACCGGGAAGCTGTGGAGTTTAAAAATTCACCGCACCGGCAGATGAAAAAGGATATGCAATCGTTCTGGCAGGGGGTGCGTGATTTCTTTCAGTCTGCAATGGTGCGTTGTGCCGGAGAATCCGAGCATAATGAACTGGCTGACGGCATTTACTCAAAATGTTGTAAATCCGGCGAAGTATCGCTGAAAAATTTTATAAAATATTGTATTAAAAGTCACTCGCTACCGCTGAAAAATTGGCGGCATTACACCATGCCGCCGGTGGCAGTATTGACGAATGAGGTATATCGGGCATTGGATGAAATGCCGGAAAAAATTGTTTCGGACAGCAAACTTTATCAGCATTGGCTGATTTTTAATTGAAAGGTTGTTTAATGGATAATTTGGAAAATGATTACAGCAGCAAAGAAGAAAACAGACAGCTGCAAAAAATGCAGATGTACCAAAAATTGGTACTTTTTACTTTGTTCAAATTCAAGTGGAGCATTATAGCGGTTTTTGCCGCAACGATCGTATTTGGAGTGATTGCCCGCTATGTGCAGTTCTATAATTCGCCAAGCAAGCACGAAGGGTCGATCACGCTGTTTTATACGCCTCGAGCCAGTGAAGAAGTCAAAACGTTGAGTATCAATCATGTGTTGGGGATTTTTTCACGCCAGCAGGTTTTTAAGCAGCTTATCGAAGAGATGCAGCTTTCGGAAAAACAGCGAGCCGTGCTTAAACAGTGTATCGAAGTAAAACTTTTGAAAGATCAGCACGATATGTTCGTAATCACCGGACGGGGCGAAAGCGCTGAATATGTCAAACAGCTCGTTAATACTTTTGTAGCTATCGGCATAAGAAGTTACGAAGAGTACCGTGCCTCCGAACTGCGTAATTACCTGAACACCCGTGAACAGCGTTTGTTTGAATTACAGGCTTTTCAGAAAAGCAAGATCGAAGATCTCCACGGTTTACACCGTAAATACGGCATAATCCATCCCAAAGAGGAGATGGATACGGTCAAAAAAATCCAGGGCGAACAGAGTGCGGCAACCGCCGAACTCAATGTAAAACTTGCCGATGCCCGCCAGCGTTTTGCAATGGCAGAGAAAAAATATAAATCAGTTCCGGAAAATGTCGTGACCCATCGGGCGGCACTGCTGGATTTTGTCCGCGAACTGCGTAAGGCTTCCAGGGAATACGAAAAGGTAAAATTGATTTTTTCCGAACGCAACCCCCGTTATGTGGAAGCCCGGAGCAACTATCAAACGATTTTCAACGAGTTTGAAAATTTCAAAAAACGCAATAACATAACCAGATTCGATCAGAATATGCTGTTGGGACTGGATGGTATCGTGGATGCCTATCACGCCAGTGAAGTAACACTGAATCAGTTGGAAATGAGCATGAAATCTTTGCAGGCAGAAATCAAACTGATCAAAGACAAGGAAAAAAAGCTCCAGCACATGATCCCGGAACATGAACAGATCGAACTTTTACAGAATACTGCCAATAAAAATATATCGCTGTTGGTGGAAGAATTATCCCGGGTACGCAGTTCCATTGCCCATGTCCCCAATGATATAACCATCAATGAACGGGTGGTTTCCACAAAATCCTTCCCGGTATTTCCGGTGAAGATCCTGGCAGTGATTTTTATTGCGGGAGTCTTTGTCAGCGGTTTATATGCTGCAATAATGACAACTTACGATATAATCTGCGGCAAGTTCAGCGGCATCGAAGAGGCCGCGATCCACAAGGATTTCTTCAAGACGGTAGGGGTTATCCCCCACAAAAAATCCCCCTTTACGCAGGAGCAACGTCAAATCCTCAACAACGAAATGTTCTACCGCTTTATCCTGAAACTGCAGAATACGAGAACGCTATTCTCGTGTTCGCTGGATGGATCTTTTTTAAGTTCGGTACTCTTTGACGAACAGTTCTCCAAAGCCAAACGCAACACCATTTTAGTGCGGCTGATCCCGGAGAGAGATGTGGAAAAAATCTGTAAAAATATGCAGAAGATCGGCGATTTCTACTATTCCGACAACGGCAATACCGGAGTCAATTTTACAGACAAAAATGTGGAGCATCACATTGAGTACCTCCACGGATTTTCTACCGGTGACGGCAAAGGTTACGGTTACGGCTACGGTTTTGCCTTCTTCCCGGTGCGGAATATGTCGGTACTGGAGCCGGATGAAATAAGTATGCTTTACAAGATGGTCAATGAGCTGAAAAAACACTATCAGCTGATCCGTATATCCCGCGAAAAACCCTTTGATGCATCCTGTATTCTGGTGCGGCAGCTCCACGATATTTGCGATGCTACATTGCTTTATATCGGCCAAATGCTAACTCCCCGCAGCGTACTGCGGCGGGTGCTGAAACTGCACGATGAAGAACACAAAGTCTACGCAGTTTTGACCGGAGTAACCGACGTTGCAAAAATTATTTCAGGAGATTATATTTGATGAAAAAGGTGTTACATTTATTGCTTTTGAGTTTTACGCTGGCTGTTTTTTCCGGCTGTTACAACCGTTATACCGGGAACTTTGAACAATTTCCTGAAATAACCAATCTGCCCAGCGGCGTGGTCGATCAAGCCGGCTTGACTGACGAAGACAAACGCCGACAGCTGGAATTTCTGAAAAAACTCGATGAGCAGAAAGAACCGGTCTACCGGATCAATGCCGGCGATAAAATCAGTATCAGAGTTTACAATCACCCGGATCTGATCATGGAATCGCTGGTAACGCCTGATGGCGCCATCGGAGTGATGTTTGCCGGTCAGGTGCAGGTCGCCGGACTTACTTTGGAAGAAGCCAGCGAAAAAATCAAAAAAATCTATGCGCAATATATCAAAAATCCCGAACTGGGGGTCTTTGCCATTGATGTAAGAAGTCAGACCGCCACCATCGCCGGAGCTATCAATAATCCGGGTATGTTCGTTATATCCAACGGAATGCGGCTGGCGGATCTGTTTGCCAAAGCCGGAGGTTCGGCAGTGCGTGACTTCGACGACCAAATGCTCGATGCCGCGGATTATCAGAACAGTATCATTGTCCGGGACGGCAAAATTCTGCCGGTAAACTTTTCACTCGCCATTGAAAAAGGTGACCGCTGGCACAATGTCAAGCTCAAAAAGGGCGATTACATCTACATAGCCGTGCGTTCCGAAGCCATGGTCAGCATTATCGGCAGCATCAACCGGCCCCATAAGCGGTTGTGGGATCAAAATTTGGGGATTCTGGAACTGGTATCTTCCGGCTTGGGTTTGAAAGAACAGTACTGGCAGTATGGCGTGATCATCCGCGGCGGTATGGAAAATCCCCGCTTTTACCGCTTTGATATCGACGGCATCATGCAGGGCCGTTGTGCCAATGTGCGGTTGCAGCCGGGAGATGTGGTCTACATCCCCCACGACAACATATCCGAATACAACGTATTTGTCCGCAAACTGTTGCCGACAGCTCAATTCCTGAGTACCTTTACTTTCCCGGCATTGAATTTTGCACTTTAAGGAGAGATATGAAGTATCTGATTTTTCTCATTGCCTTTATGGGGGTACTGCCGCTGGGGTATATACTTACATTGAACCGTAAGTATATGCGTTATGCGATTTTTGCAGTAATTTTGCCGGTAATGGCGTTCAATCAGGTATCGATCAACTTTTTTTCCAACGAAACTTACCGGGGAACTTCCCGGGGTATGGAAGTATCGCTGGTCTATCTTTTGGCAGTGGCAATGCTGGCGGGGATGTGGCTGCTCTACCGGAAAAAGCCATTGTTTCCGGATAAAGGCAGCAAGATATATTTAATATATTTTCTTTTATGCATACCCTCATTGATCAATGCGGACAATGTCCTTTTTTCCTGGTTCGAACTGTGGAAAATGATCATGATGTATATAGTATTTCTTTGTGCATACTATTACCTTTATTACACACGCAATTTCAATGCCATAATGATCGCTTTCGGAGTGGTGGCATCGGCGACTTTTCTTTCGGTGGTATTCCAGCATGTCAAAGGCATCCATCAAGCCAATGGACTTTTCCCCCACCAGAACAGTCTGGGTATGTATATGAATTTGATCGCACCGATCTTTTTTGCCTATTACTTCAACCGCAATAAAGGATGGAAAAGGTTTCTCTTTGCCGGATTTTTCCTGCTGGCATCGGCGGCTTGTATGCGTACGTATTCCCGGGGAGCGATGGTTTGCCTGCCTTTGGGGTGTGCCATAACGGCACTGCTTTCATTGCGTTACCAGTTCCACATGCGGAAGGTCCAAATATTGCTGCCGATTTTCCTGGTTTGCTTTTTCGGAGCCTTGCTGCTGCTGCCAAACATTATCAAACGGTTTGAAAATGCCCCCAAAGAGTCGCTGATGACCCGGCAATATCTCGCCGCATCGGCTTGGAACATGATGATCGATGAGCCTTTAGTTGGGGTGGGATTGAACAACTGGGGGATCAAGATCAATCCCCCCTACCCTTATTGCGAATACCGTTACAACAACAAACGCATTGCCAAGGATTTCAAAGAGGGCATTGTGGAAACCAGTTATCTGCTGGTGGGAGCAGAGTGCGGTTTTCCGGCATTGGCGGCATTTCTGGCGTGGCTTGGGTATTACTATGTTGCCGCCTGCAAACTGGTGAAAAAACTGCGGCGAACTGAATTGTTCTATATTCCGGCCGGGATCGTCGGAGGTTTGACAGCAATTTACCTGCAATCCACTCTGGAATGGGTGATGAAACAGCAGGTAAATTTCATTCAGATGATGGTGATGTTTGCCGTATTGGGGATACTTTCCAAATACAGCGAAAAATTTGCTTCAGGTGAAGTGGAGGTGTCAGCATGAAAAATATTTTTCAATACGTTGCTACCATACTGCTGTTGATTCTGTCCGGATGTTCGCAGGAGAGCTGTTCCGCTGAAATCAAGTATGAGTTTCTGACTCCGCAGGTGGTGGTGTTGAAAAGTTCCGGCAAAGTTCCGCCAAATATCTCTACTGTCGGCAAAAATATGCTCAATGTGGCATACTGGTATAAGGAAGAGGGACTTTTACGGGAAGGAAATATCATCCTCCGTCAGCCGGAAATAAGTTGTTTTTGTTATATTACTTTTGGCACACCGTTGAAAGCTGGAGAACAGTGTGATCTCGGTTCTGTTGTTCTGCAGTATGATCCGAACAAACCGACTCCGGTTTTCAAGCTCAATCAACTGGGCAATGGCGTGGATCAGAAACGTAAATATGCTTATATGGGTGCATGGCTGGGAAGTTCCGGAGCATTGCCGTTAAAACATCTTGCCGGGAAAAACTTTGAGATCCGCCGGGTTTCAGACGGTCGTACGGTGTTTACCGGAGTGTTGAATCTGCGCCGGGATGATCCGGCATATCAGGGCAGAATCCCTTTTACCGGAGAAGAGGTGCTGGAACTGGATTATTCCGGATTCAATGTGCCTGGTAAATATTATTTTTATGTCGGCGGTATCGGCAGAAGCATGGAGTTTGTCATCGGTTCAGAAACGCTCAATGAAGCCTTTTACATCCATGCCCGAGGTCTTTACCACAAGCGGTGCGGCATTGCCAAAACTCAACCTTTTACCGCGTGGGAGAGTCCGGCGTGCCACCAGACCGTCTATGCCGGGACATTCCCGGAAAATGCCGATCATTACCGTAAAGGGGAAAGTACTGCAGAGGGTTTTGTCCGCAATGATCAACGTGTTGAGGTCAAGCATTTTGATTTGATCAAACGCAATTCGTTGTCCGTCGCAACTGTACGGTACACCGCTCCCGGCGGCTGGCATGATGCCGCAGATTACGACCGCCGGCCATACCATTTGCGGATTGTCAGCGATCTGGCAGCGGTTTATTTAATGAAACCGGAAAATTTCATCGACGGTCAGCTGAACATCCCGGAAAGCGGCAATGGCATTCCCGATATTCTCGATGAAGCGGCGTGGGGATTGAAACATCTGCTGGCAATTCAACAGGATAACGGCGGAGTCGGTACCTGGTTCGAAACCACCGGACATCCGCAGGCAATGGAGGGGCTGCCGGACAAGGATCACCATATTTATTATGTTTCTGCGCCTTCACGCAACGGTACGCTGGAGTATGCGGCAGCCGCAAGTACGCTGGCGCTTGCCATGAAAAAAGCGGGGTTTCCGCTTGAGGCAGAAAAATATTGCAATTCAGCAAAAAAAGCGTGGGATTTTGCTATTGACCGTAAAAATATCCTCGCCCGGGGCTATATGTACAACGGCAGAATGCACTACTATAATGAAGGTATGAAACTTGATGCGCAAAATTTGCTGCGTTCCGGAATGAATCTCTTTATTCTGACCGGCAGCAAAGCGTTTCTTGAACCGGTTTTTGAAGATGCAGAACGCATAAAAGAGGTGTTTGTCAGCGATTTCTGGAAGTGGCAGGTTCTCTCCTGGATGAATCTTGAACTTTATCCGGTACCGGAGTTGGCTCAATTCCGGCAGGAGTACCGCAAAGTTATTCTGCGTGATGCGGATAAAATGCTGATCGATCAGGAAAATGCTTATCCTTACCGCACGTTATGGCACGCCGCTGATGCCGGCTGGGTCCACGCCATGTCCTGGGGAAATTATCATCCGCTGCGCCGGGCAATGACCCTGATCGCCGCCCACAAACTTACCGGAGAAGAAAAGTATCTGACCGGGGCATATCTTGCCAATGATTTTCATAACGGAGCCAATCCGCTGGGCAGGACAATGACTTCAGGATTGGGAAAGGTTTATCCGGTGGTATTTCTGGATCTGGTAAGCTACGCCGATGGCATCGGAGAATTTGTCCCCGGGATCACGCCTTACGGCAATACCTTCGGTCTTGACCGCAATGCGGTAAAACTGGTGTATAAAGAGCGGGCGGATCAATTACCGGTATTCCGACGTTATGTCAATCTGGAATTGTTAAGTGTCCCGTCAAGCGAATACAGCGTATGGGAAACGATCGCTCCGGCGGCAGTAACAGCAGGCTATTTATTGGAAAAGGCTCAACTGCCGTTAAAAGAGTGGAAAAAACGCAAACCAGCCGGAGATTTCCGACAACTCCCCGGCTATAAGGCGTTGCCATGAGGTAAATATGAAGCACAAAACTATTGAAATATTTTTATTTATAGATGCGCTGGGTTGGCAGATCGTCAACGATCACAACTTCCTTACGGAACTTTTGCCGAACCGCAAAAAAATCACCATGCAGTTCGGCTACTCCAGCAGTGCCATCCCCACTATTCTTTCGGGCAAAACGCCCGCCGAACATGGACACTTGGGGTTGTTCCGCTTTGCTCCGGATACTTCACCCTTCAAAAAAATATCCGAAATGGCGTGGTTATTCAAACCGGCAAGTTTCTGGAACCGGGGGCGGGTGCGGCACCATTTATCCAAACTTTTGAAAAAACTCTACGGCTTTACCGGATACTTTCAGCTTTACCGGATGCCAATATGGAAGTTGAAATTCATGGATTACTGCGAGAAGCGGGATCTGTTTGTTGCCAACGGTATGGAGAATATTGATAATTTGCACGATATTTTGAGCAAAAACAAGGTAAATTTCCACATTTCCAACTGGCGTTTGAGCGATGAAGATAATTTTGGGGCTGCGGGGAAAGCCATTGAAGAAGGCAAAAATTTTCTCTTTGTTTATACTGCAAGTTTCGATGGAACTTTGCATGATAAAGTAAAAGATTTTACGGCGGTACAAAACAAACTTGACACCATTGAAACTCACATTGAAGAGCTTTACAGCAAAGCTCAAGAGTATGCTGAAACTGTGCATTTCACCATAATTTCCGACCACGGCATGACCCCGCTTGCCGGTACGGTGGATATTATGCAAGCAGTGGAAGACAGCACATTGGTTTTCGGGCAAGATTACGGAGCTTGCTTTGACTCAACCATGGCGAGATTTTATTATTTGAGCGAAAATGCTGCAAGTGTGATCACGGAAATAATGAAAAAGTTTCCCGGTCATTTTTTGAGCAGAGATGAAGAAATCAAATACGGCATTTACCGGGCTGACAGGATGTTTGGTGATGCTGTATTCCTGCTGGATGCGGGAATCCAGATCGTGCCATCAGATATGGGGGACAAACCGCTGAACGGTATGCACGGTTTTGCTCCGGAAGATAAAAACTCTTTTGCGGCAATACTTTCCAACACCCCGATACCGGAGAAAGTGGAAAATGTGGCTGATTATTTTAACTTTATGACAGAAAGAGCAAAGAATTTATGAAAATACCATTTTTTAAAAACACTGTAACCAATTATTTTTCCATGTTCGTAAGGTTGGTGCAAGGCATTATCGTTACACGCTGGCTCATCAGCCATCTGGGAGAGGCTCAATACGGCTTGTGGGTCATGTTGTGGAGCTTTTTCAGCTACGCACTATTGCTGGATCTGGGATTTGGTGTGGCGGCACAAAAGGTTACGGCAACCGAACTGTATAAAACAGATATTGAAAAATATAATCACACCATTTCCAGCATATTTTTCAGCCATGTAAGTATGGCGCTGTTGATCTTGCCGCTGACTTTTGTCGGGATGTACTATATCCGCGAACTATTCCACCTGCCAGTTGATGCCACGGCTGAATATATCCGGTTTTGCCGGGAAGCATTGCTGTTGAGCGGATTGGCAGCAACGATCGTTTTCCCGCTGGGGGTGTTCCCGGAAATATTGGTGGGGCTGCAAAAACTTTATTTACGCAATTACATAATAATCATTTCTAAAATTATGGAACTCGCCGGAGTTATTATGATCTTTGCGATGGGATGGGGCTTGTTCAAACTGCTGGTGTTTGTGATGCTGATCATGGGAGTGACACAGCTGGCAATGCTGGTGTCGGTCTGGAAAAGTATTCCCGGATTCCGTATAAGATTTGCGTTTGACAAAGAGGTATTTAAAGGTATATTCCACTTCAGTGCAGCGGTTTACATCATTTCCATCGGCAGAATGATCTGGGAACGCGGCATGTTTTTGCTCATAAGTATTTTCTGCGGGCTGGCGCCGGTGGGGATTTTCCAGCTTGGGAGCCGGGTGCCGTTTCTTATCCAGCAGGTTTCCTTGCCTTATGTGGAAAATATTTCGCCCATATCCGCACTGCTTCACAGCCGCAAACGCACCATGCACCTTGCTCAAATATTGATGCGTTCCATAAGGTGGGTTAACTTTTTTGCAGCGGGGGCAACGGTCATGGTGATGATTTACGCACCAAGAATAATCCTGCTGCTTTTTAATGTAAAAAGTGATGAAGCAGCGTTCATCTGCCGCTTGATGGTGCTTTTTGTATATTTTCTGCTGGTCTGCCGGAGCATACCCGAAAAGTTCCTGACCATGGCCGAAGAGCACAAATTTCTGGCGAAAGTCCAGAGTTTTGAAAGTATTTTCTTTATTGCCATATCAGTTGTGGGGCTTTTGATCAAGCCTCACGAACTTATTGTGGTCGGTGCCATGATATTGACCAAATTTATCGGAACAGTGTTTTTTGTATTGCCGCACCTGATAAAAAGAGCCAATATCAAGCTGCGTTTCTTTATACTCTATTCTTTGTTTGAACCGGTACTTTTAGCCTTGGCAACGGGGATGATCTGTTACTGGCAATACTATTTCCTGCGGGGCAAAGTGCATGAATTTTTCCTGCTGGCACTGGCGGGATTTTCCGGTGTGATCATCTATTTCCCGGCACTCTATTACATGATGTTTGACCACGCCGAACGGTTTCGGGCAAAGAAGATCATCAAAAAATTCATCGGCATACTCAAGAGGGCATAACTTATGGAAATGCGTTTTGAATATATCAATAAAGTCCTGATCGCCCACGTGCAAATGTTTCTTGATCAGGTTGGTGCCGAAAACTTCAAGTATGTTTTAAGTGAACGCATGAGACCCGGCGAAAACATTGTACTGGATCTGGAAAAACTGGTCAATATAGATAATTACGGCTTGGATGCCTTGCTTGCCATTGCACAGAAGGCGTTGGAAAATGATTCGGTCATCAAACTTGCCCGGGTCAGTGCCGATATGCAGATCGTACTGGATATAACCAAAGTCTACCGGGTCTTTGAAATTTACCCCACCATCGAAGAAGCCGTGGCAAGTTGTGCGAAAGCGGGAGATAAAGCATGATTTCAGTTTTGGTGCGATCACATAACGATATAAAATATATCCGGCAAACCGTAGAGATGCTGTTGGCTCAAACGGTGGATGATGATGCTGTGGAAATCATCTCTTGCGATGACCGTTCCACTGACGGCACCGCCGAGTATCTGGCAAGTGTGCCGGAGCTGCGCCGTATCGTTCCGCCGAAAGGCAAATATGTGCCCGGCAAGACTTTGAATTATATGGTAAATCAGGCAAAGGGTGATATTATTGTATTCAACAACAGCGACGCCATACCTCAAAACCACGATTATCTGAAAAAGTTGACCGCTCCCTTGCAAGACAAAAGTGTGGATTGTGTTTTCGGCAACCAGATCGCCAGGCAAGATGCTTACTTTGTAGTCAAGAAAGACTATGAACGGGCATTCGGCGATGGCTCAATATCGGCAGCTTGGGATAACTTTTTTTCGTTGGTATCGTCAGGATTCCGCAAAGCTGACTTGCTTGATAAACCCTTTAATGAAAATATCCAGTATTCCGAAGATACCGACTGGGTAAAGCGCTATCAGGCAAAAATCGTTTATGTACCCGAAGCAGTGGTGGAACACTCCCACAATTATACCCTCAAAGAGGTCAAAAAACGCTTTTTCAACGAAGGTGTTGCCGACAGGCAAATGGGCAAAGCTGCCATGAGTTTCTTTCGTTGTATCAAGAGCATTGCCGCAGAAACTTTGCGGGATTGGGTCTATCTTGCCAAACACCGGACGATCAAAGAATTTTTCTACGCCCCACTTTACCGCTTGGTGCAGAAAGCAAGTTACTACCGGGGGACCAAACAATGAAAATCGCTCATATCGTCCGCCGCTTTACCTTTAATGAATGGGGCGGCACCGAAAGTGTGGTCTGGAACATTGCTTTGCAGCAGAAAGCTCAAGGATTGCAGCCCGAAATCATCTGTACCGCCGCGTTGGATAAAGTTGGCGAAGAAGTTCTTAATGGGATTACAATCAAGCGTTTTCCCTACTTTTACCCTTATTTTCCCATGCCGGAAAAAGACCGGTCGGCTCTGGACAAAAAGGGCGGCAATCCTCTGACTCCGGTACTTATGCGGTATTTGAAAGAGGGAAATTTTGATATTTTCCACCTCCACGCCGGAGGCAGGATCGCCAATTACGCCATCAAGCTCGGAAAAGCGCTGCATACGCCTTGCATAATGAGTCTGCACGGTGGAGTTTGTGCCATACCTGCGGAAGAGATGAAGCTGATGCTAAAACCCTTGAAACACAAATTTTCTTACGGCGGCATCATCGACCGGCTCTGCGGGGTGCGTCACGCTCCGGAAAGCCGCGCTGATATGCTTCTGGCGTTAAGCCGGGAAGAGGTCGGCAAACTGCAGGCACGTTATCCGGATATCCCGGTGCAGCTTTTCCCCAACGGTATCCTGCACCGGGAACTGCCGGATGCCGGGGATTTCCGGAAAAAGTATAATATTCCGTCAGATAAAAAAGTCATATTATGTATTTCTCGCATAGATTACCAGAAAAATCAGAAGCTCCTGCTGGAACTTCTGCCGCCGCACAAAGATACCCATTTGCTTTTGATCGGTCCCGTAACGGCATCGTGGTATTACGATGAAATTCTGGCAACGGCAGAATCGCTGGGCGTAAAAGAGCGTTTGACCGTTATCCCCGGATTGAAGCCCGATAGTGTGGAACTTTTACAGGCTTTGAAGACCGCATATTGCTTCGTGCTGCCCAGTCGCCACGAACCATTCGGCATTGCTGCCTTGGAAGCGTTGGATGCTAAAGTGCCGCTGATCGCCGCAGCAGTGGGCGGATTGAAGGATTTTCTTATTGACGCCAAAAACGCCCTGCTGTTTGAAGATAATAACGCCCAAAGTCTGCTTGAAGCATACAACCGTATCGAACCATTGCGTGACGCCTTGATTTCCGGAGGTGAAATTACCGCCCTGGAGTACAACTGGCGGAGTATTGCCGAAAAACTTACCGCTGTTTACCGGGAGCTTAAAGCATGAAAAATATTCTTTACATCGGTAAATACAACGGCATTATTGGCGGTATCGAGCGTTATATGCAAAAAAGTGCCGAACTTTTGCGGAGCAACGGTTTTACCGTGCATTATTGTTATATTGAAAATGGCGGCAGAGATGAAAGTGTTTTTGCTGCAGCATTTACCACCATAAAAAAGTTTACGCCCAACGATGAACTTTTGCAAAGCTGCGATATGATAATACTGCATAATATTATAGATGTAAAGTATTTGCAGCATCTCCCACCAGACAGGACATTTTTCTTTGCCCATGACCACAATATATATTGTCAGCGACACCACTATTATATGCCTGTTGGCAGAATAAATTGTCACCGGGCGTATAATAAATTTATCTGCCAACTTTGTTCGCTGGGCAGGAATCCGGCTCCGCCGTTGAAAGAATACCGCAAATTTCCGGCATTGGTTTTGTCGGATTTTATGCGGAAAAATTTGCATAAAAACGGTTTTAAAAAGGTCTTAAAGCTCCCGGCATTTATCAAAACAGCCACAACCGGACACGAATTTATGCCCGATGGAGTTCTGCGCATACTTTTTCTGGGGCAGCTTATCCGGGGCAAAGGAGCGGATCTGATGTTGAAAACGCTGGCAAAACTGGATATACATTTTGCGTGTACCATTGCCGGAGATGGCAAAGATCGGGCTATGTTGGAAACTCTGGTTGAAAAATTTAATTTGCGTGATAAAGTAACCTTTACTGGTTTTGTAAATGAACCGGAAAAGTTGTGGACAAATTGTGATGTGTTCTTTTTTCCTGTCCGCTGGCAGGAACCTTTCGGTTTAGTGGGGTTGGAGGCCATGGCTCATGGTGTTCCGGTTGTTGCTTTTGATACCGGAGGTGTCAGAGAGTGGCTGGGGGAATTTGAAACAGGATTTCTTGTTCCGGAGAAAAACACGGTTGCTGCAGCAGAGATTATCGGAGACTTGGCAGGCAATCGTCAAGCTCTCGAAAAGATGGGAAAGTGCGGACTTGAAGCGGCACAAAATAAATTTTCAGAGGAAAATTTCGTGGAGAATTTCAGAAAAATATGTGAGGTGCTGAAATGAAAATATTACTTTCAGCAATCCCCTTTGACAATGGCAAGTCCGGGATCTCGGTCTATATCCGGGAGGTGGTCAAGGCTCTGGAAAATGCCGGTCACCAATTGACTTTGATCGTTGAAGACGATGGTGCAAAGGAGTTTGAACGTTTTGAACTTATCAGGATAAAGAAACGCCGTGCCTTGTTTTCCATGCTTTACAGTTTGTTTATTCTGCCGTGGCGGATACGCTGGCAAAAGTATGATTTCTGCATTATGCTGGCTGCCAACCGGCGGGTTTTCTGCCGTTATCCGATCTTTAACATTGCGGTGGTGCATGATCTTTCGCAATACCACGTACCGGTAAAGTACGACAAATTCCGGATGTTTTACATCAAGCATATCTTGCCTTATTATGTCAGAAAAGCTCAAAGCATCGTTGCCATAAGCAACTCAACCAAAAACGATTTGATCAAATATTGGCACATCCCCGAAGAAAAAATCACGGTGGTCTACAACGGATTCACCCCTCCGGCAAAAGAGGAAACATCCAAACTCAAGCAAATACTTTACATATCACGCATTGAGCACCCCGGCAAAAATCATTTGAATTTGCTCAAAGCCTTTGAGCTTTTGCCGGAAAATTTGCGTAAAGAGTACACCCTCGTCATGCCGGGAGCCGCTTGGAACGGAGCGGAAACGGTATTTGAATATGCGGAAAAATCGCCGTGCAAAACGCAATTCAAATTCACGGGCTTTGTAGACTTTGCCCAACTTCCGGAATTGTATGCCCAGAGTGCCATGTACATATTTCCGTCGCACTTTGAGGGGTTCGGCTTATCATTGCTTGAAGCCATGCATGCCGGATTGCCCTGTGCGTGTTCAAACAACTCTTCGCTGGGAGAATTGGGCCGGAATGCAGCAGAACTTTTTGATCCCTCATCCCCGCAGGAGATCGCTTCCGCGATGCGGAAGATCCTTGAAAACAGCGATTACCGGCAGGATTTGATCCGTAAAGGTCAGAAAAAAGCTGCCGTATTCAGCTGGCAGAAAACTGCTGCCGATTTGCTGGAAATTTACCACTGCCGGAGTGCCGCAATATTTGGAGTACCGTTTTTCTGCGGGACGATGGGTGAAGCATTGCAAAAAATTGATGCATTGGTACAGAGTAAAGCGAATCACCATGTCGCTTTTATCAATGCCCATTGTTTGAATATCGTCTGCAAAGATAAGGCATATAAGCAGGTTTTGAATGGATGTGCCGCAGTATTTGCTGATGGCATCGGGGCAAAGATCGGCGCAAAGATGCTTGATTACAAAGTTGAAGAAAATGTCAACGGCACTGATATGTTCCCATTGCTGGCTCAAAAGCCTTACCGCATTTACCTTTTGGGCGGAGCTCCCGGCGTGGCGGTCAAAGCCTTGGAAAAAGCCCGGGCATTGAACGGCAAAGCAGAGTTTGTCGGCTGTGCGGACGGATTTTTTAACGAGAAAAGCGAGGAAGCTGTTTTTGCAGAAATCAACGCGTTGCAGCCGGATATTATTTTAGTGGCGATGGGCGTCCCCAAACAGGAAATGTGGATACATGAGCATCGGCAGGATTTGCCAGGCTGTGTGGCAATCGGCGTAGGTGGCTTGCTGGATTTTGTATCAGAGCGCATCCCCCGGGCTCCTGTGTGGATGAGGAAATGCAATATTGAGTGGTGTTACCGGCTTTACAATGAGCCGTCAAGATTGTTCAAACGTTATATCATAGGAAATCCTTTATTTATCATCAGAGTATTACGGAGCAAATTATGGAGGAAAAAATGAAGCAGTTTATCTATTGCCTGATTGCCGCATCAGCGGTATTGACATTCACCGGGTGTTCCTCAACATCACCTTATGATTACGGAACAAACTGGTTGATCCGCGAGAATGATATTCCGCAGTTTTATGCCAGATACGATCTGTTTTATATCGGTAAAGCTCCGGCGGGTTACGGAGATACTCACGATATCCAATTCAACTGGACCAAAACCCATACCAATGATATTTTCGGCAGAGGGGTGCGGGTGTTTGCTCCGGAGATCCAGGAGCCGGATGTAAAAAATGTTACGGCGGCACTGGAGTATTATCTTGAGAATTTCCATAAAGAAGGGCATCCGTTTATTCTGCTTGCTGAAGGCAAATCAGCCGATCTGCTCTACAGTGCGATGCAAAAAGTCGATGGAATAAATGTTGAAAACGGTTTTATTGCCGCTTATCTGCCGGATATGCAGCCCAAAACAGCGGCACAGATCGCCGAAGATTTCTATTGGGACGGTCTTAAAGCCGCCGCCAATGCGGATGACTGCGGCGTGATCGTGACCTGGACAAGCTGTATAAATAATGAGAAAACAGCTGAAATGCCCAACGATGTATACAATATAAATCCGTTGAATTGGCAAACCGATTCCACCGCGGCAACGGCTGCGGAAAATATCAAAGCCGTATTTTATATGCCGGAACACAAAAATATTTTCTGGCGCAAGGTCGAGGCAAAAAATTTCAGCGGAGCTGTCATTGATCCGGCAAAAGGTGTGCTGAATATAAATTGTCCGCTGCCGCTGCTGCATGTGGTCAATGGCAGATTCACCAATAACTGCATATCCATCTTTGCCGGAAACATTGCTGCCAATGCCGACAGACGGACGAAAAATCTGATCAAAGCACGGGAGTGGAAAAGTTTAAAATGAGCTGGTTTGATTATCTTCCTGCCTGTATATTAAACCATTCGCCGGAAATCATTGCGGCGTTTGAAATGGATTTCCTGCGGAATTTGCCGGCGTTTCAACGGGCTTTGCCGCAAGGGGAAAAATTTACCATGCTTTTGCAATTAGGCTGGTCGGCGGAACTGCCGGAGGTGGCAAATGAGTTGCAGACACGTCTGGCTGAAGCGAAAAATGCTTTCCCGGAGGCCAGATTCATCATTCTGGCAAATGCCCCCGGGGAAGTGGAGATCATCAAAGGATTCAATGAGGTGTATCTCGCCAGTCACAATGCGTTTCTCGATCCGTCACGCTATCCGTTGAGCAAGGTGGGTAAACGTAAATTCGATGCGCTTTACATTGCCCGGATCACCCCTTTCAAGCGGCATGATTTGGCGGTAAAAGTCAAAAATCTGCATTTGATCGGCAGTTATTCAAATCAGGAAAAAGAGTATTTTGAACAAACGATCGCCAAATTTCCCCATGCGGTGTGGAGTCAGAAAGTTCCATCTTTTTTCATCGGCAGAAAAATTTGTGAAGCTGCCTGCGGTTTGGCTCTTTCTGCCGTAGAGGGAGCAATGTTTTCATGCGGTGAATACAGTTTGTGCGGAGTGCCGGTCGTGAACACCCGCAATCTGGGAGGACGGGATACATTGCTGCCGGAGTTCGCCTGCCGTTACGCGGATGATACCGCCGAAAGCGTGGCTGAAAATGTCCAATACCTCGTGGATAATCCCATTGAACCAATGGAAATACGCAATGGATTTCTGAAGTTGGCAGAACCGCAAAAAATGCTGGTGCAGGATCTGGTGGATTCCATTGCCGGTAAAAAAATTAAATTGCCGCATAAATTGAATATCCGATGCCGTTTGCTGCCGCACACCAGATTGATCCATGGAATCAGGAGGAAGTAATCATGAAAATTGACCGTGACAAGGTATTTGCCGTCATTATGGCGGGCGGCAAAGGCGAAAGATTGTGGCCATTGAGTACCGAAGAACGCCCCAAACCGCTGATGTCGCTCAATGGTCAGCAAACATTGCTGGAAGATACCGTGCAGCGGTTGTTCCCGTTGTTGAATGCTGAAAATATTTTGGTGATAACCGACGAAAAATCCGCCGTTCAAGCCCGGGATATATTGATGCTGCCCGCAGAAAATATCATCGCCGAACCCTGCCGGAGAAACACAGCTCCCTGTATAGCTCTGGCAGCGGCGTTGATCAAGCGCAAATGCCCCGATGCCACCATGATCATTCTGCCCGCTGACCACCGTATTGCCCCCGTCAAGCGTTTTCAGGAAGATTTGCTTGACTGTATAGAGCAAGCTCAAAACGGTACCTTGACTATTCTGGGCGTAACGCCGGATAAGCCTGCCACCGGTTACGGTTATATCAATGCAGGCGAAAAAATCGCTCCGGGCGTATACAAGGTAAGTGCTTTCAAAGAAAAGCCGGATTTTGAAACCGCTCAACACTATATGATGGACGGCAACTACTGGTGGAACTGCGGAATTTTTGTCTGGCAGGTAAATGCCATTGCCGGAGCATTCAAAAAATATTGTCCCGGTTTATACGAAAAGTTTTCTGCATGGGCTGCAGGGCAAGATTACACTGCTGACTTTGAAAGCTGCGAAAAAATCTCCATAGATTATGCAGTTATGGAAAAATCCGACAACGTGGCAGTCAAGCAAGCCTCTTTTCAATGGAACGATTTGGGTACATTAGGTGCATTATACGAAATAACCATGAAGGATTTTCACGAAAACGCCGTCAGCACCCAAGGCAAAATACAGTTGGAAGAATCAGATCAGAACTTGATTTTTTGCGATGACAATACCGAAATCCGGTTGGAAAATATCAAAAAGTGTGCGGTAATAAAATCCGGGAAATCATTACTGATAACAACCAAGTGGTCATAATGATGATAAAATCCATCAATATGGCAAATGGTGAAGGCAGTGTAACGAATTTCCTGTGAAATTTTCTCTCCGGGCAGTAAGGATAGCATGGTGTACCTGCGGCGCTTATACACGGCAGCATGCCGCCTTGATTTTTATTTCTTGCGATGCTATATTATTCCTCCGTAAAAATGAATAAATGAACTGTTAAATACTCCAATCTTGATACAGATGATTTACTATTCGATTGCGAAACAGCACATTATGAATATGATAAAGCTGATAATCATCATATTGACCGGCATATTTTTGTCCGGTTGTCAAAGCACCATTCATGATCGCGAAAATGTGTTTATAAATATTTTTGCCGGAGTTCCAAGTCAGATCGGCCTCAATGCCGCCCACGCCGGAGAGTTGGATTATATGGTCAGTTGGAACGGGAAAAAGAAAATTTACGAAATCAATGGAGAAAAATTCATCCAACTGCCGGTAGAAGTGTGGAAACGTGATTATGACTGGATAAATACGCACAGATCACGTTTCCGGTACCAGGAAGTAAAAGGGGATTTCGGCAAAGTGTGGATGAAAATTGATTGCCAAAATGTGCAATATACCGATTTTTACGAAGTTTCCGCCAAAATTACCGATGAACCCCAAAATTTGAAGCACGCAAAAGTAAAGGAATTATCCGGTCTGCGGTATGGAGAGCGCACCAAATGGGAATGGGAAAACAATTACTTCAACCGCCAATTACTATATACAAAAAGGGAAAGTTGGGGATATTGGATAGCCCCTCTGTCTATTCCGGGATATATACTGGATGTACCGATAACACTGACCTGCTCGCTGGCACTCGATGCGTTTTATATTGTAACATTCCCGGTGTTCTGGCGGCTGTATACCGGCAAGCAGGAATGGCGGTAGATCACCTGCTCTTGAGTACAGATTTTTTTCTCTCAAGAATATCTGCATAAAAAATCAGGCATATCACCAGAAGCGATACGCCTGATCAAACGATTGCAATCCATGCAGATCACTCTTCGGTAAAGCTGTCCTTGCCGACTCCGCAAGCGGGACAGTTCCAACTTTCCGGAATATCTTCAAAGGCAGTTCCCGGAGCAATCCCATTATCCGGGTCACCAACTGCGGGATCATAAACATAGCCGCAAACTTCGCACACATACTTTTTCATAGCCAACTCCCTTTCTTTGATTTTTATTAATCCAAACCCTGCTTTTTACGCTGGATCGTATAGTACATACTGAAAAAATAATCGGTCGCCACCATGGAAAAATCCAGAACATACAACCAGAATACCCAATTACTCAAACAGCCGATACCCTGGCTGGAAGCTTTGCCGATAATTCCGCTCAAATAACCGATCAGCACCAAAGAGAGAAATACAAAACTTTTCCCTTTGGGATTTTTTACTTTAAGCGTCTTTATGATCGCCGGAGGCCAACTTACCCCGAAGCAGATCAACATAATTCCTTCCCACATCCCCAAATCCTCCTTTATAATGACTGTTTTAATTTTTCTGCCAAAGTATATCCGGCATCAAAAATATTTTTCAATTCCTCTTCAGTCGGCTTGTATTTTGACTGAATGAAAGGAATCGGCAAATCAAACTTCATAGCTTCCAATTCAGCAGTGATCTGCTTTGCCCCCTCCCCGCTCCAACCGCATGAACCGAAGGCAAAACCGATCTTATTCTGCGGTTTGAGTCCGCGAATATAAGTAAGCACATCCGCCATCGCCGGAAAAACCTGATTATTCATCGTCGGCGCTCCGAATGCAGCCAAACCGGAAGCAGCAACTGCGGTCATAACCGCACTGCGTTCACTGACCGCCAGATCAATAAGTTCAACTTCAACTCCGGCATACCGGACCCCATCGGCAAAAGCTCGCGCCAACTCCTCGGTCGCATGCCACATGGTACAAAATACCACGACCGCCCGGGCACATGGTTTCTGCTCGGCATAACGGCGGTAGGCGGCAAAAATTTTATCAAAATCTTTGCGGAACAACGGACCATGATCCGGAGCGACCACCTTTATATCCAAATTGAGCGCGATCAACGCATCCAATACGGTCAACACTTTGGCACTTTGTGCATTGATGATATTGGCATAATATTTGCTCATTTCATATTCAAGCAACGACGGATCATATTCATCTGCCCACAGCTTGCTTCCGGCGAGATGCTGCCCGAATGCATCCTGCGAAAAGAGTACACCGTCCCGGTCATAGAAACAAACCATACTGTCCGGCCAGTGGAGCATTCTGGTTTCCACAAAACTCAAAGAGCCGCAGCCGATGGACACCGGATCTTTGGCAATTTCGACATCGATACCATAGTACGCTTTAAGTGTTTTCGCTCCCATTGCCGAAGCGATCACTCTTTCCGGCTGAATCGCGGCGATCGCCTCCGCCAGACAGCCGGAGTGATCAGGTTCAGCGTGATTGGAAATGATATAATCAATTTTGCGGGGATCAATCACCGAAGAGATCCGTTCCATCATTTCTGCAAAAAATCCCTTTTTCACCGTATCGATCAAGGTAACTTTTTCATCGATGATCAGAAACGCATTATAAGTAGTGCCCCGCCCGGTAAGATAACCGTGAAAATTCCGGACACTCCAATCCACGGCACCGACCCACCAGACATTTTCTGAAATTTTTTCAGCGTTGTAAAAACTTTTCATATGCCCCTCCACACCGTCTTTACTGTTTTATTACTTCTTCCATAATCCGTGGATATTACAGCTTGCACGGACAAGCAGTTTTGGAGAAAGCGGCACATAAAATGCCGCTTGCGGCAAATCTCCGGGTTTAAGATAGCAGCGATTTACATACGCGCCATTTATAACTTCGATCCACTCGATATAATGTTCCGCAGTCATCGGGTGAGCAGTTTCTCCAACTCTGACCAGAATGCCGTCCTCCCGGGCTTCTACGACCGGAACATGCTTTTCGACGGCGGCATCCACAGAATTTTCCTTTTGCAAGCTCATCGGCATCCCGCAGCAAGCCGGTACCTGGACTCCGCTTTTACCGGAATTGGTCACTTCCAGCTGCAATCCGCATCTGGAACAACGGAAAATGTCATTATTGTTCATTTTCAACCTCTTCTCCACCACACTTGCGATAAGACTCATTCCCCGGCAAAAACACTCCCGTCCAGGTAAAAAACTCACCTGACGGCTTCGGTTCTTAATATACGCTTTTTTTTACGATTTTCAACTTGATTTTTAAAAAAATGAGGATATATTTCACTGATACAACCTAAAAGGAGAACGTATGTCAAGCACAAATATTCCCCAGGACATTCTTGCCATGTCAGTAGATCAGGCGATTGCCGAATTGGAAGTGCAAGTTGCCAAAATGGAAACCGGCGGTCAAACTCTGGAAGAGTTGACTGCCATATTTGAACGCGGAGTATTGCTGTCCAGGCATTGCCGGGAACAACTGGCCAAATTGGAACGCAAAATACAGCTGCTTACGGCAGATGATGGCGGTGAAGGCGCGTGGACGGATTTTGATGCATCCAGCGGCAGACGCCAGGACAATGTGCCTTTTTGAAAAACTGAAATATTTACGGGGAAAGATCAAAAATCTTTCCCCGTTTTTCATTTTTAACTTTTATGCAATAATGATCGCGCAGAACATGATACACGCCACAGCCATGAGAATACCAAAGGTATAGACCATGATATCATCCAGATGCTTTTTGAAAAAATCACCCATAATGCTACTTGCTCCATAACAATTTGTCAATTTGAAAACTTCTGCTGCCGCGACTTTTACGGCAGCATCAACTGTCAAACTGTTACGGGACTTGCACGGGGTGGTAAAGAGAGACGTAAAAACCTTTGATAGGAAAATATGCTGCTTTTATCAACAATCTGATTGCGGAAATGCGCCACTGCGATCCGGGTTCCGGCTTCAAAAAGGTCGGCGTTTCCATCCCGGAAAAGTCCGGGCATGACCGGTTCCTGATTGCGGCGGGAAATCACCGCCGAGGTCACAGTCATCGGCAATGCTTCAAGTAAATCACCTTGTGCCTGGTTGCGACGATCGGTACCGGAAGGAGTTGACGGCAATTCAAAAATGGTCTTTTGACAGAAATTTCCGGAGTCAGTACACCGGATAACCGGAGAATTTTGCACAACGCCCCAAACGGACATCACCACCAGGACAGCAACTGTCAGCGGCAACGTCCGCAATGCAAATTCAGAGATCCGGTTGAACAACTTCATCGTTTTCCTGTCATATTCCGTGATTGAAATCTGTATTTAAAATAACACGGCACAACTCTTTTGTCAAGCAGCAGTGCGGCATTCCTCAAACCGTTTACGGGACGATTTCAGCATCCACTCTTTTCAGCCCACTTTGCCAGCGATGCCAGATGATACGGGATATCCAAATGCTGCGGACAAACATCGGTACAACAACCATAATTGACACACTCATCGGCACGATGCCTTGAGGAGCATATTTTATAAGAATTCACGATTTGTGGCATATTGCCAAACATTTTCACATTGTTAAGCATGGATATGAATCCGGGGATCGGCAAATTCATCGGACATGCCGCAAGGCAATACCCGCATCCGGTACACTCCACCCGGGGATTGTTATTCAAATATGCCCGCAATTGTCCCAAAACTTTAAGTTCATCATCACTCAACTGTTTAAAATCATTCATGACAGCGACATTATCCAGCATCTGCTCCATAGTGGATATGCCGCTCAACACCGTATCAACCCCCTTCAGACCGGCGGCGAAACGGATCGCCCATGAAGCGACCGATGCTCCGGGGGATGCGCTTTTCAAAATTCCGGCACCATCTTGCGGCAGATTGGCAAGCAGTCCGCCTTTGACCGGTTCCATGATCAAAATTTTTCTGCCGTGTTTACGGGCGATCTCATAACACTCCCGGGAGCGAACCGCCGGATTGTCCCAGTCAATATAATTGATCTGCAGCTGCACAACATCCACTTCCGGATATTCGGTCAGTACCTTATCCAGCAATTCGGGTTTGCCGTGAAAAGAAAAACCGACTTCGCGTGCCAAACCTTGCGCCTTTTTTTCAAAAATGAAGTCAAAGTATCCTTTTGCCTCGGCATCCGGATAAATTTTTTCGTCCAGAGAATGAAGCAGATAGCGGTCAAAATACTCCAAACCGGTAACATTAAGCTGCTTTTGAAAAAACTCTTCTGCGGAAGACCCTTCGGGGATCCGCCAGGTGGACAATTTATCGGCGATCTCAAAAGAATCCCGGGGATAACGTTTGACAACATATTCCCGGATGGCATGCTCCGATTGCGTATCGTGATAAAGTTCAGCGGTGTCAAATTTGCGAAAACCATGTTCAAGAAAACAATCAACCAGACGGATCGTCTGTTCCGGATCGATTTTGTTATCAGTTCCGACGGGCAGACGCATCATGCCAAGAGCAAGTTCTTTTCTCATAATATAACCTCATTTTCAAAATATAAACGCGAAAACGCCAACTTGATGCGGCTATTTTTTTGACTTCGATACCGCGGCTTTGATTTTCTGCCAATCCGCATTGCGGAGCAATTCAGGAATATTGGTATAAATGTTTTTATGATGCCCGTATTCCGGTTTCATCAATTCAGAAATGGCATCTTCCACGCTCCAATCCTCAAAGGCAATGCGATAAGCAGCAACAGCGCAGCCGGTACGGTCGCTGCCATGCCAACAGTGGATCAATAACGGTTTCGGCGCATCCCGGATCACGGATAGAATCTTATAGAGATCCGCTTCGGTGATATTTCCGGTATCAAGGGGGATCTCATACAGAGTAATGGCATTGTTCCAATTGCGGTTGATTGCATTGATTTCGTTTCTGTCGCTGTTATTTTCCCGCAAATTCAGCACACTGCGAATACAGTTAAAGGTGTAAAGAGACCAAAACTCATCTTTATCCGGCTGACCAGAACGGTAAATATTCTCATTGACCTGATGAAAATTTTTCGGAAAATCCGGATATGGAGACTCGCCTGCCAAACCGTGAACCCAATAGTAATTGCGTGCCAACCGCTGTTTAACCACCCGGTCATCTTTGAACTCCAATATCCGGAAATACCATTTGGCAAAAATTCCGTTCCATCCCCAAAGCCAATGTCGCTGCGGAAAGAAATCGCAATGCCACTGATCCGCAGCCATAACAGCTTGATTTTTCACCACATCCTGTGCCTTGCGGAAAGAATGGGAATATTTTTGGCTTCGCGGCAGATGGATAGCAAACCGGTTCCAGCTCCACCGGCTGCGAAAAGCGTGCTTTTCCAGATGCTCTGCGACTTCAGTTTTGGTCATGCCGATATAGTTATGTTCCGGAACGGCACTGCATCCCAGCTGAAAAATTATAAACAACAAACATAACGGACTGCCGAATTTGAATTTTCCCATATATCATGTCTCCATACTCAAATCAAACGTTTGCCGGTAATATACCATTTCCGCCGGCGGATTGCAACTGCCGGAACAATATTTATAAAAAAAATCGATGTTTCAGTATCAGATCAGAGTAAATCTTTCCGGCAATACATATAAAATTCCGTATCCGTTGCGATTTTGACACTTGTAATTCAACAAACGAAGGTTATATTAAAACGAAACCATTTGCTTTATCAGAAAAAATGTTAATTTATGAAGATATCTGTTGTCACAATTGTCCGGAATGACTGCACCCATATTGAGGATACTTTGCGCTCTGTCCTTGAACAGAGCGGCGAAGGATTCGAATTGGAATATGTGGTCATCGACGGGGCATCGGACGATGGCACGGCTGAAATTATTGAAAAATACGCCGACAGACTTGCTTTTTTTGTCAGCGAGAAAGACAACGGCATTTACGACGCGATGAATAAAGGGATCGCCCGCTGCACGGGAGAGGTAATCGGCATGATCAACTCCGGAGACCGGTATCTTCCCGGAGCCCTCGAATTGGTTGCCGGAAGTTTCGCAGATTACGGCAAACTTGACCGCATATTCTGGGGAGATGTGATTTATCAGCATCTGGGACTGGTCAAAGGTTTCCGGAAAAAGAACCGTTATCTGGGAGCATTTGCGCCGCATCCATCCATGTTCGTTCCCAGAAAGATTTATGAAACCATCGGGGGATACGATGAAAGTTTCCGGCTTCTGGGAGATTATGATTTCATGTACCGGGCGGTTAATGTAAAAAATATCGCTCCGCTTTATGTACCGCAGCCGATAGCTTTTTATCTGGAAGACGGACTGTCTGACCGCTATATTTACCAGTGCCTGAAAGATGAGTTGACCGTCAAACTGCGCTACGGACAGAATCCTTTGATTGCCCGGTTTATTTTCCTGTTAAAAGTGATAAAAAACAGTCCACGAATCCTGAAAAGCTGCTTCCGGTAAGGTGTTTATTCCCTGCAATCTAAAGATTGTGGAGTGTCAACAGCTTTACTTTCTTTTATAAATAATAGATCATTGGGACTGAAATCCCGAATAGTTTTATATCCCCTGGAACATAAAAAATCTTCCAATTCATCAGGTTTATTAGCTTCCACAAGAATCAGCCTTGGGGAATACTTTTCCCAATCCAATCCTTTCAGTACAGATAATTCGTTACCTTCCACATCCAGTGAAAAGAAATCGATCTGTGACGGTTTAACTTCCTCAAGTATTGATGTCAGAGTTCTTGCCGGAGCATATTCAATTTCCCCAGATACGCCTTTTTCCAACTGCATGCCACGCTCCCGCAACTCGCTTTGAGCTGTTGTTTGCGTAGAATCAACCATTTGGGAAAGCAAACTCAAACTGTAGATTGGTACTGTCGGTTGCGAATATTCAAAATCAACCAATGCGTTATGAAAACATGCGCTATTGGGGCGTTCTCGGCAGCACTCCTGATATTGTTCAAAAATGGGTTCCACCAATATTCCCTGCCAATGTTTGACGCGTTCCCAGTAATATGTATTACTTTGAGAGTATCCGTTATGAGCTCCTGCTTCAATAAAAAATCCCGGCGTTTCCGGCAGATATTTTGCCAAACGTTTATCAATGCCGTGCAAGGCGGGTGATGACCAGCGGTAGATGCCGAATATTTCAGCAAATCTCCGAAGTTTCCGCTTGACTGCACTGCGTATAACTTTTGAAATAACCATTTTTATTCCTTTTTTTATGCTATTAATTGTTTTGCAAAACTTTTTCGTAAACGCTTCTGGTTTCAGCCGCGCACTTTGCCCAACTGAATTCAGCACACTGCTTTGCAATGTTTTCTGTAAAACGATGCTTTATATTTTCCCTCATAGCACTGGCAAGAGCTGCCGGAGAATCCGGATCAAAATACAGAGCCGCATCGCCGCCTACTTCATGAAAGACCGGTATATCCGAACAAATCACCGGACAATTTGCCGCAAATGCTTCAATAACCGGCAAACCGAATCCCTCCATCAGAGAAGGAAAAATCAATGCTGAACTGGAACTGTAAAGTTCTTTCAGCTCATCATCAGAAGCATCGACGACCTTGATTCGCTCCTTAACCCCGAGATCTTTGACCAGCGTCTCCTCGGTACTGCTTAAGGGGTATCCAACAATAATCAAGGAACATTCCGGAACCATTTTCAATGCCTTAAGAACAACTGAAAAATTTTTATAATAAGTTCTGGCACCAACAAACAGAAAACGGTTTTCTTCCAACGGGATTGACGGCATTTTCCATTCCGGACCGCCATGACATACGACATGTATCTTTTGAGCCGGCACGTTATAAAGAGTTATCAATTCATCTGCGGTAAATTGCGACGGAACAATGATGGCTTGAGCCAGATGTGCCATGGCATATTTTGCTTTTCTTTCCCATTTGGATGCAGGAAGTTCAGGAAAACGGTCATGGATCATATCGTGCAAAGTCAAAACCATCGGTCGTTTTTGCAGATGTTGCACCAGACAATTTCCATAAAATGTGGGATGATAAATATCAAAGTTTCCCTTTTTAATTTCAGAAATTGCTTTGATACGGTTTATTCGTTCCAATATCCGGTTTTTGCCCTTAAAATGAGTTTCCCGGAAGAATCCCGGTACGGTCTTCAGTTCTTTAAGATAGAAATTATTGCTGAAAAAAAGAGGTAATTCCCACTCAACATCCAAATGCTTTATCAGTTGAATATGGTATCTTGAAATTCCTCCGAATACTTGAGAGGAAAATATTTGATGGTCAAAAAAAATTTTCATAATATGCCGGAAAAGATTTTAGATATTTTCGCAAAAATACGTAAAAAAAGATTTTTCTTTTTATAAAACATACGATATGCATCTCTTTCGATTTCAAGAGAACAATGTTCTCCAGAAATGGGGAAGTTCAACATTTCCGGCATATCAAATGTTTGAGTGCAAAGAAATTCCGCAACATCTTTCATATCGTGAGTGCTTTGTTCTGCACCGATATTTGAAACCAAATTACGCACCGGCGAAACACACCAGGCATTATTGACCATGACGGCATAAGTCCATTGAAAATCCCACGTATTGAACCCCGGCTTCTCCGCAATAACGTTTGTCAATATTTCGTTCCATCTTGCGGCTTGCCGCCGATCATCTGGAAAGATTCCATACATTTTGTCCGGAGTGAAATCTTTCAGATCCGCATCATAAAATTTCCAAGCCCTGCGCCACGAAGCCCATCCCCAAACATGCGCATAACGATAAAAATAAGCACAATTTTTCTCATCCGGCACATAATTTCTCAATATATTGCCATTGATGTGCATTACTGAAGGATCATTGCGGTAAAACTCCAGTGCCGCAGCCGCATAGCGGAAAAAATCTTTACCCGGCAGGCAGTCATCTTCAAGAATAATCCCCTCTTCCACCTCTGAAAAAAACCAACTTATGGAGCTGCTGACATGCTCTTTGCATCCGAGATTTTTTTCTTGAAAGCGGACTTTCACTTCGCATTTCCAGTCGATGTGTTCGAGGATGTAATTTCGTACAGCCTGACACATTTCATATTCACCGGGGCGGGACTCACGGGGACCGTCAGCAGCGATAAAAAACTGTCGCGGTGCTGCTTTGCGAATCGCTCCCAAAGTTTGTTTGACCGTTTCCAGCCGGTTGAATACCACAAAAAGTACCGGAGGTGTCTGTTGTTGCCTTCTATTGTTCACAGTAAAATGCCATTCTTTAATTTATGAATGAAAAATGTTCCGGTTATACTATAATGCTTCCCATCAGCTCAAGTCTGGCGCATTGCAGTCAGTCCACCTTATAACAGGGGGTTACTTTTATCGCATTGGGAATTTTTTTGTCGGTAATCAAGATCCAATAACCACCGCCGCCGCAACCGCTGACCTTCCAGCCATACGCCTGATCCTTGTATTCTTCAACGGCAGCACGGATTTCATTGGTGACCATCGCCGGATACATCTCGATTTGAGCTGCAAAACAATCTTTGGTCGCTTCACCCCATGCTTTTACATCTCGCGCCAGAATCGCCATCCAAGCCCGTTCAGCAGCATCAGCCAACTTTTTGGCACCGGCAGCATTGATTCTGGTGTTTTTAAGAACATCATAGCCCTTTTTCCGGGGAGGCAATGCCACCAGCCAGAGATTCGACTTTACAAAATCCAATGTTTCACGATCCGTTTTTGATTCTATGGAAACCGGCCAATACCCATTGTCGTAATTCAACTTATTCAAACCGGGCAGCAGCATCCCAAGCTGATCCTGTGATCCGCTGATCGTTTTTGCTCCCGGAGGATTTTCTACGCAAAAAAGCAACTTTGCCAGCTCTTCACGATCACCGACAGGAATTTGAGTCTGCCACATTTCAACCGCCTTTTTGCGTGAACTGGTCGCCATGCCGCTCCGATCGTTGAATTCGATATCAGGTTCAATAGACATGGTGATCACCGATCCGGGGCAAAGAGAATTGACCGGCGGCGTATCCAGCCATCCGCCGCAAAGTTCGACCCGATACGGGATCCGGCACTCCTGACGCAACGCAGTCGTTGAACGCGCCGGCAGACCGGCTTCCGGAATTCTTTCACTGACAATCAGTTTAATGCCGAGCTTTTCACAGAAAGCTTTTTTATCAGGCGTATATCCATCGGTATTGACAAAGAAAAAATCCGGTTTTAATTCCGCGACCTCTTTTTCAAAATCCATAATGCCGGAACCGGTATTGATCCAGGCATCTTTCACGCAACGCAAAGCCTTTACCATATAAAGACGTTCTGCATTTTTGTTGATCGTGCGGCGTCCTTTAAGTTCCCAGATCGTGGCATCGGAACCTAATCCGACATATAAATCGCCAAATTTCGCGGCCTCTTCCAAAAAAGCCACATGACCGCTGTGAAGCATGTCATAACATCCGGATACAAATACTTTTTTCATAATCAGCAAGTTCTCTGCCGGGCAGGATAGCGATGTTTCCCAATATCTTCATTATTATGCTTATAAACACTCCATAAAAAATACACCGTCAAAGATGCTTTTTCAAGTTGTATCAACTTAATATAATGCAAATAATTGGTCCTCCGACGGTTTGTGACAGGAATGGGCAGAAAATCATAAAAAACAGAAAAACTGGATTGAAAATAAAATTGTATTTCTTAACGCGAAATTTGGGAGCAAATACTAAATGGTACTTGCATTTTCAACGAGTGTGTGATAAGTTATTAGTAGTATCTTTTGTCATTTTTACACCTTTGTTATTACATTAAGTTCGACTGGCAGGTCTGAACATAGTGTAGTAGCAAAGGTGAACTTTTGCAAACTATTTCTAAAGATTTTTTCGGTACTCACCGGCAAAGCCGGTGGTTTTATTGACCTGAAGGTGTATAAAAAAAAGATATTATGAGAAACCTTTTACGTATCTCATAATATCTCGGAAATCAGTAAGAGTTCAGTTCAGAAAACAACGGTGGCTTCAGTGATGTCCGCTTCCATAATATATGGCGTTTTCTTTTCATAACCGATAAGACTGCGGGCAAAAATAGCCTGTTTTTCAGCATTGTAATTGATTACGCTGATCCCCAAATCAGCATTGTCATTGACCCGGATGGCAAGACGGTCGGGATTCAGCGGCACGCGGCAATTGACCCAGTTGGTATCATGGATGAGTTTACCGGCCGCATCACTGATCTGATAGCGGATCTGCATACTGCCGGCATTATATTCGATCCTCAATGTATACGCCTGCCGCATCAATCCTTTGAAAGGCTTGGCAGTGGCAGGTGTTCCGAATCCGACTCCGGAATAGAAGTGGAAAAGCGAACCGGAGTCAGATCTGCCGAAACGGATGAAAGCATTCTGCATCTTTTTCCGGCTGTTGGTCACTCCCACCCAGATATTGCCGTAGGGGTTGATGCGAGTGATATTGACTTTAAATTCCACAGAAAAATTCTGTCCGGCAATCGCAGGAATGGCAAATGATTTTTCCATATATTCCAGATTACGCCGATCCGGATAAGTAGCGGAGGTCATTTCCGGCTGGGTTGCGAAATCAAATTTGACGGTTTTAGGATCGGCAGCACCGCAAACAAGGGTGGCCATAGCGAGGACGGCAAACAATTTTTTCATTTTTCATTCCTTTCTTCCAAAAAATATTTTTTACAGAATCCATCAACCTTTTCCTTTACTCCCGGCAAAGCTGCATCATTATAAAATGCCATACCGGGAGATTCGGGAGCAAGTTTCCGAATCAAGGCGATCTGTTTTTCCAAATATTCCGCATGCTGTTCCGCATTGCCGTAACCGGCATAATTCCGGTGAGTCCCCAAACCGATAATGGTTTTATGAAGCACGCCCACTTTGCGGAGCATGGCGATATCTTTTTTCAAACTCTCTTCCATCGGGGCATCCCAAGTGTGGTAACGCTCCGGCATGACCAGGTCGATAGTGCCGTCTTTTACCGCTTCGACAATCTCCGGCTTGAGATTGGCACCGATATGCCACAGAGCGATGAAAACATCCGGATATTTTTTGCGGAATTCCCGCAGTGCTGCCAGATACTCTTGGGGCTCGATAGTACCGCCGAGTTCGTCATATTGCAGTCCGTCCGGAGCATCTTTTTTATCAAAAAATGCCTGGAAGTAAGCGGCATCCTTATGAGCAACACAGATTTTCAGCTGTCTGCCGCCGATTCTCCGCCAGTGTTCCGGAGCGTCGGTTCCGCAAGTGGCAAATTCCAGTTCCGACGCCGCCCCATACCAGAGAAAGTACAATGTTTTGTCTACCGCATGGATGGTAAGCTGCAGATTATTATTGTTCTGCTGGCGGTCTTCAGCGCAGATGATTTTCAGATCCAGCTGATGTCTGCCGCGCTTTGCCGGCTGCCAGAAAGCGGGAAGATCTACGGAATTTCCCGGTTCAAGGGTGATCTTTTTTTCCGTTCCGTCCGGCAGAAGTACCGTTGCCGAACCGGCTTTGCCGCCGCAATTACTGATACGGAAAGTTATCCGGTTCTTTCTGCCGGTCACCGGGAAACGGTTTTCCAGAAAAACAGCACTGTTTTTTACTGCGCTGCTCTCCTGCCGGATCATGAAATCCGGAAAGTCTCCATAGCGGAAAAATCCCTTTATCGCAGAATCTCTGCCGTCAACTCCTGCTGCAACAACCGCATATTCTCTGTCTCCGCCGTTTTTTACCGGAGGAAGCTGAAAACTGACCGCTGAACTTGCCGCAGTGGAAATCACATTGCCCTGACGGTCGATCAGCCGGATTTCCCGGATCATGCCGCGGTATTCCAGCGGCAGCGGTTCCCACACCAGAAACGTACCGTCAGAACCGCTGCTGACCTGAAAATCGATCGGAGCAAGTTTCCCTGCGGCAGTTTCATCCACCGGACCGGATTGGATGGCGAAATCCCGGCTTTCTTTGCCGAACCGGTCACAAACCGTAAGCATATAGTAATTTTTGCCGCCGGCTCTGGTAATGATCTCTGCCCGGTTGAGTTCCGCATTAAATCTCTGCCGGGTGGCGAAAAAGATATTCTGCGCAGTGATCTTTTCCGAATAACGATATACCATTACGAAACCATCCGGAGCATTTTTCCAGGTGATCTGCGTTTTACCGTTTTCATGACGGCACCCGGTGATTTCCAATGCCCCCAGTATGACCGGAAAGAGAACTGCAAGCGATAAGATTATCTTTTCCATGATTACCGTACCAGCACCTTAATATCGGTCAGATGATCCAGCAGGGTATCGGCGGGATCTTCGGGGATGATTTCCATGAAAATTTCCTGGGAACCGCGTTTTTCCGGAGTCCATTCCACCTCAACGACAGCCGGTTTCGGATAGCTGGTCAGGCGGAAAGCTTCTACTGAAGCGATCTTTTTCGAAGCAATCAGTTTACCGCCGTAGACCGGATTGCCGCAGTAAAAATTCACTGTGACCGCACCGGAATCCATACCGCCGGCATTGGTGACTCTACCGATGATTTTCACCGGTTTGCCCGCAACCGGAGTGTCGATGATCCGCAGAGCTTTGGGATAAAGATTCAGTACCGGAGAAATGAAGTATTTGGCACACAATTCATCGGCAAAAAATATCAACGGTTTGTTGGTCATCTTTTTGCCGGTGGCATACACCCCCATGCCCGGCATTTCCGGAGCCAGACGTTTGATGGTGCGCACCTGTTCTTCCAATTCATCATTGGTAAGAGTGAAAATTTTGGCATTGCCGTGGATGCCGACGGTGATGATCGAACTGTGGAGCACATCCTGACGGCGGGCAGTTTCAATGCGGAACTTCATAGTTTCATCCGGCAGAAAACTTTTCAATTCCGGAATGAGATAATTGACATAATTTTCCAGCATCATCAGATCAACACCTTTTTTGCGGTAGATCCCTTTGGCAAGATTCATCAGAGACGGAGTCGGCACTCCGCAGACCCACAGTGCTACAAAGAGATCTTCATTGACCGCACAGAATTCCTGCAATCCCTTGACGGCAGTGCTTTCCCGGAGTTTGTGATCATCATAGTTGCCGATCTCGTCGATCATAATGCCGTCAAACCCTTCAGTGCCGCGGCGGTAATATTTCATAGCATCGGCGATCCCCTGTTTGGCATCGAATTTTGCGCCACGCCACTTGCCAGCCATCACCCCGCGATGTTTCCAATAAGCGATATCTTTGGGCCCTTTGGCAAGAACCATGGTCGGATATTTACACAACTCCAGTTTGCCCTCGTTGTCATGACTGCCGAACCATGGGAAATGCAATCTTCTGGCGGTCACCGGAAACACCTTTTCGGCGGAGACTTTTTCATTGCCCTGTATAGCGGTAACGGTGGCTTTTTTCCAGCCGGTCTTACTTTCTTTAAAAGTGAACAAGGCTTCAGTTTTTCCGGCATCCAATTGGACTTCGCCGATCTTTTTGCCGTTGATTTGCGCCGAAACGGTCAATTTTTCTGCTGCATCAGCTCCGGAAACCCGGACAGCCAGAACCGCTTCATTTTCAACTACCGGAATTGCCGGACGAACGGCAATATCGTGGTCAGCCACATCGATTTTCAAAGTTCCAGCCATAACTGCGACTCCTGCAAGAATTGAAGTTGTAATTAACGTTTTTTTCATTGTTTGCTCCTCATGTTAATTGAAGTTGTAATTAACGTTTTTTTCATTGTTTGCTCCTCATGTTAAAGAAATGACGGCCCGCGGGTTTTCAGCGGATTGAACATATACTGTCCCTCATCCGTGTAAACTATCTCATATGGTAATGCCACGGCATGACCATCGTTGAAAAGATAGTTGCCGTTTCCGGAGTGGCGATCACTGATTTTGTCCTTATAGTAATTCCAGCCGTTGCTGCTGTCTGAAGCAACCTTATATTTCGCTGCCGCATCACAAAAAATGGCAATGTGCGATGGGATTTTTGCCCGTTTGACTGCGGTTCCCAGACTGACGTTGTAACCGTAAGTCAATTTGGTCGGATAGTAAGTCCATGAAGCATTCTGTTTGGTAGCCACCCACGGATCGGCAGCTCCGCAATCGTAAATTGCCCATTCACTGCTGTCGGCATCAACTGCCTGCGGGAAAGCAACTTTACGCAGAATGATCGGCCAGTTTTCCGAACTGCCTTTTTCAGTAAGCACCATATCATCCATGGCATCGCAGTAATTGTTGAAGTCATGGTAGACCTGCTTGAGATTGCTCAAACAACTGGTGGCGATTCCACGCTGCCTGGCGGAATTAAGTGCCGGCAGCAGGATCGCTGCAAGAATTGCAATTATTGCAATGACCACCGGAGGTGGGGGCGATAAATATCTGTTAGGCTTAAGAACATGGCATCGTAAAAAGAACAGATTTTTGCGAATGACTGCATATACTGGCACGAAAGGGATGTCAGAAAATGGAAGTTT